>JAJRWQ010000067.1 GCA_024276735.1 Actinomycetes bacterium
CAGGTCGTTGAGCTGCCATCCACCCTGGCCGCTGGGCAGCGATCCCGGCGGCAGACCGAAGGTCTGCTCGAGGAACGCGGTGATACCGTCGCCGGACTGCATGTTCGCGGCGATGAGGGTATTCGAGTTGACGTCGTTGAGGTCGTACTCCAGGCCGCAGTAACCGACCAGTGAATCCGGCATGGTGATGCGGCGGATCACGGCGTCGGTAGCGGTGTCGATCTGGTAGACGTCGCTGTCGTTGGCGTCACCGGACAGGGTACCTACCGCGTAGATGCTGGTCCTGTCGGCGGACGGAACCACGCCGTGGATCTCCCAGTAGAACACCGGAGCCAGGTTGTCCGGGGCCCGGGGGACGTCGATGTAGTCGACGATCTTCATCGTGGCCACGTCCATCACGGCCACGTTGCTGGCGTTACCGTTGGCGACATACAGCAACTGGTCACTGATGCCGTAGGACGCCGACGGGGCGACATCACAGCCGCCGCCGTAGACGCCGGCGCAACCGTAGCCGCCGTAAGCGGCGTCGGCCGCCCCGGACATGCCGCCGGTGGCGATCGCCAGCGCCAGAATCAGAACAAGTGGCGCCGCCAGCAGGAGGAACTGCCACTTGTTTTCACTTATGGCAACCTTCATTCCTTCACCCTCTTTCTAACGATTGAAACAAGAGGCTTCTCCGGTGGAACGGAGAAGGCTTGGTCTGGGTCGTACGTCAAACGCGAGTGGATTCAGATGGCGTCACTTCACCTCCTCATACCCGGTCCGATCGAGTGCGCCGTCCACCCTGGTGATTCTGATGGGTCATTCGGGTCCTGGCGGTGAAGCTGTGGTACAGAAGGCTTCCGAGTGGAGGAAGGGCCGTGCCTGTCTCGTATCAGTTGACGGCCGAACTCAGGTGCCCGAATACAGCTCCCCTTACCGCTTTCCCCAGTCACCCCTCCTAGTGGATACAGGCACTCAATTTCTTCTAATTGCAATTAGTCTACTCCAATTTCCATCTTTTTCATGATTAATTTTAACTAAATGTGCATGTGGTTTAGTTAATTTTTATTATTTTTCTCAGGGAATGCCCCGATGGCGGATCGGGGAAAAACCCCCGTGGGTATAGGGGCGGAAACGGGCTCGATGATACGAAAAAAATACGCTTTCTCAATCAACGAGGCGGGGGCGCCGCCCGCGCGGGCGGCGCCCCCTGCCAAACCTGTCACCCGGCTGAAGGCGGGAACAACCGGCGGTCACCGGCCTCCCGCGGACGTCCGTTACTGGTCCACCGCCGGCGCGCTGCCTTCCGTGGTGGCGGTGCCGGTGTCCGACTCGCCCTCCGGAGGCGGCGTATAACCCTCGGCGTACTTGATATCGTACGTCTGCCAGAGCTCCTCGGAGTACTCGCGCCAGCGCTCCGAGCAGCGCTGGTTGCGCAGGTAGAACTTGAGCTCTTCCTGGAGATCTTCGAGCGTCTTGTTGGAAGCCGGCGTTACCAGGTCCACCTGCAGCACGTACCAGCGGGAGTCGTCACCCTGGAACGGCTGGGAGACCTGCTTCTCCTGCATCGAGAACGCCACCTCGCCCACCTTGGGAGGCAGCTGGTCCCGGGACACCATGCCGATCAGGCCGGCCCGGTTCGCGGTGGCCGCGTCCACCGAAAGCTCCTTGGCCACCACGGTGATGTCCTCGCCGGCGGTCAGCCTCGAGGCCGCCTGCTGGGCCGTGGCCTGGTCGTTGCACACCACCTGCCGCACCTGCCGCTTCTCGGGGTACACGTAGCGGTCCCTGTTCTCCTCGTAGAACTGCGCTACCTCCTCGTCGGTGACCTCGGTCTCGTCACGAACCGAGTTCAGCAGCTTCTGGTGCAGGAGATCGCGGCGGATCTCGTCGCGCAGGTCGTCCACGCTCACTCCCTGGTCGGCGAAGGACTGCTCCATCTTCTCCACGTTTCCCAGGTACTTGTCCTCCACGTAGATGCCCAAGGCATCCTCGACCTCTTCGTCGCTGACGCTCAGGCCCCGCTTCTCCGCCTCCTGCCGCTCGATCTCCTCGCTCACCAGCTGCTTGGTGACCTTGCCCCGGTAATCGAGGAACTCCTGGCTCTCGGTGTCGGCGGGAACCTCGCTGGGAAAGAGGATCCGGGTGAGCTCGATCCGGTGATCGACGGCCTCCTTGCTGATGGGGACGCCGTTCACCGAGGCGGCGTCGTTCTCCGAGAGACCGCAACCGATCACCGTCAGTAGCATCACCACGGCGGCTGCAGCGGCCACGAGCAATCTTTTCGACATCGCGAACCTTTCCTTGATTCTCCGTGAATACGTGCCCTTGCATTATAGGATATGCCGCCCGGCAGCCCAACCTTTTTCTTTAAGACTGTGTTATACTTTTTTTCAGCAATCGTGCGGTGCGGCCCCGCACGGAACCGGGCCCCGCGCCGCGACCATCGTTCTTCCACATCCCCCGGCGCCCGACACCGCCCCGGTGAAAAAGGCAAACGGACAGGGGACGAGAAAGGAGAATCACCGTGAACCTCCCGGAAACCTTCAGGCTCACGGGGAAGAAATCCCCCGGCATCACCAGGCTGCTTTTATCGTTACTGCTGCTGGCGGTGGTCGCCGTCCTCGCCGGCTGCGGCGGCGAGTCGAGCGCCGAGACCACCGCGGCCACCGATACCGGCAGCAAGCCGGTGACGATCAACAAGGGTACCGTCAACAAGGAAGACGTGGAAAAGATGATCGTGCGCAAGGTGGGCACCGTCGACTACGCCGGCAACCCCATCGTGCGCAAGGTGGAGCTGCAGCCGGAGGCGGGAGGAAACGCCGTGATCATCCAGGTGGGACGGCCCCCTTCGTGCCATCCCGGCCAGGTGGTGGGCTACATCACCGAGATGTCCCGGGGCTTCATGAGCTCGCTCTTTCTCTACGACGACGTCACCCGGGGGGACGTCTCCCTGTACGGCACCACCGAGAACTACAGCGACAGCGACAAGCTCGCCGCCAGGGCGATGATGACGCGGGCCGACGCCCAAAAGATCAGCGACTGGTTCACCTTCGACGAGAACTCCATCGGCAGCATGTGCACCGAGTACTGGGTGGAGCCTGCCATCTACGAGAACTGGAAGAAGTACGGCAGCGCCGCCATCACCGACCCGGCCCTGCTCCAGCAGGCCAACCAGTGATGCGGACACGCCGGCAGCGGCCGCGGCGCCCCGACCGGCTGCCGCTGCCGCCGCCGGCCGGGGTTTATCGCCGCTCCCGATTGGGTTAATATACACCCCGACCCGCGGAGCTCCGCTCCGGACAACGCTTTGCCCAAGGAGCATTCCCGTGTACTTTCCTTCATACAGGATGCGCCGGCTGAGGACCAGCGCCCGCCTGCGCGGGCTGGTGCGCGAGACCGACCTGCTCGCCGACAGGCTCGTCTATCCCCTCTTCGTCACCCACGGCGAGGACATCGACAAGCAGGTGGAATCGATGCCCGGCTGTCGCCAGCTCTCGATCTCGAACCTGGTGGAAGAAGCACACGCGGTCCACGAACTGGGCATCCCCGCGGTACTGCTCTTCGGCATCCCGGCGGAGAAGGACGAGGCCGGCAGCGGCGCCTACGACGACGAGGGGATCGTCCAGATGGCCGTCAAGGCGCTCAAGGAAAGCCTGCCGGAGCTGCTGGTGATCACCGATGTCTGCCTCTGCGAATACACCGACCACGGCCATTGCGGCATCATCAAGGACGGCTACGTGGACAACGACATCACCCTGGAGATGCTGGCGCGGATGGCGGTCTCGCACGCCGAGGCCGGCGCCGACATCGTCGCTCCCTCGGACATGATGGACGGGCGCGTGGCGGCGATCCGTTCCGCGCTCGACAACGAGGGCTTCATCAACACCCCCATCATGTCCTACGCGGCCAAGTTCGCTTCTTCCTTCTACGGCCCCTTCCGGGAAGCGGCCGAGTCCACCCCCGGGTTCGGCGACCGCCGCTCGTACCAGATGGACCACCGCAACGCCAACGAGGCGGTGCGCGAGGTGCTGCTGGACATCGACGAGGGAGCCGACATCGTGATGGTGAAACCGGCGCTCCCCTACCTGGACATCATCCATCGCGTCAAGCACGAGACCCGCTATCCCTGCGCCGCTTACAACGTAAGCGGTGAATACTCTATGGTGAAGGCCGCGGCGGCCCGCGGCTGGCTGGACGAGAAGTCGGTGGTGCTGGAGACGCTCACGGCGATCAGGCGCGCCGGCGCCGACATCATCATCACCTACCACGCCAAGGACGCCGCCCGCTGGCTGGCGGAAGGCTGACCCGGAAGCAGCAATGGCGGGAACCGACGGATCCAGGGAACTCTTCGAGCAGGCGCTGTCCCTGCTGCCCGGCGGCGTCAACAGCCCGGTGCGGGCGATGCGCGCCGTGGGCGGCGATCCCCTCTTCATCGCCCGTGGCGCCGGTTGCCGCATGTACGACGTCGACGGCAACGAGTACATCGATTTCGTGGGCTCGTGGGGACCGCTGATCCTCGGCCACGCGCATCCCGCCGTCGTGGAAGCCCTGGAGAAGACACTCGCCGACGGCACCAGTTTCGGCGCTCCCAGCCCGCTGGAAGTGGAGCTGGCGCGCCTGGTTACCGCGGCGGTGCCGTCGATAGAGATGGTACGCATGGTTAACTCCGGCACCGAGGCCACCATGAGCGCCCTCAGGGTGGCGCGCGGTTTCACCGGCCGCGACAAGATCATCAAGTTCATCGGCTGTTACCACGGCGCCGTGGACTCGCTGCTGGTGCAGGCGGGCTCGGGAGTAGCCACCCTTTCGCTGCCGGACAGCCCCGGTGTCACCCCCGGCACCTCCGCCGATACCCTGCTGGCGCGCTACAACGACCTGGATGAAGTCTCGGCGCTGATGGCGGAGCACGGCGAGGGAGTGGCGGCGATCATCGTCGAGCCGGTGGCCGGCAACATGGGCACGGTGCCGCCCGCGGACGGCTTCCTGGAAGGCCTGCGTTCCCTCGCCGCCGAACACGGCTGCCTGCTGATCTTCGACGAGGTGATGAGCGGCTTCCGCGTCGCTTACGGCGGGGCCCAGGAGCGCTACGGGGTGACCCCCGGCATCACCTGCCTGGGAAAGATCATCGGCGGCGGCCTGCCCGTGGGCGCCTTCGGCGGCCGCCGGGAGATCATGCAGACGGTGGCGCCGGCAGGCGACACCTACCAGGCGGGAACGCTCTCCGGCAACCCGCTGGCGATGGCCGCCGGCATCAGCACGCTCGAGCTCCTGGCCGAGCCGGGAACCTACGAGCGACTGGAGGAAAAATCCGCGCGCGTGGAAGCGGGGCTGCGGCAGGCCACGGCAGGAGTGGAGGACGTGAGCATCAACCGCGTGGGATCGATGCTCACCCTCTTCTTCACCGGGGGCCCGGTGCGAGACTTCGACTCCGCCCGGGAGAGCGATACCGATACCTACGGCCGGTATTTCCGGCACATGCTCGACCGCGGGGTCTACCTGGCTCCCTCGCAGTTCGAGGCCGCTTTCGTCTCCCTGGCGCACGGCGACGAGGATATCGACCGGGCGGCGGCGGCGGCGGCGGAGTTCTTCGGCAGCCGATAGACACCACGGCGTAACGGCCATGAACCCTCCCAAGCCCAGTGACGCCATCCCGGAAGCCGCCCTGCCCCGGCTGGCCCGTTACCTGAGGAAGCTCGAACAGCTGGAAGAAGAGGGGCTGGAAACGGTCTCGTCGCGCCGGCTGGCGGACGCCGTGGGTACCAACCCGGCCCAGATCCGCAAGGACCTCTCTTATTTCGGCGGGTTCGGCACCCGCGGCGTGGGATACGACACCCACCTGCTGGTAAAGGAGCTGCGCCGGCGCCTGGGGCTCGACCGCGAGCGCAGGGTGATCATCATCGGCGCCGGCAAGCTGGGCACCGCCCTGGCCCTCTACCGGGGCTTTGCCAAGCAGGGGTTTCGCCTCGCCGCCATGTTCGACGCCGACCCCCGCGTGGTGGGCAGCGACCGCGGCGCCGGCCCGGTGCTCTCCATCGACGAGCTGGAGGACTTCCTCTCCGCGCACGAGGTGCACATCGCCATCATCACCACCCCCGCGGAGGCGGCCCAGGAGGTCATCGACCGGGTGGCCGCGGCCGGCGTGCCGGCGGTACTCAACTTCGCCCCGGTGAGGGCGGTCGCCGGCCCCGGCGTCGCCCTGCGCCAGGTTGATCTATCCACCGAGCTGATAACTCTTTCCTTCTACCTCGCCGGCGACTGAAGCATCACGGGGAGAGCGGTTGCCGGCGTTCCGTGAAGGAGGCAGGTGATTTCTGTTATCCTGATCGCGTGCAATGTGACCAGGGAAATCCCAAGTGAGCGGAGGATCGAAAGTGACATCGGCGGTGCTGGCGGCGATGCGCCGGGAGATCGCCGGGGAAAGCCCTCTCTTCGCCCGGCGCCTCGCCGGCAGCGTGCCGGACCAGCCCGGCTTCTCGCTGCTCTTCGACGCCGCCGGGGGCGGCAGGGGAAAGAGCGCGGCCGACAACCATTTCGCCCTCGAGTTCATCTTCGAGGGCTACCTGCTTCACTACGCCGGCAGCCGCCTGCTGGCGGACGACGGCAGCGACGAGTTCCACCTGCTGGCCGGCGATTACATGTACGCCCGCGGGCTCAACCGCATCGCCGCCGGCGGCGATCTCGCCGTGATCCGGGCCCTGGCGGCGCTGATCGAGGCCTGCGCCGACATCCACGCCCGCGGCGGCTCCCGGGACAAGGCGCTCGACGCCTGGACCGCGGTCACCCTCTGCCTGGCGGACCGCAGCGGCGGTGGTGATGCCCTGGAGGAGGGGTCGATCGTTTCCCTCGAGCGGCTGCTCCGCTCGCTTGCCACCGGGGAGGAGACCAGGGAGCTGGGCCGGCGGCTCCTGGCGCGGGCACCCGGTGGCGGGGAGCCGGCCCGCGCCGTGCTGCTGGATATTTACGAGTGTTACGCCCCGGGACAGGAGGTCCAATGGCGATCGACGACCTGAGACAATTCATCACTCTCCTGCGCGAGGCCGGCGAGCTGGTGGAAGTGGAGGCCGAGGTGGAGCCGGAGCTGGAGGTGGCGGAGATCACCGACCGCGTGAGCAAGGCCGGCGGGCCGGCGCTGCTCTTCCGCAACCCCGCCGGCTCGCGCATGCCCATCCTCATCAACCAGTTCGGCAGCATGAAGCGCATGAGCATGGCCCTGGGCGGCGAGGACCTGGACACCATCGCCGCCCGCCTGGGGCAGGTCTTCGATCTGCAGGTGCCCCAAGGGATCGCCAGCAAGATCCGGGCACTGGGAAAACTGAAGAGCCTGGCCTCGGCGGCGCCGAAGGTGGTGCGCTCCGGGCCCTGCCAGGAGGTGGTGCTGGAGGAACCCGACCTGGACATCCTGCCCATCCTCAAGACCTGGCCGGGGGACGGCGGCCCCTTCATCACCCTGCCGGTGGTCTTCACCCGCGACCCGGAGACCGGTCGGCGCAACGCCGGCATGTACCGCCTGCAGAAATTCGATTCCCGCACCACCGGCATGCACTGGCACGTGCACAAGGACGGCGCCGAGAACTTCCGCGCCGCCGGCGACCGGCTGGAGGTGGCGGTGGCCATCGGCACCGACCCCGCCGTCACCTACGCCGCCACGGCGCCGCTGCCGCGGGAGGTGGACGAGATGCTGCTGGCGGGCTTCCTCCGGGGCAGGCCGGTGGAGATGGTCCGCTGCCGCACGGTGGACCTGGAGGTACCGGCCACCGCGGAGATAATACTGGAGGGATACGTGGAGAAGGGAGAGCTCCGGCGCGAAGGGCCCTTCGGTGACCACACGGGTTACTACTCGCTCGCCGACGACTACCCCGTCTTCCACCTAACCGGCATGAGCCACCGCCGCGACGCCGTCTACGCCACCACCATCGTCGGCCGGCCGCCGATGGAGGACTGCTACCTGGGCAAGGCCACCGAGCGGCTCTTCCTGCCGCTGCTGAAGATGACCATCCCGGAGCTGGTGGACATGAACCTGCCCCTGGAGGGCGTCTTCCACAACTGTGCCATCCTGTCCATCCGCAAGCGTTACCCCGCCCAGGCCAAGAAGGTGATCAGCGCCGTCTGGGGCCTGGGCATGCTCTCGCTCACCAAGTTCGTGGTGATCGTCGACGAGCACGTGGACGTGCACGACGAGAGCGAGGTGGCCTGGCGGGTCTTCAACAACGTCGATCCCCGCCGCGACGTGGTGCTGGCCGATGGCCCCCTGGACGTGCTGGACCACGCCAGCCCCACGCCCGCCTACGGCGCCAAGATGGGCATCGACGCCACCAGGACCTGGCCCCAGGAGGGTTACCCCCGCGAGTGGCCGGACGACGTGGTGATGAGCGACGAGATCAAGCGCCTGGTGGATGCCCGGTGGCAGGAATACGGCATCGAGCTCCCCTGAAGAGAGTCCCGCCGACCGCGTGAACACCGCCGCCGACAGAGACAGGCCTTCGTTCCTGCGGCTGCCGCTGCTGCTGGCGTCCTTCGTGAAGCTGGAGCACAGTGTCTTCGCGCTGCCCTTTGCCTACGCCGGCGCCTTCCTGGCCGCCGGCGCCGTGCCCGCGGCGCGGCCGCTCCTCTGGATCACCGTCGCCATGGTGGCGGCCCGCAGCCTGGCCATGGGGCTCCACCGCGTCATCGACCGGGGCATCGATGCCCGCAACCCGCGCACCGCCGGGCGCGAGCTGCCATCGGGCCGGCTCTCCCCCGGCGCCGCCCTCGCCTTCCTCGCCGCCTCGCTGGCGCTGCTGGTGCTGGCGGTGTCGCAACTGCCGCCCATCACCTGGTACCTGGCGCCGGTGGTGGTCGCCGCCTTCGTCGTCTACCCCTTCACCAAGCGTTTCACCTCGCTCTGCCACCTGTTCCTGGGAGCCACCATCGGCCTGGCGCCGGTGGGAGGATGGGTGGCGGTGAGCGGCAGCCTCGACTGGCGGCCCTTCCTGCTGATGGCCGCCGTCACCTTCTGGATCGGCGGCTTCGACATCATCTACGCCTGCCTGGACTACGACTTCGACCGCCACGAGGGGCTGCACTCGCTGCCGGTCTCGCTGGGGATCGGCAGGTCGCTGGCGGTGACCCGCCTCTTCCACCTGCTGTCGGTGCTGCTGCTGGCCGCTGCCGGTTACTGCCTAGGGCTGGGTGGCGCCTACTTCGCCGGCGTCGCCGTGGTGGCGGCGCTGCTGGCCTACGAAAACGCCATCGTCTCCGCCAGCGACCTGTCACGGGTCGATACTGCCTTCTTCACCATGAACGGTGTCATCAGCATCGTCTACCTGCTCTTTCTCACCATCGATCTCTACCTCTGACCCTGCCTGCCGCCGGCCCCCGCCCTCGAGGCATGCCGTCATCACCATGAACCAGGCGGTCAGCGCCGGCACGTACCACTCCCAGTCCACCAGGTTGTAAACGATGAAGACCAGCACCGAGACCGCGGCCGCCCGGCGCCAGCCGGAGCCGGCGAGGGCGGCTACCGCCCGGACGGCGATATACAACAGGAAGACAACGATGAGCGCCGCGCCGGCGAGCCCGGTGTCCACCGCCACCTGCAGCGGCAGGTCGTGGGCAAACTTGGTGTAGCTGACCAGGGCATGATCGCGGTACACCCGGGCGAACGTGCCGAGCCCCGAGCCCAGCAGCGGGTGATCCGCCAGCGTGTCCAGCGCCCCCCGGTAAGTGTCCAGGCGGTGAGGCAGCAGCTTTTCCGGGGAGAATCCCTCCACCACCCTGGTCTGCAGCGCCAGCCGCAGCCTGCCGGAGGCGAGCGCCGCCGCCAGCAGTAACGCAGCAGTGGCGGCAGCGGCAACGTGGAAGGGCCAGCCGCGGCGGAGCGGCAGCCGCCCCGCCACCAGGTAGGCCGCTGCTGCCGTCGCCGTCACCCCCACCACCCCCGGCAGGGACGCATCTCCGGCGGCGACCGCCGCTGCTGCCAGGACCAGGCTCGCCGCCCGCGACAGCGTCAGCTGCTGCGCCACCTGCCGGCGCCGGGTGAAGAATTCCCAGGCGTACACCAGCACCAGCAACACCAGGCCCAGGCGCGAGAAAGAGAGCAGCACCGCCGCCGTCTCCAGCGTTGCCGCCAGCACGTAGAGCGGCCGGTCCCGGCGCGGCGCCGCCGCCAGCAGGGCAAGGGACGGCGGCAGTGACATCAGGGCGAAACAGGCGAGGGCATTGGAGTACTCGAAGGTGGAACCGGCGCGGTAGAGCCCGTCCAGTAACAGCACGTAGGGAGGGGTGCGCAGCACGTAGGTCACCACCCCCCAGGCGGACACGAAGGCCGCTACGTACGCGAGCCAGCGCAAGGCGGTCTCCATCGTCTCCCGGGGTGCCGCCGCCCGTTGTGCCGAGATCACGAACAACACCGATACGTAGGCGGAGAGCAGCGCCGTCTCGCGGGCGGTATCGGCGGGGGAGACGCTCCAGGCGAGGCCGGCGGCCGCGACCAGCGTGAAGGCGACCAGCAGCCAGAGCGCCGGCGACCGGGGCAGCGCCGGGCGCCGGCTGCCGGCGACGGCCTCCCCGGAAACGGCGGCCAGCAGCAACTGCCGCAGGCCCGCCGCCACGGCAACGAAAACGAAAACCCACTTGGAGTAAGGGAAGTAACCCCCGTTCCAGACGCTCACCAGCAGGAGCGCGGCGAAAACCAGGTACAGCGGTCCCCGCCGGAGGGCGCCGGCCGGCATCAGCCCGCCGCCTCCACCCGTACCAGGCGGGCGCTGACCGTCAGGCGCCGCTCGGTGCTCCAGGGCGGGTCGCAGGTACTCAAGGTGATCGAATCGTATCCCCTGGGGTAGGTGACGGATATGTCGTCGGGGGCGTTCCGGGTCACCGATTCCACGCGGTAGTGAAAGACCCCGTACGGCATGTGCATGATCACCTCGTCGCCGGGCTGGAGCAGGTCGGCGCGCAGCAGCGGGGCGCTGTAGAGCACGCGGTCACCGGCAATGGTGAAGTTGCCACCCATGCCCGGAAGCGGTGTCTCCTCCAGGTGGCCGGTGCCGCACCTGAGGTCAGCGGGCGTCGTGCCTTCCACCACCCACTCGTTCATCCCCAGCCGCGGGATCTCCAGCCGCCCCAGCCGGCGGCTCGGCTCCAGCTGGTCGCGGAACGCCGGTGCCGCCGCCGCTGCTTCTGCCAGCGCCAGCATCTCCGCGGCGCCGGCCGGCGGCGGTGGCATGGGAGTCGGCCCCCCGGCAACCTGCACCGGTTCGCAGCCACAACCCCACAGGATGGTCGCCGCCACCAGCGCCGCCGCCAGCAGGGCGCCTTTGCTCATCCCGTCATGCCGCCTGCATGTCTCGTTCCCGGTGTCCATACTCTCCCGACGATTCTTGTGGAAAACAGGGGCACTTTCAACTTCGGCGCCGCCCGGGTAGACTTCCTTCCATGAGAGCCGTGATCCAGAGAGTCAGCCGTGCCAGCGTCAGGTCGGGCGACGAAGTACTGGGGACGATCGGGAACGGCATGCTGGTCCTGCTCGGGGTGGCCGCCGGCGACGAGGAGGAAGACGCCGCCTACATCGCCGGCAAGATCTCGCGCCTGCGCATCTTCGCCGACGCGGAAGGGCGGATGAACCTCTCCCTCCCGCAAGCGGGCGGTGACGTTCTCCTGGTGAGCCAGTTCACGCTGCTGGCGGACGCCCGCAAGGGAAACCGGCCCAGCTTCAGCGGCGCCGCCGACCCCGTGAATGCGGAGAGGCTCTACCTGGACGTGGCCGACCGCTTGCGGCGCGAGGGTATCCGGGTGGAGACCGGCAGCTTCGGCGCCATGATGTCCGTGGAGCTGGTGAACGAGGGCCCGGTGACCATCATCCTCGACAGCCGGGAAGGAAGATGATGCCGATGGCCGGCGGCGGCAAGCAGCGGGGAAAGGGAGGCCGGCCGCCGCGCAATCCCTTCGCCGGCCGGCGGCGCTCCGGCGCCGGCCCCCATTCACCGCGGAAGTACGACAAGGCCACCCGCCGGAAGCTGCGCCGCGAGACGGAAAAGGAAGCGGAGGCGGACGACGAACCGCCGCCGCGGCGTCAAAACCAGGACAGCGAAAGGGGCGGCCCCGCGGGGCCGCCCCTGTTTTTACGCTCTCCCGCTACGCGGGCGTTGCTTACTGCGCCAGCGGGTAGTCGGGGTTGGTGATGTAGGTGATGAAGGAATCGGTGTTGGGCGTCTTCGACCAGCCCATGGAACCGAACTTGAGCACTGCCGCGTCGTAGTCCAGCAGCCTGAGGATCATCGTCGCCTGGGCGGCGGTGTTGCCGGTGTAGCAGATGACGATGATCTTCTTGTCCTGCGGCAGCTTGACCAGGTTCTCGTCTTTGGCCAGGTCCTTGAAGGGGATGTTCACCGCGCCCTCGATGTGGCCCACCTGCTCGAAGTCCTTGGCGCTGCGAATGTCCAGCAGGAATACCTGGTCCTTCTGGGCGGGATCGTCCAGCTTCGCCTTCAGGGCGGCGGCGGTAATGACGTTGCTGGCATAGTCGCCGCTGGTGGACATGGCGCCCATGTCCTTGTTGGCCCGGTCGGCTATAGCCTGGTAGACCGGGTCGGGAGGCGTGGTGAGCTTGCCGCCCTTGTCGTTCGCGGTGACCGGCTCCGCCGGCGTGTTCACTACCGGGTTGGCGGCCTGGCCCAGGGTGTCGGCCACCTGCTGTGACTGGGAGCTCTCGTTCCATCCCAGCATGCCTGCCTTGAGAGCCAGCGCCTCGTAGCCCAGCATGCGCAGGCCTCCCACTACTTCCGCCGCCGTGTGGCCGGTGTAGCAGACCACGACGATGGTCTTGTCCTTGGGGTACGTTTTCAGGTTGTCGGGCGCCGCCCACTGGCCGAAGGGCACGTTCACCGCGCCCTCGATGTGGCCCTTCTCGTAGTCCGCCGCCTGGCGCACGTCCAGCACGTACAGGGTATCCTTGGCCGCGGGATCGGCCAGCATCTCGTTCAGCTTCTTGGCCTCGATGGCGTTGCCGGGATAGCCGCTGTCGGACGCCAGTACCTCGTTGGCCCGTTCCGCTACCTCCTCGATACCGGCGGCGGCAGTGGTGCCGGTAGTGGTAGCAGCCGTAGTGGTGGTGCCTTCGTCGGTGCCGCAGCCCGTCGCCACGGCCGTGAACAGCATCAACCCCAACACCAGCAGGATCAACGATGCAAGTTTCAGCTTTTTCGACATCTGGATCACTCTCCCCTCACTCTCCATTGCAACCGAGGGGGGAACAGCCGAAAAAACGGCGGCCGCCGCCCGCCTCCCCCATCAGCGTGGACGGCGAAAAGCTTAACGCCCGCCGGCAGCGGGTGTCAAGGCAGCGGTACGGCGTGCCGGCGCCGGCCGCTAGAGGGCCTCGCGGAAGTGAATGCGCCGGAAGGCTTCCTCCCGCACCACCTCGCCGGCGGGCACGCGGGTGGTCACCACCACCTGCCCGGGATCGATGCGGATGGTGTTGTAGGAAGGCTGGGTGAAACCGCGCGTCCTCCAGGTGGAAACGGTGCCGCTGCTGATGATGAGCATACTTGCCAGCGGCCAGGTGTAGGGCACGTGCCGGTGGCCGCAGAGCACCAGGTCCACGCCCACCGCGCGCAGCCGCTCCAGCACGTCGCCGGCGTCCCAGACCACGTTGCGCTCCCTGCCGGTTCCCGGTATTCCTACCAGGTGGTGGTGGAGCACGAAGATCTTGTAATCCTCCTCCTCGGGAAACTGCTCGTCGATCCAGCCGTAGTGGTCGCGGCCCACCTCGCCGTCGTTGAGGTCGGGCTTGTTGGAATCGAGCGCCAGCACCTTCAGGCGCCGCTGCCGCCCGTCGCCGGCGCCGCGGCGGTCGACCCCGAACTCCAGCTCCAGGGTCTTGGAGCGCCGCTCACCGAACAGGTCCTCGAAGTGCAGGAAGCCCACGTTGCGGCAGTCGTGGTTTCCCGCCATCACCAGCACCTGGCCGCACTCCAGCTGGTCGATGTACTTCCTGGCCTCCAGGAACTGCTCCCGGTAACCGTCGGCGGTGAGGTCGCCGGCGACCACCACCAGGTCGGGCCCGAGGTCGTTGATCTCGTCCAGCGCCGCCTGCATCAGCTCGCGGTCGAAACGGGTGTCGCCGCAGTGGATGTCGGAGAACTGGGCGATGGTGAAGTGCCCGCGATCACTGGTCATCGACGACCTCCCGGGGGTCGGTTTCGCCGCCGGCGGCGGCATGCGGCGGCCGGAAACGCCTGAGGCGCAGCGAATTACTCACCACCGAGACCGAAGACAGCCCCATGGCGGCGGCGGCGAACATGGGATTGAGCACGATGCCGAAGAAGGGGTAGAGCACGCCGGCGGCCACCGGTATCAGCGCCGTGTTGTAGGCAAAGGCCCAGAAGAGATTCTGCTTGATGATCTGGATGGTGCGGCGACTGAGGGCAATGGCGTTCACCACTCCCTCCAGGTCGCCGGAGATGAGGGTGATGTCCGCGGCCTCGATGGCCACGTCGGTGCCGGTGCCGATGGCGATGCCCACGTCCGCCTGCGCCAGCGCCGGGGCGTCGTTGATGCCGTCCCCCACCATCGCCACCAGCTTGCCCTGCTGCTGCAGCTCCGCCACCCGCTGCGCCTTTTGTTCCGGCAACACCTCGGCCAGCACCTGGTCCACGCCCACCTCCCGTCCCACCGCCTCGGCGGTGAGCCGGTTGTCGCCGGTGATCATGTAGACCTCCAGCCCCATCTCCTTGAGCGCCGCCACGGCGTGGCTCGATCCTTCCTTCAGCGTATCGGCGACGCCGATCACCGCTGCCGGCTCCCCGTCGACGGCCACCAGCACCGGCGTCCTGCCCCGGGCGGAAAGCTCGCCCGCCCGCTGCGGCCAGCCGTCCAGGGAAAGGCCCGCCTCTTCCAGCAGGGAGGCATTCCCCACCAGCAGCGTGTGCCCCTCCACCTCTGCCTCCACGCCCTTGCCGGCCACCGCCCGGAAGCTCTCCGCCTCCGGCAGCTCGATGCCGCGGCTGCGGGCGCCTTCCACCAGGGCCTCGCCCAGCGGATGCTCCGATCCCCTCTCGGCGGCGCCGGCCAGGCGCAGTACCTGCTCCTCGTCCCAGCCGTCGACGATCACGTCGGTGACGGCCGGCTCGCCGCGGGTGATGGTGCCGGTCTTGTCCAGCACCACCGCGGTCAGCTTGTGCGCCGTCTCCAGCGAGTCGCCGCCGCGAATGAGGATGCCGGCCTCCGCCCCCTTGCCGGTGCCCACCATCACCGCGGTGGGTGTCGCCAGCCCCAGGGCGCAGGGACAGGCGATCACCAGCACCGAGACGAAGCTCAGCAGGGCATGGGTGAACACCGGGTCGGGACCAAGCACCAGCCACACCAGGAAAGTGAGCACGGCGATGCCGATGACGGTGGGCACGAAGTACCCGGCGATCACGTCCGCCATCCTGGCGATGGGGGGCTTGCTTCCCTGTGCTTCCTGTACCAGGCGGATGATGTTCGCCAGCGCCGTGTCCTTGCCCACGCGCTCGGCGCGGAAACGGAAGCTGCCCATCTTGTTGATGGTGGCGCCGATCACCTCGCTGCCCGGCTCCTTGGTCACCGGCATGCTCTCGCCGGTGATCATCGACTCGTCGACGCTGGAACTGCCCGCGACCACCACCCCGTCCACGGGAATGCTCTCTCCCGGGCGCACCACCAGCGTGTCGCCCACGCGCACCTCCTCCACCGGCACGTCCACCTCGGCGCCGTCCTTCACCACCCGCGCCGTTTTCGGCCGCAGGCCGATCAGCTTACGTACCGCCTCCGAGGTCTGGCCCTTGGCGCGGGCCTCCAGCATCCGCCCCAGGAGCACCAGGGTGATGATCACCGCCGCGGTATCGAAGTACATCGGCGCCTCGCCGCCGATCCCCTGGGTGGCGAAGAAGTCGGGGAACAGCACCGCGGCCACGCTGTAGAAGTAGGCCGCCGACGATCCCACCGCCACCAGGGTGTTCATGTTGGTGGTGCGGTGGCGCGCCGCCGCCAGGGCGCCCCGGTAGAAATCGCCGCCCACCCAGAACTGGACCGGCGTCGCCAGCGCCCACAGCACGTACGGGTTGCTCAGGAAACCGACGTCACCCAGCCAGCCGAAACTGCCGATGAGGATCGGTACCGACAGCACCGCCCCCACCAGTACCTTCAGCTGCAGGCTGCGGTAACGGCGCTGCCGCAGGCGCGTCTCGGCGTCGGCGTCGGGGGCCTCGTCCCCGCCCGCCTCCTCCAGCACCTGGTAGCCGGCGCCCTCGATGGCGGCCCGGATGTCCGGCCGGGTGGTGACGCCGGCGGCGTACTGTACCGTCGCCTTCTCGGTGGCCAGGTTCACCGACGCGGTGACCACCCCGGATAGCTCCCGCAGCGCCTTTTCCACGTGCTCCACGCAGGAGGCACAGGTCATGCCGCCCACGGGCACCGTCAGCTTCTCGGTCATCACCTGGTAGCCGGCGCTCTCGATGGCGGCCACCAGGTCGTTGGCGTCCAGCACCGCGGGGTCGTACTCGATGTCCGCGCGCTCCGTGGCCAGGTTCACCTGGGCGTCGTAGACGCCGTCCAGCGCCGCCAGCGCCTTGCGCGTGTGTTCCACGCAGGAGGCACAGGTCATGCCGCCCACGGGCAATATGATCTTTCTCCTCTGGGACAAGGCTCGTCCTACCTCCTGCTCTTCTGATTCCTCGCCCACCGGCAGGCAAACCATCCCCGCGGCGCCGGTGATCCAAACCAGGCGCGGGACGGACGGACGGCCGCCCTCAGGCCGAGCTCCTCACCTCGAAGGAAGCAAGGCCCTCCGGTGTGCCCATCTCCACCTGCACCTCGTCGACGCGGGCATGGGGAGGGCCCTGGCGACACCATTCGATCATCGCCTCCACGCCGGCGCGGCTGCCCTCGAACACTGCCTCCACTCGGCCGTCGAAGAGATTGCGCACCCAGCCGGCCAGCCCGCGGCGGCGGGCCTGCTCGGCGGTGGCGGCGCGATAGAAGACCCCCTGCACCCGGCCGCTGATAAAAAGGTGCGCGCGCACGCGCGGGGCATCGCTCATCGCAGCTCCTTTCCCTGTCGCGGCACCCGCCGGCAGCGGGCACCGGAAGCGTTACTCCATTCTACAACCGCAGGCGGCGCCGGCAAACGGCAGCGTTTCATGCCGGCGCGGAAACGTCTATCATTGCCACATGATCGTCGAAGCCCAATCGCTGGCCAAGCAGTTCGACGGCGTCACCGCCGTCGAGTCGCTGGACTTCGCGGTGCCGGCGGGCAGCTGTTACGGCCTGGTGGGGCCCAACGGCGCCGGCAAGACCACCACCATGAAGATGATCTACTGCCTGGTGCGTCCCACGTCGGGGAGCCTGCGGGTCTTCGGTCTCGACGTCACCGCCGACCCCCGCCGCATCAAGGCCCGGCTGGGCGTGGTGCCCCAGGACAACAACCTCGACCCGGACCTCTCCACCTGCAACAACCTGGAGGTCTACGCCCGTTACTTCGGCATTCCCCGGGAAGACCGGCAGCGACGCTGCCGCGAGCTGCTGGAGTTCATGGGGCTGGAGGAGCGGGCGCACAGCCCGGTGCCCTCGCTCTCCGGCGGCATGCAGCGGCGGCTGACGATCGCCCGCGCCCTGGTGAACGAGCCGGAGCTGCTGATCCTGGACGAGCCCACCACCGGCCTCGATCCCCAGGTGCGGCACCTGATCTGGGACCGGCTGCTGGATCTCAAGGAACGGGGCATCACCCTGGTACTCACCACCCATTACATGGAAGAGGCCCAGAAGCTGTGCGACCGGGTGCTGATCATGGACGAGGCCCGCGCGGTGGACGAGGGACCGCCGGCGGAACTGGTGCGGCGGCACTGCGCCCCCTACGTGCTGGAGCTGCGCACCGACCGGCGCCTGGCGG
>JAJRWQ010000068.1 GCA_024276735.1 Actinomycetes bacterium
AGCCCGGTCCAGGGGGCGGATCACCTCCGCGTCGGCCACGCGGGCGCCCGCCACCGCCTCGGCGATGGTGCCGCCGGCGACGCTGGGCGAGTCGCCGTCCAGCTTGCCGGCATCGAGCAAAACCTTCATCAGCGCCGCCACGCCGCCGGCGCGGTGCAGGTCCTCCATGTGATGCGCGCCGGCAGGCGAGAGCGAACAGATGTGGGGAGTATCGCCGGCGATATCGTTGATCGCCGCCAGCTGGTAGTCGGCCTCCGCCTCGTGCGCCACCGCCGCCACGTGCAGCACGGTGTTGGTGGAACAGCCGAGGGCGGCGTCGACCGTGAGCGCGTTCCTCACCGCCGCGGCGCCGACGATGTCGCGGGGCCTGAGCCCTTCCTCCACCAGCTTCACCGCCCGGCGGCCGCTCTCGCGCGCCAGCCGCAGGCGGGCGGCGTCCACGGCGGGAATGGTGCCGTTGCCGGGCAGCGCCAGCCCCAGCGCCTCGGTGAGGCAGTTCATGGAGTTGGCGGTGAAGAGGCCGGCGCAGGAGCCGCAGCCGGGGCAGGCGCAGGCTTCCAGCTCTGCCAGGCGCTCCGCCTCCATCCTGCCGGTGAGCCCTGCTCCCACCGCCTCGAACACGTCGTGCAGGTCCACCTTCTCGCCGTCCAGGTCACCGGCGAGCATGGGACCGCCGCTGACGACGATGGCGGGCACGTTCACCCGCAGCGCCCCCATCATCATTCCCGGGACGATCTTGTCGCAGGTGGGCATCAGCACCAGGCCGTCGAAAGCGTGGGCGCGGGCCATGATCTCGATCTCGTCGGCGATCACCTCGCGGCTCACCAGCGAGAAGCGCATGCCCTCGTGGTTCATGGCGATGCCGTCGCAGACGCCGATGCCGCCGAACTCGAAGGGCACGCCGCCGGCGTCGCGGATGCCGTCCTTGACCGCCTCCGCCAGCGAACGCAGGTGCAGGTGACCGGGAACCACCTCGCTGAAGGCGTTGGCGACGCCGATGAACGGCTTGTCCATGTCCTCGTCACCCAGCCCCAGCGCCCGCAGCAGCGAGCGGTGAGGCGCCCTGGCGATGCCCTTGGTAATCTCGTCGCTGGGGAGCTTCACTTCACCACCAAAACTTCGTCCGCCCATCTGAAAACCCGCGTGACAAGCGGGTGAAATTTATACTATCATATTAGTGCACGCCCATGGCGGGCAGCACGGCGGGCAAACCCCCATTTCACCCATAGCTCCAGGATCGCTGCTCAACCGGGTCCCACCTCGAACCGATAAGCCTTGAAGAAACGGCCGGCGGAGTCCGCCCTTCAGGGACTCCCGGCGAAAAGGGGTCGCGCTTGGTGGGGGGCGTGACCCGGGGCAGGCGGGATCGACAGGGCAGAGGCATGAAGCTGCAAAACAAGATCCCTCTATACATCGTCTCCATCATCCTGGTGATCGGCGTGGTGGGCTCCATCGCCATCATCTCGGTCCAGAAACGCGCCAGCACGCGCCAGTTCGAGGACACGGCGAGCGCCATCTCCATCAACATCCTCAACGGCCTCGAGCAGGACATGCTCAACCAGGACCGCAGCCACATCCAGCAGACGCTGGACGACCTGAGCCAGAACGACGCCATCAACGAGATCGACGTCGTCTCCCCCGACGGCAGCATCTGGGCCTCCACCGATCCCGGCGCCATCGATACCGCCACCGGCGAGGCGGCACGCAACCTGCTCGCCGGCAACACCGGCGACAAGTACGTGAGCGACTACGGGCTCGACCACCTGACCCTGATCACTCCCATCCCCGCCAAGCAGGAGTGCCTGCAGTGCCACGGCACCATCGCCGCGGCGCCCAACGCCCGGAACTCCCTGGGGGCCATCCGCGTGGACGTCAGCACCGCCTCGCTGGACGAGAGCGTCACCCGCAGCCAGCAGATCCTGATCATCGTCGGCCTGCTCACCTTCGTGCTGGTGACGGGAACCATCGTGTTCATGCTGCGCCGCTCGGTGCTGCGGCCGCTCTCGCGCCTCACCGACGCCGCCATGCGCATCAGCAACGGCGACTACTCCACGCGGGTGCCGGTGAAATCGGCGGAAAACGAGATCGGCGCCGTCTCCGTGGCCTTCAACGAGATGGTCGACGAGGTGGAGAGCCACACGCGCAAGCTGCAGGAAGCCAACCGCGAGCTGGAAAAGGCCAACCGGCTGAAGTCGGAGTTCCTGGCCAACATGAGCCACGAGCTGCGCACCCCGCTCAACGTGATCATCGGCTTCTCGGAGGTGCTCCGGGACACGCCGCCGGAGCAGCTCGGGGAAGAAGACCGGCGCGAGTTCGCCGAGAACATCGTCTCCAGCGGCTACCACCTGCTGGAGCTGATCAACGACGTGCTCGACCTGGCCAAGGTGGAGGCGGGCCAGATGGAGATCGTGCCCGAGGAGTTCTTCGTGGGAAGCGTGCTCAAGGAGGTGGTGACCACCCTGCAGCCGCTGGCGGCGAAGAAGGGGCTCACCATCGACGTGGACCTCTCGGAACACCTCACCAGCGTCTACGCCGACCCGGGCAAGTTCCGGCAGATCCTGTACAACCTCCTGAGCAACGCCATCAAGTTCACCCCCGAGGGCGGCTCGGTGAACGTCTCGGGAGTGGTGATGGGCAACACCGCCCGCTTCGCCGTCGCCGACACCGGCATCGGCATCGCCGAGGACGACCAGGAAAGGATCTTCTCCGAGTTCCAGCAGGTGGACGGCTCGGCCGCCCGCCAGTTCGAGGGCACCGGCCTGGGCCTGGCGCTGACGAAGAAGTTCGTGGAAATGCACGGCGGCCGCATCTGGGTGGAGAGCGAGCTGGGCGCCGGCAGCACCTTCTACTTCACCCTGCCGCTCCCCGCCGGCTCGTCGCTTCCGGCCGCCACCCCCGCGGAGCGGGAGGTGGGCAAGGGCGCCGCGGTGGCGCCCGCCGCCCCCCGGGACCGGGACGAGGAGGAGGCGGCCCCGGAGATCCTGGTGGTGGAGGACGACCGCGCCACCGCCGACCTGATCAGCGTCTGGCTGGAGAAGGAAGGTTACCGGGTGGACGTGGCCACCGACGGCGACGAGGCCCTGGAGAAGACCCGGCAAAACCACCCCTTCGCCGTCTGCCTGGACATCATGCTTCCCCGCCGCGACGGCTGGCAGGTGCTCCACGACCTCAAGTCCGACCCGGAGACGGAGGACGTGGGGGTGATCATCTGCTCTGCCCTGAACAACCCGGACCTGGGCTTCGCCCTGGGGGCGGCGGACTACTGCGTCAAGCCCCTGAGCCGCCAGTCGCTGCTGGAGAAGCTGGATGGCCTGAAAAAGGTGCTCGACGGCCGGCGCTCGCAGCCGCAGGTGCTGATCGCCGATCCCGACGTCGAGGCCGCCCGCACCACCGCCGAGCTGCTGCAGCGCCAGGGCTACGGCGCCAAGACCGCCGCCAGCGGCGAGGAGGCCGTCAGCCTGGCGCTGGAGCTGTGCCCCGACATCGTCATTCTCGACCTGATGCTGGAAGACACCGGCTGCTTCGACGCCGTCTCCTCCCTGAGGCGGCACCCCCTGACGGCGGACATCCCCATCATCGTCACCGCCGGCGGCAAGCCCGAGGACGAGGGCCTGCGCTTCCTGGAGAAGAACGTGCAGAAGGTAGTGAACAAGGGCGACGGCCGCGAGCTGCTGCTGGCGGAGATCTTCCGCCTGGAGAAACTGGACCCCGACCGGGCGCGGCTGGTGGACGCGGAGACGCGGCTCTTCAACCGCCGCTACTTCCACAAGCGGCTGGCGGAGGAGATCCGGCGGGCGGAACGCTACTCGCTCGACGTGTCGGCGATGCTGGTATCGCTGAGGCACGAAGACGGGCGGCCGCTCAGCGACGGCTCCGTGCTGCGCCGCGTCGCCGGCATCCTCCGGGGCAAGCTGCGCGCCGCCGATCCCGTGTCGCGGTACGACGAGAACCGCTTCGCGATCCTGCTGCCGGAGACGCCGCGGCGCTCGGGTCTCGCCGCCGCGGAAAAGTGGTACGCTACCTCGGCGGCGTCACCTTCACCGCCAGCGACGGCACCAGGATCAAGGCCTCGGTGAACGCGGCGATAACCGACTCCCCAAGTGGTAAAATCTCCTATGAGCAGGTAACGGCGAGACTGGAACAGGCGCTGGCCCAGGCAGAGGCGGCCGCCGGGGACAGCGTGCGACAGGTGGTATGAGCAACATGGACGGCAACGAACAGGAAACAGGCGCAAAGGCAAGGATACTGCTGGTCGAGGACAACCACATGAACTCGCGGCTGACGGAGTTCGTGCTGGAGCGGGACGGCTACGCGGTGGAGATCGTCACCACCGGCGAGGACGCGCTGGTGGCCGCCCGCGAAAACAAGCCCGACCTGATCCTGATGGACATCCAGCTGCCGGGGATGGACGGGCTGGAGGCCACCCGCATCCTCAAGCAGGATCCCCAGACCGCCTCGGTGCCCATCGTGGCCATCACCGCCCACGCCATGCGCGGCGACGAGGAGCGCATCATCGCCGCCGGCTGCGAAGGCTACATCCCCAAGCCGATCAACACCTGGAAGCTCGGGGAGACCCTGTCGCGTTACCTGCAGGACTGAGCGGCGGGGACGCCCGCCCCGGCGGCCACCCTAGAGCCGGCCGGAACGAAGGATTCCCACCACCAGCCAAAGGCCGAAGAAACCCGAGGCCAGGTAACCAGCCAGGGCGAACACGGAAATGCCCGCCACCTGGGGCCCCTCGTGGGCAAAGAGGCCGATGATGGCCGATCCCATCAGCACCGCCGCCAGCACGATCGCCACCACCAGGCGGTTGGCCATCACCATCAGGCGCCGCATCACCTCTTCCAGGTTGCGGTGGACGAAGTTCAGCTTGACCTCCCCCTGTCGCAGCTGCTCCAGCACGTCGTGCACCTGGTAGGGATACTCCATCAGGATGCCGGCGTAGTCCCGCAGGCGCTCGCCGCCCCTGGCCGCCAGCGTCCCCGGCGCGTAGCGGCGGTACATGAACTCCCGCGCGTAGGGCTCCACCACCTCCAGCACGTTGAAAGTGGGGCATAGCTCGCGGCCGATCCCCTCCAGCGTGGCCACGGCGC
This sequence comes from Actinomycetes bacterium, assembly GCA_024276735.1. Lineage (GTDB taxonomy): Bacteria > Actinomycetota > Thermoleophilia > BMS3ABIN01 > BMS3ABIN01 > JAJRWQ01. The sequence goes on from JAJRWQ010000068.1 coordinate 5,094, forward strand.
GGTCCAGCAGCAGGTACTGCACCGGCAGCTTCAGCTTCAGGCGGTAGATGGCCCCGAAGATGTCGCGGAAGACGTGCACCGGGTCGATCTCGTCGAGGCGAGCGCCAAAGTACTTGGCGAACATGTCCCGGGCCTCCGCTTCGAACTCCGCTTCCTTCTCCCGGGGGAACTCCACGCCCAGCGCCGCCAGGCGCCGGGGCAGGCGTTCTATCCTTTCGTTCATCACGTCCAGGAAGAGATCGATTATGCTCTGCCGCTCGCTGTCGGCGATGCGCCCGGCGATGCCGAAGTCCACCAGGCCGATGGCGCCGTCGTCGAGAACGATGATGTTTGCGGGATGGGGATCGCCGTGGAAGAAGCCGTCTTCGAAGATCTGCTTGAACCAGCACTGGGCGATGACCGTGGCCAGCCGCTGGCGCTCGCCGATGTCCATGGAGTCCAGGCGCAGCTCGTTCACATGGGTTCCCCCGATGTACTGGAGGGTCAGCACCCGCGAGGTGCTGTACTGCCAGTAAACTTTTGGTATCACCACCGAGTCGTCGTGGAGAAAATTTTTCCTGAACTTCTCGGCGTTGCGCGCCTCCACCCGGTAGTCGAGCTCGTTGCGGATGGCGCGGGCGAACTGGTCCACCACCCCCACGGGGTCGAAGAAGAGCTCGTGGTGCCAGTGGTCGGCGACCAGGTGGGCGATCTGGTACAGCAGGTCCACGTCGGACTCGATCTGCTTCTCTGCCTCCGGGCGCCGTACCTTGATGATCACCAGGTCGCCGTTGGGAAGCAGCGCCCGGTGAACCTGGCCGATGGAGGCAGCGGCGAGGGGACGGTCCTCGAACTCGATGAACAGCCGTTCCACCGACAGCCCCAGCTCCTCCTCGATGTGCCGGCGGGCCACCTCGGCGGGAAATTCCTGGACGTCGTCCTGGAGCTTGCGCAGCTCGGCGATGATGTCGGGGGGAACCAGGTCCGGGCGGGTGCTGAGCAGCTGGCCGAACTTGACGAAGGTGGGGCCCAGCTCCTCCAGCATCTCCCGGATGTGCACTCCCCGGGCGCCGGGCTCCGCCATCTTCTTCCGGCGCCCCGGCACCAAGCGGCGCAGGCGCCGGCCCTCGAACAGGTACCCGAAACCGTGCTTGACCGCCACCTCGGTGATATGACGCATGCGGTCGACGTTGCGCACGCTGCGTACCAGCGGCATCTGTCTACCCCTCTCCGCCCTTCCCGCCCGCGGCGGCATCACCCTCCGCGCCGGCGTCGGCCTGCTCCTCCAGCAGCTTCACCCGGTGCTCCAGCTGGGCCAGGCGCAGCTCCAGGTCCGAGAACTTCTCCCGGGTGGGCAGCGACATCTCGTCCAGGGTGCGCCGCACACTGCCGTCGAGGCCGTCCTTGAGCGAGCGGGCCTCGCCGCGGGCACGCTCCACCATCTCCTCCAGCAGCCGGCGCCCGTCCCCGGTGGATGCCTCGCCGCGCCGGAGCAGCTCCTCGGCCAGCGCCTCGATCGCCTCCAGGGCGATCGCGGCCGCGCCCACCGCCAGGAAGATACTGCGTTTACCCGTCTCGTTCATCGGCGACCGCCTCCCCGGACAACTATTGAAACGGCAGACATGCAGAAAACATTATCACTTCTGTAACGGCAAACCGGGAGGAAGATGAGCCCACCCGCCGGCGGTAGAGATTCTACCCCCGCTCGCGGGGATTTGAACCTGGGGCGCGGCCGCCGCCTCAGGCGCGGGCGGCCTTCCGGCCGGCCTTGCGGCCGGCCTGCTTGCCGGAGCCGGGGCGGTAGCGCTTCTCGCGCTCCTTCCAGAAAGTGAGCAGCGGCGCCGCCACGAAGATGGAGGAGTAAGCACCGGAGGCGATCCCCACCAGCAGGGCGAAGGCGAAATCCTTCAGCGTCTGGCCGCCGAAGACCAGCAGGCAGGCCACCGGCATCAGGGTGGCGAAGGAAGTGATCATCGACCTGACGATCACCTCGGCGATGGATTCGTTCACCATCTGCCCGTAGGTGCCCCGGCGGGCCCGGGGCGTGTTCTCGCGCACGCGGTCGAAGACGATGATGGTGTCGTACAGGGAGTAACCGAGGATGGTGAGCACCGCGGCCACGGTGGCGGTGGTGACCTCGCGACCGGTGAGCGAGTAGACGCCCACGGTGATCACCAGGTCGTGGATCAGCGCCACCAGGGTGGCGACGGCGAACTTGTACTCGAAGCGGAAGGAAACGTAGGCGATGATCAGGATCCAGGCGAAGACGATCGCCTGCACCATCGAGTTCAGTACCTGCCTGCCGAAGGTGGGGCCCACGATCTGCCACTGCTTCTCGGAGACCCCCAGGGAGCCGTCCAGGGACTCGACCACCTTTGCCTGCTCCTGGTCGCCGAGCGTCGGCAGGGTCACCTGGTAACGCCCGTCGCCGGTGCTCTGCACCACGGCGTCGCCGTAGCCGGCGGCGTTCATCGCCTCGCGCACCCCATCGACGGAGGTGTCGCTCTCGAAGCCCACCGTGAGCTTGCTGCCGCCCTGGAAGTCGATCCCCAGGTTGAGCCCCTTGGTGGAGAGGCTGAAGATGCTGACGACGATGATCAGCCCCGAGAGGGCAAACCAGATCAGCTTGCGCCCCACGATGTCGAAGGTGAACCAGGGCTGGTACTCCTGGCCGGGCTTGAGACCCATCAGCACCGGGTGGCGGAAGATGCGCAGGTTGGAGAGCAGCCCCAGCATCGCCCGGGTGGCGAGCACGGCGGTGAACATGCTGATCACCACGCCGATCATCAGCGTCAGCGCGAAGCCCTTGACGCCGGCGGTGGCCACCCAGAAGATGATCAGGGCGGTGATGATGGTGACGGCGTTGGCGTCGAGGATGGTGCGGAAGCCCTTGCTGTAGCCGGAGCTCACCGCCGAGCGGATGGTCTTGCCGCTGCGCACCTCCTCCTTGATGCGCTCGAAGATGACCACGTTGGCGTCGGCGGCCATGCCGATGGTGAGGATCATGCCGGCGATGCCGGGAAGGGTCAGTGTCGCCGGGTACCAGGGATTCACCAGCACCGCCAGGTAGAAGATGCCGTAGATGATCATCGCCAGCACCGCCACCACGCCCAGCAGGCGGTAGTAGACGATCATGAAGGCCATCACCAGGATGATGCCCACGGCGGCGGCAAAGAGCCCCTGCCGCAGCGAGTCCTCGCCCAGGGTGTCGCTGACCTCGTTCTTGTGAATCACCGAAAGCTCCACCGGCAGGGCACCGGTCTGCAGCACCAATACCGTGTTCTCCACTTCCTTGAAGGGGATCTTGCCGGTGATCTCGGCGCTGTCGCTGTCGATCTTCTCCTTCACCGTGGGCGCCGACTGCACCTCGTCGTCGAGCACGATGGCCATCTGCTGCACCTGGCCGCTGATGGCGCCCTCGGTGGCGAGCTCGTCGGTCACCTGGGCGAAGCGCTTGGCGCCCTCGCTGGTAAACTTCATGTCCACCTTGGCGTTACCGAGCTGGTCGTAGCCGACGCTGGCCCCCTCCAGGGCGTCGCCGGTCATCAGCGGCTCGCTGTCCACCACGAACGGCACCTGCAGCGGCTTCCCGGTCTCCTGGTCGCGCACGATCTCGCCGTTCTCGTCACGCTGGGCCTGGTAGAGCAGCTGCTTGCCGGGGGGCAGCGTTTCCGCGGTCACCTCGCCCTGGCGGGCCTTCTGGGTGAGATCCTGGTCCACCTTCTTGAACTCGAGGATGGCGGTCTTGCCGATGAGGTCCATGGCCTCGTCCACGTTGCTGACGCCGGCGAGGCTGACGGAGATCTGGTTCGTTCCCTGGCGGCTGATGATGGGCTCGGCGATTCCCAGCTTGTCCACGCGGTTGCGGATCACCATCTCCGCCTGGTCCATCTTCTCGTCGGTGACGTCTCCCTGGGCCTGCAGCACCACCTCCAGGCCCCCCTGCAGGTCCAGCCCCAGGTGAGCACTCTCGGAAAGGGGATAGATGAGGTAGAGGGACACGGCCACCAGGGCCAGCATCACGCCGATGATGAGCAGGTTTCTTTGTTTCTCCGTCAAGCCAGTATCAAGTGGTAGGGATGTCGATGCCGGGGGGCGCTCTCCGGAAGGCGGCGTACCCGGGCAGTCACACGCCAGCGAAAAGCATAAGTCATAAAGAGGGGGCTGTCAAAGCAGCCGGCGCAGCTGCTCCTCCACCCGCCGCACCAGTTCCCCGGCATCCAGGCCGTCGGTGGCCAGCACGATGTCCGCCTGCTGCCGGGCGCGGGCCAGCCGCCGGCGCTGCTCCGCCAGCTGGCGCGGCTCCCAGCCGGTCTGCTTGCGCCCGGCGACGGTCTCGTCGGAGGCCTCCAGGTAGATCACCACCCGCGGCCGCGTGCGCCGGAAGAGGTCCGGTACCAGCGAGTGTTCCTGCGATACCGAGCGGGCGCGGTAGCCGCGCCGCGCCAGCGCCTGCGCCAGCAGCGACTTGCCCGAGCCGCAGACGCCGACGATGACGATGCCGCCCTCGCGATCGCTTGCCGACTCTCCCATGTCCGACCCCCGTGGATCATCAAGCTCCCGGCGCCGGCAGCCGGCGGTGCGACGAAGCTACAGCGGGTAGTGAACGGTCATCTCCCGCACCTGCCCCCCGTCACCGTCGCCGGCGACCTTCAGCGCCACCACGCTGATGTCGTCCCCGGCACGGCCGCCGTCCCGCTCCAGCGCCCAGCGCAGCATGCCCCGGCTCACCTCCGCCGCCGACCCCCGGGCCAGCGACGCCGCCACCGAGGCCAGCTCCGCGGGCGTCGCCGGCCGGCCGCTGCCCCTGCCCGCGGCGAGGATGCCGTCGGAGAAGGCCACCACCGTGCGCGGCTCCATCAGGGGAAACTGCTCTATCTGCGGCCGGATCATGCGCCGGGTGCCGATGGGCACCGCCTCCGCCTCCAGCAGCCGCGTCTCCCCCTCCCCTTCGATCACCAGCACCGGGCAATTGGAGTTGCGGGAGACCACCAGTTGCCCGTGGTTGGTGTCGGCGGAAATGATGGTCAGGGTCGCCGAGACCTGGGCCCGCCGCTGGGCGTAGAGGGCGTCGTGCACCGCCCGGGCGACGGCGCCGTCACGGGCACCCTCGGCGATCAGGGAGATGGCCCGGGAGACGACGAAGGAGCTGATGGCCTTGGCGGCGGCGCCGCTGCCTTGCCCGTCGGAGAGCACCACGCTCAGCCCCCCCGTGGGCCGCTCCGTCACCTCGACGGTGTCCCCGCCGGGCGAAACCCCGAACTTGTCGGTCTTGCTGACGGCGATCTCGAGCTGCAAGGGAAGCTATTCCTCTTCCTCTTCCCCGTCGTCATCTTCGCCGTCGTCGTCCCCGCCCGCCGTCTCCTCCTCGTAGTCCGCTTCCACGTCCGCGTCCTCGTCGGCGGCCTCGCTCTCCTCGCCCGCATCCCCCCGCCGGGCGATGGAGCTCTTGGCCAGCTTGATCTCGGTGCCTTCGTCCACTTCGATGATAACGAAGTCCCCGCCCACGTGGGTCACGGTACCGTAGATGCCGCCGGCGCTCATGATCTCGTCGCCCTCGCGGATGGAGTTCACCAGCTGCTCGTGGGCCTTGCGCTGCTTCTGCCCCGGGCGAATGAGCAGGAAGTAGAAGGCGGCGATGAAGACGGCGATGATGATCAGGGTGGTGGAGTAGTTGCCGCCGAAGCCCGCGGATTCCCCCTCGGCGATGATGAGAGTGGCTGTGGAAATCAAGTCTGCTCCTTTCGCTGGTCGGTGTCCCCCGGCTCCCCGGCCCGGAAGGAAAGCGAGCCCCGGAACGCTTCGAAGCGCCCTTCGAGCACCGCCTCCCTGGCCTTTCGGGCCAAGTCTAACAAAAAGCTGACATTATGTAGAGAGAGCAACTGCAGCCCCAGGATCTCCTTCTGGGTCACCAGGTGGCGGATGTAGGCGCGGCTGAAACGGCGGCAGGCGTAGCAGCCGCAGCCGGGCTCCAGGGGACGGTCGTCGCGGGCGAAGCGGGCGTTGCGCAGGTTGAGCCGCCCGGAGGTGGTGAGGGCGGCGCCGTTGCGGCCGTCACGGGTGGGCAGCACGCAGTCGAACATGTCGATGCCGGCGGCCACGGCGTCGACGATACCGGCGGGATCGCCCAGCCCCATGAAGTAGCGGGGCCGGTCCGCCGGCAGCAGCGCTGCCGTGTAGGCCATGGTTTCCACCATCGCCGCGCGCTCCTCGCCCAGGCCCAGGCCGCCGATGGCGTAGCCGCCGAAGTCCAGCTCCACGGTGCGCCGGGCGCTCTCGCGGCGGAGATCGCGTTCCGTGCCGCCCTGGACGATCCCCATCAGCAACTGGTCTTCGCGCGCGTGCGCCTGCCGGCAGCGGCGCGCCCAGTCGGCGGTGCGCGCCACCGCCCGCTCCAGGCGCTCGCGGCCGGCGCCCGCGGGGGCACACTCGTCGAAGCACATGACGATGTCCGCCCCCAGCAGCTCCTGGACGCGGATGGACTCCTCGGGGGTGAAGTAGTGGCGCGAGCCGTCGTAGAGGGAGCGGAACTCCACGCCCTCGTCGTCCACCCGCGCCGTGTCACCGAGGCTGAATACCTGGAAACCGCCGCTGTCGGTGAGCAGCGGCAGCTCCCAGGACATGAAGCGGTGCAGCCCGCCCATCTCGGCCACCGTCTCGGCGCCGGGGCGAAAGTAGAGGTGGTAGGCGTTGGCGAGAATCACCTGTGCCCCCGCCTCTTCCAGCTCGCGGGGGGAGAGCGCCTTCACCGTGGCGCGCGTACCCACGGGCATGAAGCACGGCGTCTCGATGACGCCGTGCGGCGTCTCCAGCCTGCCGGCGCGGGCTTCGCCGTCGCCGGCCTCGATGGTGAATCGAAACGAACTCGACAAGCAAGCCTCCGTCTCCTCGCCGCATAATCTTACCCGAAAGCAGCCGCCGCCGTGGCCGCCCGGGCCCGGCACAGGCCGGCAGCGCTCAACCTTTCCCCGTCCCCGGCCGAGTAATAGAGCGGACAGCAAACGGGACGCGTTCCCCCGGCAGGGCGGTTTTACATGAAATCGAGGATTGCCGGCACAGGCGACAAGGCGCCGGTGGCGGCGCTCGGGGCCCAGGTACCCACCAGGGCCGTGAGGGTGCTGATCACCACCGACGACTACGAGATCGAGGGCGACATGCACATCAAGCCCGGCGGCTACCAGTCGCGCATCAGCGACCTGCTGAACGCCCGGGATCTCCACTACCTGCCGGTGACCAGCGTCGTCTTCCGCCGGCGGGGAGCCGAGAGCGAACCGCCGCGTCGCGCCGACACCGTGATCCTCCGGCGGGACACCATCAAGATGGTGGTGCCGCTGGACGGAACCAGCGAAGGCTGAGCCGCGGCGCCGGGCCGCCGACGATCTTCCCCGCCGGGGCCCAGCCTCAACCCGAACCCAGCCAGGCCACCACTCCCCCGGCGATACCGGCTGCCACCTGCTGCTGGTACGAGTCGGTATTGAGCCGCGCGTCCTCCCCGGGGTTGGTCAGGAAGCCGGCCTCCACCAGGATCGCCGGCACGTCCGACCAGTTGAAGCCGGTGATGTCACCGCGGGCGACGATGCCCAGGTCGGCGGCGCCGGTGGCGGCCACCAGGGCGGACTGCACCGCCGCGGCGGCAGCGCGGCTGGCGTCGTGGATGTCGTCCGTCCAGCCGGGTATCGACTGCGGGTAGAGGGTGCTCGCCCCGTGGCGGGAGTGGTCGGTGGAGCCGTCGCAGTGAATGCGGACGAACAGGGCGGCGGCAGCGTCATTGGCCACGGCGACGCGCTCGATGTTGCCGCCCTGGAAGCTATCCGTGTCGCGGGTCATCACCACCGTCGCCCCCTGCTGCTCCAGCAGCCGCGCCAGCCGCTGGGCGATCGCCAGGGTGATGGCGTGTTCGGGGGTGCCGCTGACCACGCCGCGGGTGCCGCCGGGGTCCTTGATCTTGGTCTCCGCCGCCCCGGGGCCGATGGGCTCGTAGCCGGCGTCCCCGCCTGCCGCGTGACCGGGATCGATGCAGATCACCTTGCCTGCCAGCGGCTTTCCCCCCACTTCGCCGGTGGCGGCGCCCAGCTCCGGGGCGCCGGCGGCGGGATCCAGCGGCGGTGCCGGTTTCGTGCCGGTGGTGACCGTCGCCGCCGGCGCGTCGAGGGCGCCTGCCCCGGGGTCGTCCGCCGCCGGGGGCGTGCTCTCCCCGCCGCCGCGGGCCAGCAACAGCAGCGCCATCGCTGCCAGCACGCTGAGCAGGAGAACCAGGTGATTTTTCAGCAGAAACCGGATCGCCGCCTCCCTGTAGCCGCCGGGGCGCGGCCCATGCCGCCCGCCCGGCCGTACGCTACGCGAAGCCCCGCCGCATCATCATAACAGCAACATGGCGTCACCGAAGCTGTAGAAGCGGTAGCGCTCGGCCACCGCCAGCCGGTAGAGCCGCCTCACTTCCCGGACCCCGGCGAAGGCCATCACCATCGCCAGCAGCGTGGAACGCGGCAGGTGAAAGTTGGTGAGCAGAGCATCGACGGCCCGGAAGCGGTAGCCGGGGGTGATGAAGAGATCCGTCTCGCCCGCCGGCGCCCCGCCGGCGCCGAAGACCGTCTCCAGCACCCGCACGCTGGTGCTGCCCACCGCCACCACCCGCCGTCCCTCCCGGCGCGCCGCGGCCACGGCCGCGTACGAATCCCGCGGCAGGTGGTAGCGCTCGCGGTGAATCCGGTGCCGTTCCAGGTCGTCGGCGGCAACGGGACGAAAGGTGTCGAGGCCGATGTGCAGCGTCAGCGGCGCCGTGGCGATGCCGGCATCGCGCAGGCGCTCCAGCAGCCGCGGCGTGAAGTGCAGGCCGGCGGTGGGTGCCGCCGCCGAGCCCACCTCGCGGGCGTAGACCGTCTGGTACTCGTCCGGGCGTGCCAGCGGCTCGCGGATGTAGGGCGGCAGGGGCATCTCCCCGAATCGCTCCAGCAACCGCAGGGCATCGGCGCCGTCGTTTTCCGCCAGTAGCCAGCGGCCCTCGCCCAGGTGCTCCACCAGCGTGAAGGCGGGAATCGCGGCCGCGTCCGCCGCTGGCGCCAGGGGGGTGCCCGGCTTCAGCCTCGCCGAGGGCCGCGCCAGCACCTCCCACCTCTTTTCCCCGCGCCGGTCGAGGAAGAGCAGCTCCACGCGGCCGCCGGTGGGCTTCACCGCCCGCAGGCGCGCGGGCATCACCCGCGAATCGTTGTAGACCAGGAGGTCGCCCCGGCGGAGAAGCGACGGCAGCTCGTCCAGGCGCCGGTGATCCACGGCGCCGCTGCCGCGATCGTAGACCATCAGGCGACTGCTGTCCCGGGGGGAAGCCGGGCGCTGGGCGATCAGCTCCGGCGGCAGCTCGTATTCGAGCTCCGAGGTACGCATGGGCGGGTTCAGCGCCGCGCCCGCGCCAGCGCCGCCTCCTGCTCGCTGAAGATGCAGCCACAGTACTTCTGGCGGTAGAGGTCGGCCTCGCGGGAGAGCTCGACGCTGCGGCGGTAGCGGGGCCGCAGGTCCCGGTAGGCGAATTCCACCCCGGCGTCCGCCGCTGCCTCCTCGCCCTGCTCGATGATGATGTCGTGATCCTGCCAGGGGCTCACCGAGAGGGTGGTGCTGAAACAGTCGAAGCCGCCGGCCGCCGCCAGCTCGGCGGTGTAACGCAGGCGCTGGCCGATGCAGAAGCGGCAGCGCTCACCCTTCTCCTCGCTGCCCCTGACCATGCGCAGCCACTCGCGCACGTCGTAGTGGGGCTCGCCCACCAGGGGCAGGCGCAGCTTGCTGGCGTAAGCCAGCAGGGTGTCGTAACGCCGGTGGTGCTCGGCAAAGGGATGGATGTTGGGATTGAAGAAGGTGCCGGTCACCTCCGCCCCCTCGAGCTGCCAGGACTCGATGGTGGCGGTGGAGCAGGGAGCGCAACAGATGTGGAGAAGTACCTTGAGCATAGAAGCAAATCCCGGGCGAACACAAACAGGATTCTAACAGATGCCGGCGGCAACGGGAACGCGCACCGCCGCGCCACGGTGGCAGCGCTGCTTTGACATGGCGATCCCGATCGGCTACTCTCGAATGAGTAAGAGAAAGCTCTACCGATGACAAGACCCCCTTCAAGTTCCAGTTCCGGTTTTTCCCAGACCACCGTGATCGTCCTGCTGGCGTTGCTGCTGTCCGGCTCGCTCGCGTTCGTGGGCTGGGCCGTCTACGACTCCTTCAAGGGCGACGACGTGGTGCCGGTGGTTACCACCGCCGAAGAAGAGGAAGCGGAGGAAGTGGTTCCGCCACCACCGCCGCCGCCGGATCCCAGGTATTACTGCACCCTCGACGGCACCGCCTACGACGACCGCGGGCCCACGCGCAAGCGTCCCATCGTCATCCAGGTGGACAACGCGCCCGCCGCCAGGCCGCAGATCGGCCTTGGCCGCGCCGACATCGTCTACGAGGCGATGGCCGAGGGCCAGGTGACCCGTTTCTCGGCGGTCTTCGGCTGCCGCGACGCGGAGACGGGGGGGCCGGTGCGCAGCGCCCGCCTCATCGACCTGGAACTGGTGCCGGAATACCAGGCGCTGCTGGCCGACTCCGGCGCCAGCATCGGCGTCACCAACGAGCTGGCGGCAGCGCCGGACGTGCCCCGGATCAACCACGGCGCCTATCCCGCCGCCTACTGGCGCGTGGGCGACCGCGCCGCCCCCCACAACCTGATGACCAGCACCATCCTGCTGCGCCAGGTGGCAGCGGAAGCAGGCATTCCCATCGAGGTGGAGGTGGGTGACGGCCCCGCCTTCAAGGACGATTCGCCGGCGCCGGGCAACATCAGGCACATCGCCGTTCCCTACTCTCCCTGGGCGCAGGTGAGCTACGACTACGATCCCGGCAGCAACAGCTGGCTGCGCTCCATGCAGGGGAAGCCGCACCTGGACGCGGAGACGGGACGGCAGCTGGCGGCCAAGAACGTGATCGTCCAGTACGTGCCCTCCTACGATAGCAACATCATCGAGGACGCCAGCGGTGACCGGGGGCTGATCTTCGACCTCACCGGCTCCGGCCGGGTGCTGGTCTTCCGCGACGGCGAAGTGATCGGCGGCACCTGGTCACGGCCGGGCTCCAGCGCGGTCACCACCTACATGGACGACGCGGGCCGCACCATCCCCCTGGACCGCGGCCCCACCTGGATACAGCTGGTGCCCACCGAGTTTACCGCCGTCTCCTGGAACTGAGCCGCCGCTTCCCGGGCGTGCCGGCTAGAACAGCTGCTCCTCGCCCCCGGGCTGGCTGATCCCCAGGTGCTCGTAGGCGAGGCGGGTGGCGATGCGCCCCCGCGGGGTGCGCTGGATGAGGCCCCGCTGGAGCAGGTAGGGCTCGTAGACGTCTTCGATGGTGTCGTGCTCCTCACCCATCGCCACCGCCAGCGTGCCCAGGCCCACCGGCCCGCCGCCGAACTTCTCCACGATCAGGGTGAGTATCTCCCGGTCCACCTTGTCCAGCCCCTCGCTGTCCACCTCCAGCATGACCAGCGCCTGCGCCGCCACCTCCCGGGTGATGCGCCCGTCGTGCTTGACCTGCGCGTAGTCACGCACCCGCCTCAGCAGGCGGTTGGCCACCCGCGGCGTCCCCCGCGAGCGGCGGGCGATCTCCGCCAGGCCCTCCTCCTCGGCCTCGACGCCGAGGATGGCAGCGGCGCGGGACGTCACCTGCACCAGCTCTTCCTCGCCGTAGTAGTCTAGTCGGTGGGTGACCCCGAAGCGGTCTCTCAGCGGCGTGGTGATCAGCCCCGTGCGGGTGGTGGCGCCCACCAGCGTGAAGCGGGGCACGTCCAGGCGCAGGGTGCGGGCGCTGGGCCCCTCGCCGATGACGATGTCGAGCTGGAAATCCTCCATGGCCGGGTAGAGCACTTCCTCCACCGAGCGGTTCAGCCGGTGGATCTCGTCGATGAAGAGCACGTCGCCCGCCTCCAGGTTGGTGAGGATGGCGGCGATGTCGCCCTTGCGTTCCAGCATCGGGCCCGAGGTGGTGCGGATGGCCACGCCCATCTCGTTGGCGATGATCCCCGCCAGGGTGGTCTTGCCCAGGCCGGGAGGCCCCACCAGCAGCACGTGGTCCAGGGCCTCGCCGCGCGAGCGGGCCGCCTCGATGAAGATGCGCAGCTGGTCCTTGATCGCCTCCTGCCCCAGGAACTCGTCGAAGCTCCGGGGCCTGAGCGAGAGCTCCAGGTCCTGTTCCTCTTCGTGGACCGCCGGGTCGGCGAGGCGATACTCGTCGTTCACGATAGCATTCCCCCCTGGTGCCGGTGCCCGCCAGGAAGATCAGCGCCGGTGGCAGCCGTTTCCACTCCCGGGGACCAGCCCGGCAACGGGGCCGCTGCCGCCGGCCACGCCGCTTCCGTGCCGCGGCTGCCGCTCACCTCAGTCACCCCCGGCCTTGCCGGCCGCGTGCTTCAGGGCCTGCCGCACCATTTCCTCCACGCCGGCTCCCTCGTCGCTGCAGGCCGCCAGCGCCGCCTCGGCCTCGGCGAAGTTGAAGCCCAGGCCCACCAGGGCCTCGCGGGCGAGGTAGTAGTCGTCCTTGCCGCCGGCCACCGGCTCTTCCGGCGCCACCGCCCCCACCTTGTCCTTCAGCTCCAGCACCAGCCGCTCGGCGGTCTTCCTGCCGATGCCGCTGATACTCTGGAAGAGGGCCACGTCGCGATCCACCACCGCCCGGCGCAGGTCCTCCGGCGAATAAGCGGAAAGCACCGCCATCGCCACCCGGGGGCCGACGCCGGAGACGCCGATCAGCACCTCGAAGAAGGCGCGCTCCTCGGGGTCGATGAAGCCGTAGAGGGACATGGCGTCCTCGCGCACGTACATGTGCGTGTAGACGAAAGCCTCGTCGCCGGGGTCGCCGACGGCGTTGAGCGCCCGCGCCGACATGGCCAGCCGGTAGCCCACGCCCCCCACTTCCAGCACTATCCCCTCGGGGCTGCGGGCGCGTATGGTTCCCTTGAGAGTTGCAATCATCGCCTGTGCCCCCGGCGCCTGCCGGGACGTTCATCCATGGATGCCCAGCTTCGCCTCCGTTCGCCGCGAGTGGGCGTGGCAGATGGCCACTCCCAGGGCGTCGGCCGCGTGGTCGGGGCGCGGCACCCGGTCCAGCCCCAGCAGGGACTTCACCATCTGCTGCACCTGTCCCTTGGAGGCCTGCCCGTATCCTACCACCGCCTGCTTGATCCTGAGCGGCGTGTAGCCGGCCGGGTGAATGCCCCTCTCGGCGCAGGCGAGAATGATGACGCCGCGCGCCTGTCCCACCGACAGCGCCGCCTTGAGGTTGGCGCCGCCGAAGAGCTCCTCAATGGCCGCCGCGGCGGGAGAGTAATCATCGATCACTGCCTGCACCCCTCGGTAGAGCGCCAGCAGCCGCTCGCTCTCCGGGTCCCGGGCCGAGGTGGTCACCGTGCCGCAATCCACCAGCCGCGGCCGGGACCCCGCCACCTCGATGATTCCCCAGCCGGTGGCGGCGGTGCCGGGATCGAGGCCGAGGATGAGGTCGCCGCCCATCAGCAGCCGCCCGCCGGGGCGCCGCGCCGCCGCGGGGCCGCCCCGCAGTGGCCGAGCGGGTGCCTTGCTTTCAGAACCAGGCCGTTGCGTCCCATGTCCATTTCCTGCCGCCGGAACGGCGGCCACGGGATCTCCTAGGCGAGCGCCTCGAGGATCTCCTCGCTGATATCGAAGTTGGCGTGTACCTGCTGGACGTCGTCGGCGTCCTCCAGCGCGTCCATCAGCCGCAGCATCTTCTTGGCGTCGCTCTCGTCCAGCTTCACCGTGTTCTTGGGCTGCATGGCCAGCTCCGCGGACTGCAGCCGGATGCCCGCCTCCTCGAGCGCCCGGCGCACCGCCATCAGCTCGGTGGGGGCGGTGACGATCTCGTAGGTGCTCTCGTCCTGCGACACGTCCTCGGCGCCGCTCTCGATGGCCACCGTCATCAGTTCGTCCTCGTCTACCGATTCGGCGCCGACGATGATGATCCCTTTACGCTCGAATATCCAGGCCACGGAGCCGGTCTCGCCCAGCTTGCCGTTGTTGCGGGTGAAGATGTTGCGGATCTCCGCCGCCGTGCGGTTGCGGTTGTCGGTGGTGGCCTCCACGAAGACGGCGACGCCGCTGGGCCCGTAGCCCTCGTAGGTGACCGTCTCGTAGCTGGATCCCTCGCCGCCGCCGCTGCCCCGCTGGATCGCCTTCTCGATGTTGTCCTTGGGCATCGAGTTGTCCTTGGCCTTCTGGATGGCGTTGGCCAGGGCGGGATTGCCATCGGGGTCGGGCCCGCCTTCCTTGGCGGCCACGGTGATGGCCCGTGACAGCTTGCTGAAGAGCTTGCCCCGCTTGGCGTCGGTGGCCGCCTTCTTGTGCTTGATCGATGACCACTTGGAATGACCGGACACTGCTTTCCCTCCGGGTTCGTGGTTTTTCCTGGCCGATCGGTGATTCCGTTCAACCAATAATAATACAACAGGGCGGGGATCGATGCTCGGGCGCCGGCGGCGCCGGGCCGGTGGCGGGAACGGGCTCAGGCGGTGCCGGCAGGGTGCCGGCCGGCGACCATTTCCAGGAACAGCCCGTGCAGCCGGACGTCGGCGGTGAGCTCGGGGTGAAAGGCGGTGACCAGCAGGTTGCCCTCGCGGGCGGCGACGGCGTGGCCGGCGTGCGTCGCCAGCACCTCCACGCCGGGCCCGGCCGACTCGATCCAGGGGGCGCGGATGAAGACCCCGGGGAAGGGCTTCCCGTCCAGCAGGGGAAGCTCCAGCTCCGCCTCGAAGCTGTGCACCTGGCGGCCGAAGGCGTTGCGACGCGCCTCGATGTCCATGAGACCGACCAGCGGCTGTTCCCCGCCGACGACGGCGCCCGCGAGCAGCACCAGGCCGGCGCAGGTGCCGAGAATTGGCATCCCCTCCCTGCCCAGGCCGCGCACCGCCTCCAGCAGGTCGTACTCCACCATCAGCTTGCCGATGGTGGTGCTCTCGCCACCGGGTATCACCAGCGCGTCCAGCCCCTCGAGCTGCCGGCGCCGGCGCACCTCCCGCGTGCGGGCACCGGTGCGCTCCAGGGCGCGCCGGTGCTCGCGGAAGGCTCCCTGCAGCGAGAGTACGCCTACTAGCGGTGTCTGGTGGTCGTCGTTCATGGGTGCCAAATCATGCCGGGCGGCCGGCGCCGGGAACGCGGCCGGGCGTCCCCGGGACGGCGGAGGAGCCTTTACGTGGAAAGGGCGCTACCAGCCGCGGTGCTGGAGAAGGTTCTCCTCGCCGATCTCGCGGATGTCCATCCCGGCCATTGCCTCCTTGAGGCCGGTGGAGACCCGCGCCAGGATCTCGGGGTCGTCGTAGTGGGTGGTGGCCTCGACGATGGCCTTGCCGCGGGCGGCGGGGTCCTCGCTCTTGAAGATGCCGGAGCCCACGAAGACACCGTCAGCGCCCAGCTGCATCATCAGCGCCGCGTCGGCGGGCGTGGCCAGGCCGCCGGCGGAGAAGTTGACCACCGGGAGCCTGCCGTTCTCCGCCACCCACTTCACCAGCTCCAGCGGTGCCCGCAGGTCCTTGGCGGCGGCGGAGAGCTCCGCCTGGTCCATGCCGGCGAGGCGCCGGATCTCGCCGGTGATGGCGCGCATGTGGCGCACCGCCTCCACCACGTTGCCGGTGCCCGCCTCGCCCTTGGTGCGGATCATCGCCGCCCCCTCGGCGATGCGCCGCAGCGCCTCGCCCAGGTTGATGGCGCCACAGACGAACGGTACCTTGAATCTCCACTTGTCGATGTGGTGCGCCTCGTCGGCGGGGGTGAGTACCTCGCTCTCGTCGATGTAGTCGACCTCCAGCGCCTCCAGTATCTGCGCCTCCACGAAGTGGCCGATACGCGCCTTGGCCATCACCGGGATGGAGACCGTCTCCTGGATCTCCCGGATCTTCTCCGGGTCGGCCATGCGGGCGACGCCGCCCGCGGCACGGATGTCGGAGGGCACGCGCTCCAGCGCCATCACCGCCACCGCGCCCGCCTCCTCGGCGATACGCGCCTGCCCGGCGTCGGTGACGTCCATGATCACGCCGCCCTTGAGCATCTCCGCCAGGCCCGACTTCACTGTCATGGTTCCGATCTTCATCGCTCTCATCGCCTTTCTTCTCTGATGTATTCATCATAACCGAGAGTGGGTGAGGGGACAAATTGGGTTGGATGCTGGACACTGGATTCTGGATGCTGGAGAGGTGCATCGCGCCTCGTTCCCACTTGGAAAACCAGGCGATTTTGTCCAGCGTCCAGCGTCCAGCGTCCGCCCCACGGTTGACGCCCGCCGACACAGGGTGTAGCATTCGCCCAGCCTGGGGTGCCGGGCCGCGGCCGGGTGGCCGAAACGGTGTCGCCCGGCGTCCCGCGCCACTTGAAGAATCCAACACCGGATCCAACGGAGGGTCAGATGGAAGTCGAGATAGGCCGAGGCAAGAAAGGGCGGCGGGCCTATGGTCTCGATGACATTGCCATAGTACCCAGCCGCCGCACCCGCGACAACGCCGACATCGACATCAGCTGGTCCCTGGGGGACCTGAAACTCGACCTTCCCTGCCTGGCTTCCGCCATGGACGGCGTGGTCGATCCCAAGGTCGCCGGCATCATGGGCAAGCTGGGCGGCCTGGCGGTGCTCAACCTGGAGGGCATCCAGACCCGCTACGAGAACGCCGACGAGCAGCTGGAAAAGATCGCCTCCCTGCCGCGCGAGGAGGCGACCGCCGGGCTGCAGGAGATCTACCGCGAGCCCATCAAGGAAGAACTGATCACCCGCCGCATCCGCGAGATCAAGGAACAGGGCGTCATCGCCGCCGCTTCCCTGACCCCGCAGCGGGTGACGCAGTACTACGAAACGGCCCTGGAGGCGGGCCTGGACGTGCTGGTGATCCAGGGCACGGTGGTCAGCGCCGAGCACGTGAGCACGGTGGTGGAGCCGCTGAACCTGAAGAAGTTCATCGCCGAGATCCCGGTGCCGGTGATCGTGGGCGGCTGCGCCTCCTACACCACCGCCCTGCACCTGATGCGCACCGGCGCCGTGGGCGTGCTGGTGGGCGTGGGCCCGGGAGCGGCATGCACCACCCGCGGCGTCCTGGGCATCGGCGTTCCCCAGGCGACGGCGGTGGCCGACGCCGCTGCCGCCCGCGTGCAGCACCTGCTGGAGACCGGCAAGTACGTCAACGTGATCGCCGACGGCGGCATGCGCACCGGCGGCGACATCGCCAAGGCCATCGCCTGCGGCGCCGACGCGGTGATGATCGGCTCGCCGCTCTCCCGCGCCAAGGAGGCGCCGGGACGCGGCTACCACTGGGGCATGGCGACCTTCCACCCCGAGCTGCCGCGGGGCACGCGGGTGAAGACCAACCAGGTGGCGACGCTCGAGGAGATCCTGGTGGGGCCGGCGCGCGAGAACGACGGCACCCTCAACCTCTTCGGGGCCCTGGTCACCTCGATGGCCACCTGCGGCTACGAGAACATACAGGCTTTCCAGAAGGCCGAGGTGATGGTGGCACCGGCCCTGCAAACCGAGGGCAAGAAGTTGCAGCGGGAGCAGGACGTGGGCATGGGGTGAGAGGCAGAGGGCGGCGTCAGCCGCCGCGGCCCTGCAGCAGGAAGGACGAGACTTCGATCAGCCAGGCGGGACCGATGGAAACAGTGTCTTCCCTTTCAGGATCGGCCGCGGCCGGTCCCCGCACTTTCCCGGGCACCCGTCGCCCGAGCCGGCCCCGCGGGCCCGCCGCGGGAGCGAAGCCCGGCCCCGCACGCTCACTGACTGCCGGCAGCGATGGCCAGGGATAAGGCCAATCCCGGGGGAAACCTCCTGCGGGCGCTCAAGGAAGGTTTCGACGGTTTTTCCCCCTCGCGCAAGGCCATCGCCCGCTACCTGATCGATCACTTCGACGAAGCACCCTTCCTCTCGGCCCAGGAACTGGCACAACGCACCAATACCACCAACTCCACCGTGGTGCGCTTCGCGCAGCACCTGGGCTACGCCGGCTACCCCGAGATGATGAAGGCCGCCTGGCACGAGCACCGCCTGAGCGTCGGCGGCCAGATGCATTTCCCGGTGGACGACGACTTCTCCGGCAGGGCGCTGCGCACCGACATCCACATCCTCAACCAGACCATGGGCAGGAACGAGGCGGACGAGTTCCTGCGCATCGTGGAGCTGGTGGAGAAGGCGGGCACCATCCTGCTGGCGGGCATGTTCGAGGCGGCGCTGGTGGTCGATTACCTGCGCTACTTCCTGGCCATCATGGGGCTGCCGGTGACGGCGGTCACCGACGCCGCCGAGGATTCCGTCGCCGCCGTGCTCAACATGGGACGGCGGCCGCTGGTGCTGGCGGTGGGCTTCGGCACCGCGCACCAGTTCCTGCTGCGGCTGATCAGGAGCGCCCGCGAGCGGGGCGCCACCATCGTCGGCATCAGTGACAACGAGTTCTCGGAGGTGGCGAAGCTGGCCGACGAGAACCTCTACTGCTACCTGGACAGCAGCTCCTTCGCCCCCTCGCTGGTGGGAGCCTTCAGCATCGCCAACGCGCTGGTCTCGTCCCTCTACACCCGCAACAAGGGTGACTACGACGCCCACTTCTCCCGCCTGCGCACCCTGCCCCTGAGCTCGGACTGGCTGGTTTGAGCGCCGGCGGCGCCGGCCGGCAGGAAAAAGGGCCCGCGGGGGCGGGCCCTTCTCAACACTCGACACCGGACGACCGCCGGCGACCTTCAGGGAGGCGCGCCGCGCGACCCCCGGGATATCCACCGGCCGCCCCGTTCTCCACGGGACGGAAATTGCCGATCGAAAGAAAGCCTCAGGAGGCCAGTAGCGTCTCGGTGCTGTCCGTGGACCAGGCGCCGTCGTTGACGCGGCGTTCGAAGCATTCCTTGCACACGTATGCGCCGCTGCCGTCCTCGAAACAAACGTGTATTCCTGCCTCCCGCTCGCGGCCGATGAGCTTCTCGCTGCACTCGGCACCTACACCCGGTTCCACCTCGTAGACATACTTGACTACTTTCAGCATCTATACCAGCCCCTTTCCAGTAACACTTGCTTTTCCGGCGGATATAATTCTTTATCGGCAGCTGGACCTTTTCCCCCAGCCGCCGCGCCGCCGGCGGGCGCTCGGTCCTGCGCCTCCCTCTCGTAATTTGGATGCCGCCGGGGGGACAAGGATTCCCCCCGCTGCCTCGAATCAGGGACAACCCCTATGCCGCCGGGCGGGGGAAGGGGGGAAGCAGCTGCCGGCCGCGGCGCTGCCTCAGCCGGCCAGCTCTCTCAGGTCGCGCATGCGCCGGTCGTCGCTGGGATTGGTCTTCCCCGGCGTCTCCATCACCAGGGGAACCCGGCGCAGGCGGCGGATGCGGGCAAAGGCCCTGAGGCCGGCGACGGGAATGACGCCGGCGCCGGGATGTTCGTGGCGGTCACGCAGGGAGCCCCGCGCCACCGCGGAGTCGTTGAAGTGCACCAGGGCCAGGCGGTCGATACCCACGGCCTCGTCGAAGTCCGCCACCGTCCCGCGGGCGGCGGCCGGTGTCGCCAGGTCGTAGCCGGCGCCCCACATGTGCGCCGTGTCGAGGCAGACGCCCAGGGGGATGGCACCGCCTGCCTCTTCCACCGCCGCGATCACCTCCGCCAGCTCCTCGAAGCGCGAGCCCACGAGGTCGCCGCCGCCGGCGCTGTTCTCCAGGAGCAGGAGGGGAGGCTCGCCGGCGGGCAGGGGGCCGCCCTCGCTCTCCAGCCGCAGGATGCCCGCCACCAGGGAGGCCCGCGCCTCCGCCGGCGTCTCCTGCTTCCTGCTTCCCAGGTGAAAGACCACGCCCGCGCAGCCCAGGGCCATGGCACGGTCGATGTTGGCCCTGAGCAGCTTCACCGACTTGGCATAGATGGGAGCGTTGCGGCCGCTGCGGCAGGAGAGGTTGATCAGGTAGCCGGCATGGAGAAAGACGGGGGCCAGGTCGTGCTCGGCGACGTACTCCCTGAACTTCGCCGCCGCCTCCAGGTCCAGCCGCCCGGGGTTCCAGGCGGAAGGATTGCCGGACATGATCTGGAAGGTGGTGCAGCCGATCTCGCGGGCGTGTCGCGCCCCTGCCAGCAGGCCGCCGCCGGTGCTGATGTGGATGCCCAGTCGCCGCGGCTGCATCGCTACACCGCCGCCGGCGCCGCTAGAGCGTATCCATGTGCCGCGGCGGCCAGTAGATGAAATCGACGCGGCCGATGACGTTCTCGATGGGCACGTAACCCCAGATGTGGCTGTCGGAGCTCTCGTTGCGGTTGTCGCCGAGCACGAACAGCTGCCCCTCGGGCACCACCTGGGGCGGGCGCGTGTAACGGGGGCTGTCGGCTCCCTCGATGACGAACTCCTCGCCGTTCACCAGCACCTTGCCGCCGGTGATCTCCACCGTGTCCCCCGGCAGGCCGATCACCCGCTTCACGAAGGGGATGCCCGGCTCGGCGCCGGTGTGCTCGGTGGGGGGCCTGAAGACGATCACGTCCCCCCGCTGGATATCGCGGAAATGGTAGATGACCCGGTCGGCGATGATGCGGTCGTTGAGCCGGATGGTGGGCAGCATCGACCCGGAGGGAATCTTGTAGGGCTTGGCCAGCGTCGCCTGGGCGCACATCGCCACCCCGAAGGCGACGGTGATGGGAATGACCACGTCGCGGAAGAGCTTTCTCGCCCGCCGCCGCCAGCGTCCCTGCCTGGACGGCGCCGCCTCCGGCTCCAGTCCGGCGTAAGGGCTCCCGGTTGCGGGGACCCCCGGCGGCCGCGCTTCCATGCCGGCGTGGTAACCAGCCACGGGTACACGGGGGCTCCCGGTACCGGTGCCGCCGTCCGCGCCGCCCGGGCGCGGCTCGTGCCCGCACACCGGGGCAGTGCCGCCTTCCGCCGGGGCGTCCACCCCCCGGCCGGCCGGAGCTTCCGCGGCACCGCGGCCCGCCGGCTGCTCCCCGGTGTCACCAGCCGGGGCAACAGCATCATCCGGCCGGGGGCGCACCGGCGGCTGCCCGGTTTCACCCGCAGGGGGAAACGCGGGGGGCCGCTCGCTTCCAGGCCGATCTCCCGTTTCCTGGCGCTCCTGTTTTTCCCTGTCCGGTTCCTGTTCCATGAAATGTTCCGCTGCCCGCCGTCACCGGGACGCCGGCGCGCGGAGATGGAGGGTTCCTGCATCCATGGTAGCGATTAACCGCAGCCGGGGCCAAGTCCCCGCCGGCTCAAATCGCCATCTTGCTGACGAACTCGTCCTGGAAAGTCTTGTCGAGGGGCAACGCCACGTGCCTGATGATGCCGCGGAGCTCTTCGAGCTGCTCTCGCCCTGCCTCGTCCAGCATCATCACCGCTCCCCGGCAGGCCGCGTCGTCCAGCACCTCCACCCGGTCGTTGGGCAGGTCGGGGAACATCTTCAGCAGCCGGGCGTTGTCCAGGTTGATGTAGCTGCCGAAAGTTCCGGTAATAAGCATGTGGTCGAGATCCTGCACGCCGCTCTTTGCCTGGAGCACGGCGATGGCCGCGTGCACCGATGCCTTCACCAGCTGGAAGGAGCGGATGTCGCGCTGGTCCAGGGTGATGGCGGTGTCGCCGTCCTCGGCAATCACCACCGGCCCCTCCCGCAGCAGCCGCCCGCCGGCATCGACCCAGTCGTTGCGCCGGAGCTCGGCGATGATATCGATCAGCCCGGAGCCGCAGATCCCCCGCGGCTCGCCGCCGCCCACCACTTCACACTGGAAGCGCTCGCCGTCGAGCCGCGCCTTGTAAATGGCGCCCTAGCTGGCCGAAACGCCGAAAGACATGTGCGTATCCTCGTAGGCGGGCCCGGCGGGGCTCGACGCCACCCATATCTTGCCGCGGCCGCCCAGGGTCATCTCGCAGTTGGTGCCCACGTCGATCACCAGCCGCGGCCGTTCGCTGGCCGCCATGTCCACCAGCAGGATGTCGGCCAGGGCGTCGGCGCCGACGAAGCCGAAGATGGGCCGGGGGACGAACAGGTTCGCATCCCCGAGCGCGATGCCGAGATCGGCGGCAGGCCCGTAGAAATCCTCTGCTCCCCTGAGGTTGAACGGCGTGCCGCAGAGAGGCGACGGATCGAGGTCGAGAAGGAAGGCGAACATGGCGGAGTTGCCCACCACCACCAGCTCCCGCACCCGGCCGGGATCCACGCCGGCGCGCCGGCAAAGCTCGGCGGCGGACGAGCCCACGGCTTCGATCGCCTGGTTGTGCAGGGAAGCACGTACGCCCTCGTCCTCGGCCGCCTTTCCCAGGCGGCTGGCGATGTCGGCGCCATGTTCCTTCTGGGGATTGGGCACCACCAGCGTTTCCAGCGCCCGTTTTCCGGGCAGCTCCACCAGGCGGAGCCAGATACTCGAGGTCCCCAAGTCCACGGCGATGCCGTAGGACTCCTTGGCTTTGTGGTCGATACTCATTTTCTCCCGTACAGGCGGAGTCGCCGCGCTCGAACCTGGAAAACCTTGCGTTCCCGGAGTGGAGGCGGGGGTCCGTTCCCAGTCGGCGGGCACCGGTGAAAAAAGGGTAGCAGAAAAGAAGCATGCAGACAAATCCTGCAAATCAACGATATTCCGTATCAGTACAAATACTGTGGAATTGGCCATATTCCTCTGGTAGACTTGAACCGGGTAGGGACCACGATGGGGTGGTAGTAACCGGCTGCGGCACTTCACGTCGTTGCCACCATGGTCTCCGCGCAGTAAATTCACTATATTTGTGGGCACGGGCGTGCCCTACCCTGGAAGAAAACGACGACAAGAGGCGTTCATGAAAGCAATGGTGATCCTGCCGGCCTGGCGGCCGGACGATATCTATCCCTCCAAGCTGGCCAAGTCGGCGGTGAGCTACCAGCATCCCCTGGGGCTGTTGTATATCGCCACCTGCATGCTGGAGGCGGGCCACGAGGTGGAACTGGTGGACGGCGCCTTCTGGACCCAGTCGCAGGTGCTGGAGAAGGTGAAGCGCTTCCGCCCCGATTTCGTGGGCATCTCCGCCAACGCCTCCATGTGGAAGAAGGCCTGCCGCACCGCCGCCGACATCAAGGAGCTGGACGCCGGCATCCACGTTTCCGCCGCCGGCCCCTATCCCACCGCGGTGGAAGAGAAATGCCTCGAGCAGTGCGAGCACCTGGACTCGGTGGTGATCGGCGAGGGCGAGGAGACGGTGCCGGAGCTGATGGAGCGGCTGGAGTCCGGCGGCGACCTGGCGGGGGTGGCCGGCGTGGCCTACCGCAACGGGGACGGCGAGATCGTCACCAACCAGCCGCGGCCACTGATCGAGGACCTGGATTCCATCCCCATCCCCCGCCGCGAGCTGCTGGGTGACTTCGACAAGTACGAATCACCGCCGGGCAGCTACAAGCAGAAGCCGATCGCCATCGTCATGACCTCCCGCGGCTGCAAGGCCCGCTGCATCTACTGCTTCCAGATGAAGGGCGAGCGGCGCATCCGCTTCCGCAGCGTGGAGAACGTGGTCCAGGAGGTGGAGGAGCTGGTCAACCACTACGGCTTCCGGGAGATCCGGTTCCTGGACGAGACCTTCACCGCCGACCGCGAGCGGGCGATGGAGATCGTCCGGCGCTTCCGGGAGAAGAAGCTAAAGTTCAGCTGGTACATCTCCTCGCGGGTCAACACCGTCGACTACGAGATGCTGCGCGAGTTCAAGAAGGCCGGCTGCTGGGCGGTGCTCTTCGGCGCCGAGAGCGGCGTGCAGAAGAACCTGAACACCATGCGCAAGGGCATCACCCTGGACCAGACGCGGGCGGCAGTAAAGGCAGCCAAGAAGGCCGGCCTCAAGGTCTACACCCCGTTCATCATCGGCATCCCCGGCGAGACCTACGAGGAAGCGCTTAAGACCATCGACTTCGCCATCGAGCTCGATCCCCACTACGCCAACTTCCATTCCATGACTCCCTTCCCGGGAACCGAGCTCTACGAGAACATCGAGCAGTACGGCACCATGTCCGGTGACACCGACGACTACACCTTCGAGGGCGCCGCCTTCGTTCCCTATACCATGACCCGGGAGCAGATCGAGGAGCTGCGCACCATCGGCTTCCGCAAGTTCTACTCCCGGCCCCGCTTCATCCTCCGGCGCCTGTTCGAGGTACGCAACTGGTACGACCTCAAGACCGTGGCCAAGGGCGCCGGCAGCTTCTTCTGGCTGTGGGTGAAGCGTGACTCGCTGAAGGTGGACCGCTCCGCCAAGGCCGCCTCGGAGAGCGAGGAAGGCTGATGGCGAAGCAACAGCATCAGCGCGCGTCCGCCGCGCCGGAGCAGGCCGCCGCCCAGCAACGGGCGCCCGCCGGGAAGCCGGCCCGGGAGGCGGAGCCGCCGGCGGCCGCCGCGGTGGAGCAGCCGCGGGTGTCGGTGGTGATCCCGCTCTACAACGGCGCCCGCACCATCGAGGAAGTGCTGAAGGCGGTCTACGCCTCCACCTTCCGGGATTTCGAGGTGGTGATCGTCAACGACTGCTCCAGCGACGACAGCCTGGAGGTGCTGGCCTCGCTGGCCGACCGCTATCCCCACCGGCTGGTCGACTTCGAGGAGAACCGCGGCGTATCCCGTGCCCGCAACGCCGGCGCCGAGGCCGCCCGCGGCGACATCATCTTCTTCATCGATGCCGACTGCCTGGTGCTGCCGCGCACCATCGAGCTCTGCGTCACCGAGCTCGAGCGCGGCGGCAGCATCTGCGTCGGCGGCGCCTACACCACCAAGCCCTGGGACGACGACTTCTTCAGCATCTTCCAGTCTCTCTACATCCACCACGTGGAAACCAAGGAAGAGCACCCCGATTACGTGGCCACCCACTGCATGGCCATCCGCAAGTCGACGTTCGAGGAATTCGGCGGCTTCATCACCGACTCGTTCATCGGCCATGCCGCCAGCGTGGAAGACGTGGAGCTCTCGCACCGCCTCATCGCCGCCGGCCACCAGCTCTCCCGGCCCCCGGGAATCCTGGTGCGGCACATGTTCGGCTTCAACTTCACCCGCTCCATCAGGAACGCCGTGAAGAAGAGCAAGTACTGGACCATGTACTCGCTCAAGAACCGCGACGTGATGCAGGACTCCGGCGCCGCCTCCCACGAGCTGAAGGTGAACGTCTTCACCCAGCTGCTCAACCTGGGGCTGCTGGGAGTGGCCGCGGTAACCGGCCGCCGGTGGCCGCTGCTGCCGGCGGCGGCCCTGCTGGCGGTGAACCTGGCGGTGAACTCCCGCTTCCTGCTGCTGGTGAGGCGCGAGGAAGGCTGGGCGTTCCTGGCCAAGGCCATCGCCTATTACCTGCTCGTCTACCCCTTCGTGGTCGCGTACGGCTCCGGGATCGGCACGCTCAAGTATGCCTGGGAGGTCAAGCTGCTCGGGCGCTACGCCTAGCGGAAACGATGGGGAGCATGCTCGCATACGCGCGCCACGTGCCGGCGATCTTCGTCAAACGCAACGTGCTGCAGTTCACCTTCTTCATCACCTCGCGCTGTAACGCCCGCTGCCCCTTCTGCTTTTACTGGAAAGACCGCCACCGCAAGCGCGACGAGCTCTCGCTGGAAGAGATCGAGCGCTTTGCCGCCACCATGGACGACCTCCTCTGGCTGCTCTTCTCCGGCGGCGAGATCTTCCTGCGCCGGGACCTGCCCGCGATCGCCGCCGCCTTCTACCGCCACACGCGGCCGGCGATCATCACCCTGCCCACCAACGGCCTGTCGCCGCGACTGATCCTGCCCGCGGTGGAGGAGATCGCCGGTGCCTGTCCCGAGAGCGCGGTGGTAGTGAAGGTCTCGCTGGACGGCGTGGGCGAGGAACACGACCGCATCCGCAACACGCCCGGCAACTTCGAGAAGGCGATGGAGACCTGGGAGGGCCTGCGGCGGCTGGGGGAGCGGTACCCGAACCTGCAGATCGGCATCAACACCGTCTTCTGCCACGAGAACCAGGAGATGATGGACGAGATCATCGATTTCGTCAACACGCTTCCCGGCTGCGAGACGCACACCATCTCCCTGGTGCGCGGCGACCCCGCCGACGAGGAATACAAGCACATCGACCTGGAGAAGTACCGGCGGGCGGTGGAGCGGCTGGAGGTGGACCTCAAGGGCGGCGAGAACGCCAAGATGTATCACTTCGCCATGGCGCGGCTGAAGTCGGCCCAGGACCTGGTGCAGCGGCGGCTGATCTACGAGACCGTGCGCAGCAGCCGCCGGCAGCTGCCCTGCTATGCCGGGCGGATAACCGCGGTGATGAACGAGGTGGGCGACGTCTTTCCCTGCGAGATCCTGCCGGCGAAGATGGGAAACATCCGCGATTTCGCATATGATTTCGGGGAACTGATGCGCTCGGCCGCCGCCGACGAGGTGCGGGCGCGGATACACCGGAGCCGCTGTTACTGTTCGCATGAGTGTTACTTCGTCACCAACATCCTCTTCAACCCCCTCATGTACGCCCGCGTCCTCAAGGAGTACTCCCAGCTCGGCGGCGGAAACACCGGCACCGTTGCCGGCTAGCCGGCGACGCACCCTCCTGCTGCTGGCGCTGGTCTGCGGCTTCACCCTGCTGCTGGCGCTGCCCTTCCTGGGCCAGGCCTTCCACATCGACGACGCCATCTTCTGGGACTTCGCCAAAAACAACCTGCGGCACCCCTTCAGCCTGCACCTGGACGACTACCACCTGATGGGAGAGGATTTCTCGCGCTGGCGGGACACGCACCCGCCCCTGGATTCGCTGTACCTGTCGCTGGTGATGGTCGTCACCGGCAGCGACTCCGAGGTGCCGCTGCACGCCGGCTTCCTGCTCTTCCCCCTGGTCGGCGGGGTGGCGATGGACTTCCTGGCGCGCCGCTTCACCCGCCGGCCGCCGGCGGCGGCGCTGGCGCTGCTGGCGACGCCGGCGGTGATGACGCTCTCCCACACGCTGATGGCGGACGTGCCGATGATGTCCTTCTGGATCGCCGCCACCGCCTGCTACGTGCACGGCGTCGACCGCGGCGACCGCCGCCTGCTGGCGGCAGCCTCGCTGCTGGTCACCGTGGACCTCTTCACCGGCTACCAGGCGCTGGCGCTGCTGGTGCTGCTGCCACTCTACCCGCTGGCCAGGGGAAAGCTCTCCCGCGCCAGCCTGGTGCCGTTGCTGCTGCCGGTCCTGGCCTTTGGCCTCTACACCCTCTACAACCTGTATGCCTACGGCGAGCCACCGCGTTTCGCCCATGCCAACGGCACCAGCTTCAACTGGGGGCACGTGCTGGACCGCCTGCAGGGGATGCTGCTGCAGGTGGGCGGA
Source organism: Actinomycetes bacterium (assembly GCA_024276735.1). Taxonomy (GTDB): domain Bacteria; phylum Actinomycetota; class Thermoleophilia; order BMS3ABIN01; family BMS3ABIN01; genus JAJRWQ01. The sequence continues at coordinate 32,346 of JAJRWQ010000068.1, forward strand.
ACCTCGCTGTTTCCGCCGCTGCTGCTGGCGATCTTCTCCGCCCGGCGCCGCCGCTGGGTGCTGGCGCCCTTCATGCTGGCGCTGGCCGCCGCCTGCGGCTACTACGGCAACGGCCTCGCCGGCCTGCGGCTGGCCTTCTACACGGTGATGCTGGCCGCGGCGCTGGCAGTGATTGTGACGCTGGCCGGCGAGGGCGCCCGGCAGTTCGCCCGCGCCCGGCGCGGCAGGTCGGTGGACCTGGACTTCGTCTTCCTGTCCGCCTGGCTGGCATTCATGTTCGCAGCCACGGTGATGCTGCTGCCGCACGCGCCGGCCAAGTACACCCTGGTCTTCCTGCCGCCGCTGGTGTTGCTGGCTTTCCGGGAGCTCGACGCCCTGCCCCTGTCCCGCAGGGCCCTGGATGCCACCGCCGCCCTGGTGGTGGTCACCACCCTGGCGGCCGGCACCCTGGTCTCCGTCGCCGACTACCGGCTGGCCGCGTCCTACCGCGACTTCGCCGGCGAGGTCGCCGCCGCCCGGCAGTCGGGCGCGTACGGTGGCGAGGTGTGGTTCGTGGGCGAGTGGGGCTTTAGGCACTACATGGAGGCCGCGGGCTTTCACTACCTCTCCCGCGGAAACGAATCCCCGGCCGCCGGTGATATCATCGTGCGCCCCTCGGTGGCCGATTGGCCGCTGGCGCCCGCGGTGCGCGACCGCATGCAGGTGGCCGAAGTTCGGGAGGTGGAATGGGGCTTTCCCCTGCGGCTGATGGGCCGCGACGCCGACGCCGGCTTCTACGGCACCTACTGGGGTCTGCTGCCATACTCGCCGTCCCGGACGCCGCTGGAGCGCTTCACCGTCTACCGGGTGGGGGCCGCGGCGGGGGCGGAACGCTGAGCCTCTTTTCGCCGCGGGCACCGTAGCATCAGGGAAGAAAGATGATGCGGGCGCTGCGCAGGTAGTTGCGGGCGATGGCGGGGGTGGTGAACTTGCGCAAATGATGTACCAGCACGTCGGGCTGGAGGTAGAAGCGCAGGTAGGCGCGCCGGAGCGCACCCAGCAGCTCCCGGTGACTCAACTCCGGTGCCGGTACACCAGCCTGCCGCTGACGCTGTAATCCCGCCAGTCGTCGGTGAGCAGCAGGCCATGGCTCCGGCAGCGCTCGTACTCGGCGGTGCCCGGGAAGGGCACCATGGTGGCGAAGCCGGCACTGTTCAGGTCCAGTTGCCGGGAGAACTCCATCGTCTCCCGGATGGTCTCCCGGGTGTCCTCCAGGAAACCGAAGATGAAGTAGCCGTGGGCGGAGATCCCCGCGCGCCTGGTGGCGGTGACCGCCTCGGCCACCTCTTCGCGGGTGAGCCGCTTGATCTTCAGCAGCATTTCGGCGTTGCCCACCTCGATGCCGTACTGGATCAGGCGGCACCCCGCCGCTTTCATCGCTTCCAGTTTCTCGGCCCCAATCTCGTTGGCGCGGGCGTTGCAGGTCCAAGCGATCTTCATGCCGCTTTCCACGATCGCCTCGCACAGCTCCAGCAGCCGGCGGCGACTGCAGATCATGGACGGGTCGCGGAAAGAGAAGACGCTGACTCCGTACTCGCGGTAAAGCCATTCCATCTCGGCGAAGACGTTGTCGGCGCTGCGCAGGCGATAGCGCTTGCCCTGCTGCGAGGTGACTTCGCAGAAACAGCAATCGTACGGGCAGCCGCGGCCACTGACGATGGAAGAGAAAGTACCGCCGGTGCCCCACGAGGGGAAGGGATTGTAAGAGGACGGGTGTGGCAGCAGGTCGTGGGCGGGAAAGGGAACCGAATCCAGTTGCTGGTTCTTCTCCCGGGGCGGCGCCGCCGTCACCTCACCGCCGCGGCCGACGAAGGTCCCGGGGATCTCTTCAAGGGAAGACCCGCCCGCCACCGCGTCGCAGAGGTCGGCCATCACCGCCTCCCCCTCGCCTACCACCACCACGTCCACGCACGGCTTCGCCACGGTCTCCCGCGGCAGCGCCGAAACGTGCGGCCCCCCGGCCACGGTGACCACGCCGTGGTCGAGCTCCTTGACGAGCCCCAGCAGTGCCTCGGCATCGGGCCACTGGGGAGTCAGTGCCGAGACCCCCACCACCCGGGGCCGGAACTCTTCCAGGTGCCGGCGAAGCTCCCGGCGCGGGATGCCCAGCGAGTAAGCATCGAGGATCGCCACCGTGTGCCCGCGCTCGCGCACCGCCGCCGCCACGTAGGCCAGTCCCAGCGGCTGGGTCCAGAGCAGCGGTTTCTCCACCCGGCCCCGCCAAAGCCCCCGCGGCGGCGTCAGCAGCAGGACCCTGCAACCGTTTCCGTTCTCGCTCAACTTCCCCCCTCCCGCGCCCGTCCGCGGGCGTTGCCATCCCGGCGCGGGTACGCTCCGGCAGGCCCGGTGACCCGTGGTCACTGCGGTGAAGGTTGCCGCCGCCTGCGGGCACTCACCCGCCCAGCAGCTCGCGGCAGACGGCGAGCGTGCCCTTGACGTCGGCGGCGAAGCCGTCGACGCCCACCTCGCTGGCCAGCTCCTGCGAGTGCGAGGCGCCGCCGGAGACCACCTTCACCCCTTCCCGGAGCCCCTCGGCCTCGAGGGTTTCCAGGATGTCCATCAGCGCCGGCTTGGTGGAAGTGGTGAAGGCCGAGAGCAGCAGCAGGTCGGCGCCGGTCTCCCTCACCTTGTCGATGAACTTGGCGGTGGAGACGTTGACGCCCAGGTCGTGCACCTCGTAACCGGCGGCCCTGAGGGCGGCGACGATGATGTTCTTGCCGATGTTGTGAATGTCTCCCTTGACGGTGCCGATGACCACCACCCCGCTCTGGTCGTGCCGCTGCTCGAAGAGGTAGGGTTCCAGGATCGCCATCGCCCGCTCCACGGCGTCGGCGCTGCGCAGCATCTCCGGGATGAAGTACTCGCCCGTCTCGTAGCGGCTGCCCACTTCCTCCATGGCCGCCGACAGGCTGGCGAAGACGTCTTCCGCCGCCACGGCGCCGTCGCCGGCGATCTCCCGCGCCAGCGCCTCCGTGCGCTCGCTGTCGCCGTCGATTATCGATTGTTGAAACTCTGCCAGGGTTTTTTCCATGGTTCAGCTCCCGTATTTCCTGCCGTATTCTACCAGCGCCGCCAGGTTCTCGTCAGGGGTCTCGCGGGGAATGGAATCGCCGCTGCTGAGAATGAAGCGGCCGTCCGCCGCCGCCGCGGCCCGGCGTACCGCTGCCTCCACGTCGGCGACGGTGCCCTTTTCCAGGACCGCCACGGCGTCGATGTTGCCCTTGAGGGTGATCCCCGGCCCCACCGCCTCCCGGGCCGCCGCCAGGTCCACCAGCGAGTCCACCTCCAGGGCGTCGGCGCCCGTCTGCGCCATCTGCGCCAGGATGGGCCCGCTGTTGCGACAGATGTGGAGGATCACCGGCACTTCTCCCCCCAGCTCGGCGATCGCCTCCACCTCGTAGGGAAAGGCGAACTCGCGGTAGTGATCGGGCGAGATCACGCTGGAAGAAGCAAAGGAATCCTTGATCACCACGGCATCCACCCCCGCCTGCGCCAGCGCCTGCGCCGTCACCACCGTGGCAGGCAACATCGCCCTGATCAACCGGTGCACGAAATCGGGGTCGCGGTAGAAATCGGTCATGAACCCGGCCAGGCCGCGCACGGTGGCGGCGTACTCGAAGGGCGAGCGCACCGACCCGAGAACGGCGTGGCGGCCGGCCGCCGCTTCCACCACTTTCTGCACCGGCTCCATCTTGCCGCCGGCCCAGGGGTCCGGGGTCCCGATCTTCTCCAGGTCACCGGGGCCGTCGACCAGCGTCTCCACCACCAGGGGAACGTCGTTTCCCTGTACCTCCACCGGGCAGCCCAGCACCGACGGGGGATCGCCCAGCCCCATCTCGGCGAGGATGCCGTCGTAGCCGTACCGTTCCCGCGCCGCGGTGAGCGCCGCCGCCATGCAGTCGCCGTCGAGAAAGCACTCGTCGTTGTCGCGGCCGATGACCTTGGGGGCATAGAAGCCGTCCACCACCGGCACGATGGGCAACGTGTCGGCGGGCTCCCCGGCCAGCGCCGCCAGGAACCGTTCGCGGCCGTTCACGAGGCCGCCTCCACCCGCGGCGCCTCCTTCCACAGCGACTCCAGGCGGTAGAAATCACGGGCGGCGGGGGTAAAGACGTGCACCACCACTCCCAGGTAATCCATGAGAATCCATTCCCCTTCATCCTCGCCCTCGATGCTGAGGGCGGTTACCCCGTGCTGCTTCAGGCGGTAACGTACCTCGTCGACGATGGCCCGGGTCTGGCGGCTGGAGCGGCCCGAGCAGATGACGAAGTAATCCGTGTAACTGCAAACCGGCCGCATGTCGAGGATGACGATGTCCGCGGCCTTCTTGCCGCCGGCGATGCCGGCTATCTCCAATGCCAGGTCGTGGTTGTCCTTGATGGAAAAGACCCCTCGCTACGGTCACTCTGCGGGCGGCTGCGCCAGGTCGCGGCCGACGATGACCACGATCGCCCGCCGGTCGACCAGGTCGTCCTTGATCACCGTCCCCGTCCCCAGCGCGCCGCGGACGCGATCGCACTCGGCGAGCGCGTCGCTGCCGCACCTGATCTGGGTCTGGCTGTAATCGACCCCCGATACCTCGTCGTTCACGGTAATATTATAACGCAGCGGCTCCAGCAAGGCCGCCGCCATCGGCGCCGCGCCGCCGATGCCGGTGCCGTTCCTCACCTCGAGGGAGTAGGAAGCAGCGGCGTTCGAGCCCATAAGCAGCGCTTCCACCTGGTCCGGCAGCGGCTCCAGGTACCAGTCACCGCCCCCCACCAGCCGCACCGGCAGCGCCCAGGCCCCGAAGGGAGAGTCACCCGCCGTCACCGCCATGATCAGCGCCGCCAGGTCCTCCTGGCCCAGGTTGCTCTCGGCGGCATCCGCCAGCTGCCGGGAGAGGGTATCCCGTCGCTCCGGCGGCAGCGATGCCAGGCCCTGGACGAGGCCGCGGTAGAAGAGGGGCGTAATGGCGGGCCCCGCCTGGGGATCGGCCGCCGCCGCCGCCAGCCAGGCAACCGCCTCGTCCGGCGACGCCTGGGTGTCGCCGGCGTCCAGGCTCACCGCGCCGTCCGCCGTGGCCAGCGGCTCCTCGGCCCTGACATCGACCCCACCCGCAGCTTCAGCGGCGGTCCGCAGCAGCGACTCGTCGAATTCCACCCAGGCCCCCGGCTCCACCTGTAGCAGGCCGGCCACATATTCAACCAGCGCCTCCCGGCCACCCTCGGAATAGACCTCGTCCAGGCGGCGGATCTCTCCGCCCGGGGCGGCGGCGACGGTGCGGGGGGGAATGGTGACCACCCCGTAGCCGCCCGCCTCGTCGGCCGAGAGCAGGAGCAGCTGCTGGAGGGAGCCGTCGTCGCCGCGGCCGACGAGCAGGACGTCGCCGGCGTCGGGGGTCTCCTCCGCGGCCACCACGCCGCTGCCGGCGCGGGAACGCTGGACCAGCACGATCGCCAGGAAGACCGTCGCGGCCACGATGACGCCCACCAGGAGAATGGCTGCGGCCAGCCGGCGGCGACGGCGCGCGGCCAGGGTCGCCTGGTAACGGCTGCCGCTGCGTCCGCGGCCGCGGCGCCCGGTGCTGCTAGCGGTATAATCCTTCTTTCTCAATGAACCTCTCGACGCCTTCCGGTACCAGGTATCGAATCGACATTCCCTGCGCCACCCGTTCCCGCACCATGCTCGAGGATACGCCGATCGCCGGGATCTCCATCAACTCCACCCGCCCCTCGCCGCCGATTCGCCCGGTGATCTCCGCCAGCCTGTCCAGCGGGTAGCCCGGCCGGGTGGCGGCGATCAGCGTCGCCAGGCGCAGCAGCTCCGCGGGATCCTTCCAGTCGAGAATCTCCAGCACGGCGTCGGCGCCGGTGATGAAGAAGAGTTTCGCCTGCGGGTGCTGCTCCGCCAGGTGGCGCATGGTATCAACCGTGTAGCAGACGCGCCCGCTGTCCACCTCGTGGCGCGAAACGTGGAAGCGGGGATTGCCGGCGGTGGCGATCACCGTCATCAGGTAACGGGCCCGGGCGCTGGTGCCGCCCTCGATCTCCTTGTGGGGCGGCAGCCCCGCGGGCATGAAGAGGATACGGTCCAGGGCGTACTGGGACAGGGCCTCCTCGGCGCACACCAGGTGGCCGATGTGGATGGGATTGAAGGTACCACCCATGATCCCCAGCCTGGAGGATTTCATCGTTCCGGGCCTCCATCCGTTCCCCGGCTGCCGGCGCCGGCAGGGGGCAGGGTCCCGGCGCCGCGTTCGCTTCGCCTGCTAGTTGCGCACCTGCCCGTCCCCGCTGACCACGTACTTCACCGAGGTCAGCTCCCGCAGCCCCAGGGGGCCGCGCGCGTGCAGCTTCTGGGTGCTGATGCCGATCTCGGCACCCATGCCGAACTCGCCGCCGTCGGTGAAACGGGTCGAAGCGTTGACGTAGACGCAGGCGGCATCCACGACAGCGGTGAAACGGCGCGAGCTGGCGAGATCGTTGGTGACGATCGCCTCCGAGTGGCCGGTGCCGAAACGGGCGATGTGGTCGATGGCGGCCTCGATGTCGTCCACCACCCGCACCGCCATCTCCAGGTCCAGGAACTCGGTGGCGAAATGCTCGTCGGTCGCCTCCTTCACGCCACTGGTGCCGCCGCCGACGATCTCCAGCGTCCGCGGGCAGGCGTAGAGCTTCACCTTGCGGTCCAGCAGCTCCTTCACCACCCGCGGCAGGTAGTCGGGGGCGATCTGCCGGTGCACCAGCAGCGTCTCGGCGGCGTTGCAGACCCCCGGCCGCTGTACCTTGGCGTTCACCGCGATCTCCACCGCCATGTCGATATCGGCGCCGGCGTCCACGTACACGTGGCAGTTGCCGCCCGCGGCATAGATCACGGGGATGGTGGAGTTCTTCAGCAGGAACTCCTTCAGTGCCTCGCCGCCGCGGGGAATCACCAGGTCCACGTATTCCTTCATATTCAGCAGCTGCTTCAGCGGCGCCCGGTCCCGCGACTCCACCAGCTGCACCGCCTTGCTGGGCAGGCCGGCGTCGATGAGGGCGCCGTTGATCACCTCGGTGAGCATGCGGATGGAATGCAGCGAGGCGCTGCCGCCGCGGAGGATCACCGCGTTGCCGGTCTTCAGCCCCAGGCCGGCGGCGTCCACGGTGACGTTGGGACGGGCCTCGTAGATGACGGCGATGACACCGAAGGGCACCCGCACCTTGCGGATCTCCAGCCCGTTGGGCAGGCGCCAGCCGTCCACCACCTCTCCCACCGGGTCCGGCAGCGCCGCGATCTTCCTCAGCGCCCGCGCCATGTCGGCGATGCGGTCCTCGTCAAAGAGCAGCCGGTCCATGATGGCACTGGAGAGCTTGGCCTTCTTGCCGTCCCGGATGTCGTCCCGGTTCTCCCGCAGGATCTCGTCGGAGCGCCGCTCCAGCGCCGCCGCTATCTCCCTCAGCGCATGGTTCTTGTCCGCTGCGGGCATGTCCGCCAGCTGCCTCGATGCCTCCCTCGCGTCTTCACAAAGCTTTTCGATCTTTTTCATCGTTTCCTTCCTGCTCCAAGCTCGTATAACCGTACCAGCCGCCCCTTCATTCCGCCAGCACCAGGTAGTCGCGGTGAATGACCTCTTCCTCGCCGTGGGGGATCAGCTTCATCGCCTGGCGGCTCTGCATTCCCTTGATCGTCCGCAGCTCCTCGGCGGAGTAGTTGGTCTTGCCCTTGCCCACCAGCTCGCCGTCCGGCCCGCCGAGGACGATGTCCACGGCATCCCCGGCGGCGAAGTCGCCCTCGACCCCGGCCACGCCCGCGGGCAGCAGGCTCTTGCCACCCTCCCGCAGTGCCCTGGCGGCGCCGGCGTCGACGATGACGGCGCCGTGGCTGGGCAGGCCGTACTTGAGCCAGAGCTTGAAGCTGCTCAAGGACGACTCCAGGGGGCGGAAACGGGTGCCTACCTTTTCGCCGGCGACCACCGCGGCGATCACCCCCGGGCGTTTGCCGTTGGCGATCACCACCTCGGTGCCACCGGCGGTGGCCATCTCCGCGGCCACCACCTTGCTGCGCATGCCGCCGGAACCGGCGGCGCTGCCGGCCCCGCCGGCTTCCACTGCCTCCAGCAGCGACCAGTCGTCCACTTCCTCGATCAGCCTGGCACCGGGATCAACGGCGGGGTCCTTAGTATACAATCCCTCGGTATCGGTCAACAATATCAGCAGGTCCGCGTGCACCAGGATGGCCACGTGGGCGGCCAGGAAATCGTTGTCGCCGTAGCGGATCTCCTCGGTGGAGGTGGTGTCGTTCTCGTTGATCACCGGCACCACGCCCCACTCCAGCAGCTTCAGCAGCGTGTTGCGGGCATTGAGATACTGGCTGCGGGCGGCGATGTCGAAGGAGGTGAGCAGGATCTGCGCCGCCAGCACCCCCTGGTCGCTGAACAGCCGCCAGTAGCGGTGGAAGAGCCGCCCCTGGCCGATGGCGGAGGTGGCCTGCAGCTCCACGGTGTCCCCGGCGCTCCGCGACCCGGGCAGCATGCCCAGGCCGGTGGAGATGGCCCCCGAGGAGACCAGCAGCACGCGGTGCCCCTCTTTCACCAGCCGCGCCGCTGCCTCCACGCGTGCCGCCATCACCTCTTCGCGGATGCGGCCCTCCGCGTCGGTGAGAACGTTGCTGCCGATTTTTATGACGATGACCGACGTGGCGATCCCGTCCCGGCGCTTCAGTTGAACGGTGTCGGCGAGGGAGCCGGCTCACCGGCTTCCACCCGGCGGATGTCCGCCCCCACCAGTTGCAGCTTCTGCTCGAAGTTCTCGTAGCCGCGGTCGATGTGGCCGATGCGTCTCACCTCGGTCACCCCCGACGCCGCCAGCCCCGCCAGCACCAGCGCCGCGCCGGCGCGCAGGTCGGGAGCCTCGACGATCGCCCCTTCCAGCCTGCAGTTTCCGTGGACCACCGCGTGGTGGCCGCTGGTGCGAATGTCGGCGCCGAGGCGATTGAGCTCGTCGACGAAGCTGAAGCGGTTCTCGAAAACGTTCTCGGTGACGATGCTGTGGACGCGGGCCAGCGAGAGCAGCACCGTCATCGGCGCCTGCAGGTCGGTGGGAAAGCCCGGGTAGGGCAGGGTGGCGATGTCGGTGCCGCGGTAATCGTCGCCGCCGCGGCAGCGGATACCGCCCTCGTACTCGTCGACGCCGACGCCGATGGCCCGCATCTTGCTGATGAAGATCTCCAGGTGGCGCGGGTCGGCGCCGTCGATCTCCAGCTCGCCGCCGGTGACCGCCGCCGCCAGCATGTAGGTTCCCGCCTCGATGCGGTCCGGCATCACCGTGTGGGTGGCACCACCCAGCTCGTCCACACCGTCGATGACGATGGTGTCGGTGCCGGCGCCGCTGATGCGCGCACCCATGGAAGTGAGAAACTTTACCAGGTCGATGAGCTCCGGCTCCCGCGCCGCGCTCTCGATCACCGTGCGGCCCTCGGCCAGGCAGGCGGCCATCACCAGGTTCTCGGTGGCGCCGACGCTGGGGTAGTCGAGGCTGATCACGTCGCCGGTGAGCCGGTTGGCGGCCACGTTGATGAAGCCGTGCTCCACGTTGATGCGCGCGCCCAGCTTCTCGAAGCCGCTGAAGTGGAAGTCCAGCTTGCGCGGCCCGATGTTGCAGCCGCCGGGCATGGCCACCCGCGCGCGTCCCTGGCGCGCCAGTAGCGGGCCCATCACGGTGATGGAGGCGCGCATGCGGCGCACCAGCTCGTAGGGAGTAGTGTAGGAAAGGTCGCCGGAGGGATCGATCTCCACCCGGCCGGGGCTGATGATCACCGAGGCGCCGATCGCCCGCAGCACGTCCGCCATGGTATAGACGTCCTGGATCAGGGGGACGTTGTAGAGAATGGTCTTCTCGGTGGTGAGCAGCGAGGCCGCCATCAGCTTCAGGGCGGAATTCTTCGCCCCGGAAACCCTGACACTGCCCGCTAGCGGTATGCCTCCGGTTATCTCGAACTTCTGCATCACAGCCCAGCTTCCCGGCATGCCCAGCGGCCGCCGACACCGCCCGCGCCACGAATCGGCGGCGCCGGCGGTCCCGGGATCATTCCTCCCCGGCCACTTTCAGCCTGTTCAGCGCCCGCCGCATGGAATTGCGGGCACGGTTGACGTCGATGCCCGACTCGCCGCTGCTGGCCTTATCGAGCCATTTCCGGGCACGTTCGAGCGCCCTACGGGAACGTTCGACGTCGATTTCGGAAGCCCTCTCGGCGGTATCCACCGTGAGCAGCAAGCGGTCGTACTGAACCTTAAGGTACCCGTCTCCCACGGCGAAGCGCTGGTGACCGCCGTCGAGGTCCGTCACCATCACCTTGCCGACGACCGTCCGCGAGACGATGGGTGCGTGGCGGGGCAGGATGCCCAGCTCGCCCACGGCACCGGGTACCACCACCATGGAGGCGCAATCATCGAAGACCATCCCCTCGGGGGTGACGATCTCGCACTTGAGTCTGCATTTTTCCTCAGGCGCCATCCCTCATCTTCCTCCCGGAATGCCGGCCGTCACCGGCCTCAGGCTGCTTCTTCCTCGCCCGACCCCGCCTCTTCGCCGGCGCCGGTGGCCGCGAGCTCCTCGGCCTTCTTCACTGCCTCGTCGATGGTGCCCACCATGTAGAAGGCCTGCTCCGGCAGCTCGTCGTGCTTGCCTTCCATGATCTCCTTGAAGCCGCGGATGGTCTCCGCCAGGGGCACGTACTTGCCCGGCTGGCCGGTGAAGGTCTCGGCGACGAAGAACGGCTGCGACAGGAAACGCTCCAGCTTGCGCGCCCGCTGCACGGTGAGCTTGTCCTCGTCGGAGAGCTCGTCCATGCCCAGGATGGCGATGATGTCCTGCAGGTCCTTGTACCGCTGCAGGATCTCCTGCACCTGGGTGGCCACCTGGTAATGCTCCTCACCCACGGCCTCCGGGGAGAGAATGCGCGAGGTGGAGTCGAGGGGATCCACCGCCGGGTAGATGCCCTTCTCGACGATGGCGCGCGAGAGCACCGTGGTGGCATCCAGGTGGGCGAAGGTGTTCGCCGGCGCCGGGTCGGTGAGGTCGTCGGCGGGGACGTAGACCGCCTGCACCGAGGTGATGGAGCCGGTCTTGGTGGAGGTGATGCGCTCCTGCAGCTCGCCCATCTCGGTGGTCAGCGTCGGCTGGTAACCCACGGCCGAGGGCATGCGGCCCAGGAGGGCGCTCACCTCGGAGCCGGCCTGGGTGAAGCGGAAGATGTTGTCCAGGAAGTAAAGCACGTCCTGGCCTTCCTGGTCACGGAAGTATTCCGCCATGGTCAGCGCCGTCAGGCCCACCCGCAGGCGCGCTCCCGGCGGCTCGTTCATCTGCCCGTAGACCAGGCAGGTCTTGTCGAGAACGCCGGACTCGGTCATCTCCAGGTAGAGGTCGTTGCCCTCGCGGGTACGCTCGCCCACGCCGGAGACCACCGAGACGCCGCCGTGCTCCTTGGCGATGTTGTGGATCAGCTCCATGATCAACACCGTCTTGCCCACGCCGGCGCCGCCGAAGAGGCCGGTCTTGCCGCCCTTGACGTACGGGGCCAGCAGGTCGATGACCTTGATGCCGGTCTCGAAGATCTCGTCGGTGGGCTCCAGGTCCTCGAACTCCGGCGGCTCGCGGTGGATGGGCCACTTCTCGTCCACGCTGACGTCGCCCTTGCCGTCGATGACGTCGCCGATGACGTTGAAGAGACGGCCCAGGGTGCCCTTGCCCACCGGCACCTTGATGGCGTCGCCGGTATCGACGGCCTCCAGGCCGCGGGCGATGCCGTCGGTGGAGTCGAGCGCCACTGCGCGCACCTTGTTGTCACCCAGGTGCTGCTGCACCTCGGCGATCAGGCGCCGGGTCTTGCCGTCCTCCTCCGGCACCTGGATCTCCAGGGCGTTGTAGATCGCCGGCAGATCCTCGTCGAACTTGACGTCGATCACCGGCCCGATTACCTCGACTATGGTTCCCTTGTTCATGCTCGACTCCTGTCTCGACTTATACGTTCCGTCAAAAAACCAAACCCTGGACCGGCCCGGCCATTGAATCCTGGACGCCGGTTCCGGAGAAACCGGTCTCCAGGCTCCAGCTCCGCGGCCGGCCCCTCATGCCAGCGCCTCCGCACCGGCCACCACTTCCAGGATCTCCTGGGTGATGGCCGCCTGCCGCGCCCGGTTCATCATCAGCGTCAGGTGCTCGATCATCTCCTCGGCGTTCTCGGAGGCGTTGCGCATCGCCGTCATGCGGGCGCCGTGCTCGCTGGCGGTCGACTCCAGGAGCGCCCGGTAGATGGCGGTCTCGGCGTAGGTGGGCAGCAGGTTCCGCAGGATCTCGGTGGCGCTGGGCTCGTAGATGAACTCGCCGCCCATCGCCCCCTCTTCCTCGGCCTGGGCGATGACGTCCGCCACCTCGTCGCCCAGCGGCAGCACCACCTGCTCGGGGACGATCTGCTCCATGGGGCTCTTGAAATGGTTGTAGACCAGGTGCACCCGGTCCAGCTCGTGGTTCTCGTACATGCGCACGATGTGCTGGGCGATGCCGGCGGCATCGGTGTACTTGGGCCTGTCGGTGATGCCCTCGATGGCCTCGGCCAGGGTATGGCCGCGGAAGCGCAGCGCCGAGACGCCCTTGCGGCCGATGACGATCCACACCGGCTCCTTGCCCTCGGACTTCACCTGCTCGTAGAGCTCCATGCCCCGCTTGAGGATGTTGGCGTTGAAGGCGCCGGCGAGGCCGCGGTCCCCGGTGAGCATGACGATGCCCACCCGCTTTTCCTCCTCGTGGACCTGCAGCAGGGGGAACTGCTCGCCGGTGTCGGCGTGGCGCGCCACCTCCTGCATCAGCTCGATCATGCGCTCGGCGTAAGGCCTCAGTGCCTCGATGCGCGCCTGGGCACGGCGCAGGCGGGCGCCGGCCACCATCTCCATCGCCCTGGTGGTCTTGTGGGTGTTGGTGACGGAGGCTATCCGCCGGGCTATGTCCTGCAGCTGGGCCATCTGTCAGTACCTGCTCGCCTTTCCCCCTTACTCGTCGCCGGACGCCTGCTGGGCCGGCAGCGACATCTCGTCTTCCCCGTCGGCGGCGAAGTCCCTGATGTAGCTCTCCAGCGCCGCCCGCAGCTTCTTGTCCGTCTCCTCGGAGATGTCCTTCTCCTCGCGGATGGCGGCAAGGATGTCCTCGTGCTCGCTGCGCAGCCGATCACGCAGGCCGTCGTTGAAGTCCTTGACCCGCTCCACCTCGATGCTGTCCAGGAAGCCCTGGGTGGCAGCGAAGATGACCGCCACCTGCTCTTCCACCGGCATGGGCACGTACTGTCCCTGGTTGAGGGCCTCCACCATGCGCTCGCCGCGGGCGAGCTGTGCCTGGGTCTGGGCGTCCAGCTCGGAGCCGAACTGGGCGAAGGCCTTGAGCTCGTTGTACTGGGCAAGGTCGAGGCGCAGCATGCCCGCGACCTTCTTCATGGCCTTGATCTGGGCGTTGCCGCCCACGCGGCTGACGGAGATACCCACGTTGATGGCGGGCCGCACGCCGGCGTAGAACAGGTCCGGCTCCAGGTAGATCTGGCCGTCGGTGATGGAGATGACGTTGGTGGGAATGTACGCCGAGACGTCACCTGCCTGGGTCTCAATCACCGGCAGCGCCGTCAGCGAGCCGCCGCCGAGGTCGTCGCGCATGCGCACGGCGCGCTCCAGCAGGCGGGAGTGCAGGTAAAAGACGTCACCCGGGTAGGCCTCGCGTCCCGGCGGGCGCCTGAGCAGCAGCGACATCTGCCGGTAGGCGTCGGCATGCTTGGAAAGGTCGTCGTAGACGCAGAGGGCGTCGCGCCCCTCGTAGCAGAAGTACTCGCCCATGGCGCAACCGGAGAACGGGGCCAGGTACTTGAGTGGCGCGCGCTCGGAAGCCGAGGCCATTACCACGATGGTGTAGTCCATCGCCCCGTGCTGCTCCAGCTTCTGCACCACGCTGGCGACGTTGGAGGCCTTCTGGCCGATGGCCACGTAGATGCAGATGACGTCCTGCCCCTTCTGGTTGATGATGGTGTCGACGCCGATGGCCGTCTTGCCGGTACGGCGGTCGCCGATGATCAGCTCGCGCTGGCCGCGGCCGATGGGGATCATGGCGTCGATGGCCTTGAGGCCCGTCTGCAGCGGCGTATCCACCGGCTGCCGCTCCACCACGCCGGGGGCCTTGAATTCCACCGGCCGGTACTTGTCGGTCTCGATGGGGCCCTTGTCGTCGATGGGGCGGCCCAGGGCGTCCACCACGCGGCCCACCAGGGCCTCGCCCACGGGCACGCTCATCACGCGGCCGGTACGCTTGACGATGTCGCCCTCGGACACCAGCGTATCCTCGCCCATCAGCACCACGCCGACGTTGTCCTCCTCGAGGTTGAGCGCCAGCCCCACCACGTCGTGGGGAAATTCCAGCATCTCCGAGGCCATTACCTTCTCCAGGCCGTGGACGCGGGCGATACCGTCGCCGACCTCGAGGACCCGGCCCACCTCCTCGACCTCCACCTGGGCCTCGTAGTTCTCTATCTGGTTCTTGAGAACCGCGGTGATTTCTTCAGGACGCAGTTTCAAAGCTATCCTCACTCCCTATCTTCGCCTGGGCGAGCCTGGCGCGCAGCTGCTCCAGTTTCGCCCGCAGGCTCCCGTCCACGATTATGGCTCCGAACCTTAGCACCAGTCCGCCGATGATGTCTTCACGCACCGATTCCTTCATCTCCACCTGCTTGCTGGTGGCCTGCTCGATGCGCTTGCGGATGCCCTCCCTGGTCTTCTCGTCCAGTTCCACTGCCGAGGTGACTTCCACCTCGATCACTCCCTGCTGCTCCCGGAACAGCTCCTGGAAGCGTTCGTTGACCTCGGGGACGAGATCCGCATGCAGCTTGTCGATCAGCAGCTTGAGACCGTTGACGAAGATCTCGTCGCCGCCCTCGGTGAGCTCGGCGACGATCTTCTTCTTCACGGCCGAGTCCACCTGCGGGTTGCGCATCACCGCGGTGAGCTCCTTCGACGCGCGCATGGCCTCGGCAAACGCCGCCAGGTCCGCCGCGGTGGACTCCAGGGTCCCCGCGTCCTCGGCGGCCTCGAAGAGCGCCCGCGCGTAGACGGCTGCTATCTCGGACTCGGCCAAGTTCAGTCGCCTCCGGAAGCCAGCTCGTCGAAGTCGACCTCTGCCAGCGCCTCGTTCACCAGCTGCAGATGGTCCTCGCGGTCGATGCTCTTGGAGGCCACCTTCCCCGCCGCCAGGATTGCCAGCTCGGCGATCTCGTCCTTGAGCTCCTGGATCGCCTTGCGCGTCTCCCGCTCCACCTGCTTGCGGGCGTCCTCGACTTCCTTGTGGGCCTGCTGCCGGGCCTCCTCGACGATCTCGGCCTTGGTGGACTCGCCCACCTTGTGGGCGCGCTCGATGATCTCCTCGGCCTCGCGCTTGGCGTTGGCGATGCTCTCGCGGTATTCCGCCAGCAGCCGCTCCGCCTCGCGGCGGGTCTCCTCCGCGGCCTCGATGCTCTCGGCAATGGCCTGGCGCCGCTGGTCGATCATGTTCTGGATGGGACCGAAGGCAAACTTCTTGAGCACCAGAAGCACGATCACGAACGTGATCACGGTCCAAATCATCAATCCAGGTACGATATCTAGCATGTCTTCTTGGTTAGCACCTCCCGTAGACCGCCGGGGCGGTAACGTCTGCCGCGGCGGCCCGGCCGGACCGCCCGCGGGTGCTTCGCCACCTGCCTAGGCAACGAAGATAAGCAGAATCGAGATCACCAGCGCGTACAGCGCCACTGCCTCGGTCACGCCGATGCCGATGAACATCGTGGTGCGGATGTCACCCGACGCCTCCGGCTGGCGGGCGATACCCTCCACGCTCTTGCCCACGAGGTAGCCGATGCCCGCGCCCGGCCCGATGGCACCAAAGCCGATGGCGAAACCGGCCCCCAGCAGAGCCAATCCCTTGTTGTCCATGAACTGACCTCCCTTCGTCACCTTGGAAGTTGGACCCGGAGACCGGCGGCCCTTTCAGCAGGCGCCCGGAGTCCGGGGTCCAGCATCCGCTTTGCTAGTGTTCCTGGTGGATCGCGCCACCAATATAGACAGCCGACAGGATGGCGAAGATGAACGCCTGGATGCCGGCCACGAATATCTCGAACAGGCTCACTGCCACTACTCCCGCCTCGATGAACAGCGCCATGAAGGCCAGCTCGATCGAAAGCATGAAGATCAACGAGTAAAAGACGAGGATGACGATGTGCCCCGCCAGCATGTTTGCCCAGAGTCGTACCGAGAGCGAAACCACCTTGAAAATCTCGCTGAAGCCGTGAAGGATGAACAGCAGCGGCTTCATTACCAGCGGCGCCGTCGTGGGCACCCAGTTCTTGAAGTACCTGAAGGCGCCGTTATGCTTGATCCCCGAGTAATGGGTGAGCACGAAGGTCATCAGCGCCAGGGTCACCGTCACGTTGAGGTTGGAGGTGGCGGCGTAGGTCTTGAACTCGGGCAGGTTCTTGGCCCAGCCCTCGTCGATGAGCGAGAGGGGAAGGGGCACCAGCCCGATGAGGTTGTTGAAGAGAATGAAGGTGAAGAGCGTGGCAATGTACGGGAACCAGGTCTTGATCACCTCCGCAGGCATGGCCGCGCCCACCAGCCCGTCGCGAATGAACTCGTAGAAGGACTCGATGATCACCTGCTTGCGGTCGGGCATCAGCTTGGCCACCCGCGCCAGGCCCACGAACAGTACCACCACCAGCGCCGCGGCGATCCAGAGGTAGAGCACCACCGTGGTGATGGACATGTCGATGGGACCCACGTGGAAGCTGAGCTCGTGGCCGCCGATGCTGATGGGGTGTACGGCGTGCTCGAATTCGTCCGCCGGGTTGAGGTTTCCGCCCTCCGCGCTCATGCCTCACCTCCCTGCGCCGTGGAATCACCCTTGCTGCTGCGAAGATTGACCGCCGTCTCCAGGGCGAAGAACAGGGTATAGATCACCAGGAAGCTCACCGCCGTCATCACCAGGCGGTCGGGCCACACCAGCGCCACCGCCACCAGCGATGCCCCCAGCAACACGAAGCGCAGGAGGAAGCTCACCACCGCCAGGCCGGCGGCCGCACCCGTTCCCAGCCGGGTCATGCCCTTGAGGAAGAGCAGCGACGCGGCATAGTTGAAGAGAAACAGGCCCGACGCCAGCAGCCAGGGCACCAACAGCGGCCGGTAGAGGATGCCGGCCAGCATGCCGGATGCGAGCAACAACATCATTACTGTCGTAATCTTGCCGCTGATGGCAGCCTTCCTTTCGCCTCTCGAGGCATCTACCCTACATGCGCTTGTACACACCGTAGAGGCCCAACGCGAACCCCGCGAAGATGCCCACTATCAGGAAGAGCGGGACGGTGCCGACCAGGTAGTCGATGCCAAACCCGCAAGCGGTGCCTAAAAAAACCCCTCCGAGCAGATAGAAAGTTATCCACTCCCATCCAGAGGAGCTTCTCCCCCACCCGATTTTCTTTCCTGCCTTCTTGTCAGGCAAATTAAAAACCGCGTCAGTATATCATGCTCTCTTCGCGGCGTAAAGAGCCCCCCGGGGTATGCGCAAATACTATCGCAAACGGGCGCTCCGACGCGTGCGAATCTTTAATATCTCCAGTAAGTAAACCAGATAGAGGCTGGTGGCGATCACCACCACGGTGAGGATCACGGTCACGAAACGGGGAGCGAAGCGCATGGAGAGCGCCAGCGAGCTGGTGAGCAGGCACCAGCCGTAGAGCACCAGCACCGCCTCCTTCTGGGAGAAGCCGATGTTGAAGAGGCGATGGTGCAGGTGGCCCCGGTCGGGCTGGAAGATGGAGCGCTTGTTCTTGGCCCGCCTGAGAATGGCGAGCGCCAGGTCGAAGATGGGGATGCCCAGGATCAGCAGCGGCAGGATCAGGGTGACGGTGGCCACGCTCTTGAGCACGCCGCCCACGGTCACCGCCGCCATCACGAAGCCCAGGAGCATGGAGCCGGAATCGCCCATGAAGATCGAGGCCGGGTGGAAGTTGTAGCGCAGGAAGCCGGTGGTGGTGCCGGCGAGCACCGCCGCCAGGATGGCCGCCTCCGAGCGCCCCAGGGAGATGGCGATGATGGAGAAGGTGACGGCGGCGATGGTGGCCACGCCGGCGGCCAGCCCGTCCATGCCGTCGATGAAGTTGAAGATGTTCACCAGCACCACCACCCAGAGCAGCGTCAGCAGTACCGCCAATGCCGGCGCCAGCTCCACGGTGCCCAAGAAGGGCAGGGTGAGGTAGTCGATGCGGATGCCGTAGTAGACCAGGAAGCCGGCGGCGATGAACTGGCCGGTGAACTTCACCAGCGGCCCCGTGCCCCGGAAATCGTCCACGGCGCCGAAGAGGGTCACCACCGTGGCCCCCAGCAGCACTCCCTTCATCTGGTTGGTGAGCGGCAGGAAGAGCAGCGCCGGGATGATGAAGCCGAAGTAGATGGCCAGGCCTCCCAGGCGCGGCACCGGGTCCTCGTGGATCTTGCGCCGGTCGGGCTCGTCCATGGCGCCCACGCGGCGGGCGATGTTGGTCACCGTGGGGGTGATGAAGAGCACGATCACCGCCGCCAGCACGAAGGCGAAGACGGCGGCGGCCTCGTCGCGGACGAAGAATTCGATCAGGGTGCCCATGCCCGTCTCAGACCTCCATGCGATGCAGCTCCACGCCCGCCTCGTCCAGCAGCGACGACGCCAGCTCGTCCGGGTACCCCTCGTCGAAGTAGACGGCGACGATGCCGGCGTTGATGATCATCTTGGCACAGAGGGAACAGGGCTGGTGCGTGCAGTAGATGGATGCGCCCTCGATCTTCACCCCGTGCAGCGCCGCCTGGGCGATGGCGTTCTGCTCCGCGTGCAGCGCCCGGCAGAGCTCGTGCCGCTCGCCGGAGGGCACGCCCAGCTGCTCGCGCAGGCAGCCCACGTCGATGCAGTGGCGAATGCCCCGGGGAGCGCCGTTGTAGCCGGTGGCCAGGATGCGCTTCTCCTTCACCAGCACCGCCCCCACCTGCCGGCGCAGGCAGGTGGAACGCGTCGCCACCTGGCGGGCGATCTGGAAGAAGTACTCGTCCCAGGAGGGTCGCGAAGGGTGTTGCGGCGGGACCGACAGCAGGGATTCCTCTTTCTGGTGGTCGCGGCTCATGACCATCCCCGTCGTTGCTTGCGTTACCCTAGGTTAGACGCAAGGAGGCGGGTTTGCAAGAAAGCGGATGCTGGATTCTGGATGCTGGACACTGGACCAAATCGCTCGGGTCTCGTTGTGGGAACGGGAGTTGGGGGTTTTATCCAAAGTCCACCATCCACCATCCACCATCCAACTCAGACCCTGCCCCTGGACAGTGGATCTGGATTCCGGATGCTGGATTCTGGATGCTGGATGTTGGACTCTGGATGCTGGACCAAATCGCTCGGGTCTCGTTGTGGGAACGGGAGTTGGGGGTTTTATCCAAAGTCCACCATCCACCATCCACCATCCAACTCAGACCCTGCCCCTGGACAGTGGGTCTGGATTCCGGATGCTGGATTCTGGACTCTGGATGCTGGACCAAAACGTTCGTGTCTTCGTGTGGAAACGAGAGTAGAAGGTTTTATCCAGCGTCCAGCGTCCAGCGTCCAGCGTCCAGAGTCCAGAGTCTGTTGTTATCCAGCGTCTAGAATCCGGTCCCCACCACCTCGTTGAAGTAATCGTAGTAGAGCACCCGCTGGGAGGCGATCACCTGGCGGCGGTCGGCGGGATTGGACCAGCTGCCGCTCTGGACGTAGGCCTTCACCTCCACCGGGCCGCCG
>JAJRWQ010000069.1 GCA_024276735.1 Actinomycetes bacterium
CAGCAGGATGAAGCAGTAGAGCGCCGCCACGCCGGCGGCGCCCACCACCGCCGAGAGAAAGTTCACCCGCTCGGGGACACTGCCCAGCGGCACCAGGGTGAACAGCCAGCCCACCAGCGTGTAGGCCGGCGAACCGGGGGGGTGTCCGATGCCGGCCACCGCCGCCGCCCCCTGCCAGTCGGCCACGTCGTGGGAGAGGATGTCCGGCGCCAGGGTGATGGTGTAGAGCAGCAGGGAAACGGTACCGATGGCCACGCCCACGCCGACGCGGAGCTTCACCCGCGGTGGCGTCGAAGCAGCGTTGCCGCCGGTCCCTTTTTCATCGTTGCTTCCGCCGGCCATCCTGAAATCCGTCCATCCCTTTCACCCGGGGCGGCCGGCATGTGCCCTGGCGGCGGCAAAACGGGAACGCCCCCTGGAACGGTCCGCCCGGGGAAGGCCGCGGTCGCCCGGTACCGAGACGGCCGCCGTAACGGGCGGCCACGATCATATTCTATACCCTTCTTCCCCGCTGCCTTCGTCATCCTCCAGCGATGGCGCGGCAAACGGGCCATCCGGCCCGTCACCTGCCTCCCCTTCCCCCAGCGCCTCCGGCCCGGTACCATCGCTCTCGAAGCCGTCGCCCCCGGCCGTTTCCCCGTCCTCTTCATCGGCACCCGAATCCTGCTCCAGCAGCTGCTCCAGCCCCGCCTCGTCGATCAGCACCCGCCGCGGCTTGCTGCCCTCGTAGCCGCTGATCACACCCCGCTTCTCCAGCATGTCGATCAGGCGGCCGGCACGGGTGTAGCCGACGCGCAGGCGCCGCTGCAGGAAGGAAACCGAGGCGGTGCCGCTGGCCACCACCAGCTGCATGGCCTCCGGCAGCAGCTCGTCCTCGTCGGCGGGCAGGCGTTCCTCCTCTTCCTCTTCCTCCTTGCTCTCCAGCAGCTCGGGGCAGAAGTCCGGGCGCCGCTGTGCCTTGCAGCGATCGGTGAGCAGCTTGATCTCCTCCTCGGTGATGTACGCCCCCTGTATCCGCTGCAGCTCCGACGAACCCAGGGGGCGGAAGAGCATGTCCCCCTGGCCCAGCAGGCTCTCGGCCCCCGTGGTGTCGAGTATCACCCGGGAATCGACCTGGGAAGAGACGGCGAAGGCGATGCGCGAGGGCACGTTGGCCTTGATCATGCCGGTGATCACGTCCACCGACGGGCGCTGGGTCGCCAGCACCAGGTGGATGCCCACCGCGCGCGATTTCTGCGCCAGGCGGATGATGGCGTCCTCCACCTCGGCGGGAGAGACCATCATCAGGTCGGCCAGCTCGTCCACCACCAGCAGGATGTACGGCAGCGGCTTCTGGCCGCGCCGGCGCCGCACCCGGTTGAGCTCGTCCAGGTGCCGCGCCTTGGCCAGCTGCATCTGGGCGTAACGCGACTCCATCTCGTCGATGAGGTTGGCGAGCACGTTGGCCGCCTCCTTCATCACCGTCACCACCGGCGTCAGCAGGTGGGGAATGCCCTCGAAGTGGCTGAGCTCCACCCGCTTGGGGTCGATGAGGATCATCTTCACCTCGTCCGGGTTGCACCGGAGCAGGATGGAGGAGATCATGCAGTTGATGCTGCCGCTCTTTCCCGAGCCAGTGGTGCCCGCCACCAGCAGGTGCGGCATCTGCGCCAGGTCCGCGTACACCGGCTTGCCGGCGATGTCCTTGCCCAGCCACACCATCAGCGGACCGGCGCCTTCGGGGAAATCGCGGTAGATGTCGCCCAGGGTGACCACGTTGGGCCTCAGGTTGGGCACCTCCACCCCCACCGCCGACTTGCCGGGGATCGGCGCCAGGATGCGAATGTCGGTAGTGGCCAGCGCGTAGGCGATGTCGTTCTTGAGGCTGGTCACCCGGGAGACCTTGATCCCCGGCGCCAGCTGCAGCTCGTAGCGGGTCACCCGGGGGCCGGAGACGATGCCCACCACGTTGGCCTCGATGCCGAAGCTGGCCAGCGTCTCCCCCAGCACGCGGCTGATGCGGTCGCTGCCCTCCGCCTCGGCGCCGGCCTTGCCGCCGCTCTTGCGCAGCACCTCCGGGTCCGGCGGCACGTACTCTTCCGCCTCCTCGTCCGCGTCCTCCCCCTCGCCGGCAACCGCCTCGTCGGGAAACAGCTGCTCCTGCAGCGGCTCCTCCTCCGGCTCCAGCACCAGCGTCGCCGTATCGGGCCCGGCGCTGCCGGCACCGGCCTCCGTCGCCGCCACTGCCTCTTCGCCGCTGCCCGCGGCCGTGAAGAGATCGGGGAAACTTTCGGCGCCGTCGATGGGGCCGGCGCTGCCTGCCGCCGCTACGGCGGGAGGCGCTGGCGAGGCACTTTCGGCGGGAGGGGAATCCTCCCGCTGCTGCCGCTCGGAAAGGGTACGGCTCACGCGCCGCGTGGTCTCCTGGGCGCCGGCAGCGGCACGGCGGGCCCCCCTGCCGCCGGCAGCGAGCACTGCCTTGACCGAGGCACCCGATACCAGGAAGACGGCCGCCAGCATCAGGAAGACGGCGACGATGGTGCTGCCCACGTCGCCGATGAGCATGGTGGTGGGACGGTAGAGCAGTTCTCCCACCAAGCCGCCGTGGCTGCTCATGTAACCAGCAGAGAAGGCAGCGTCGCCGCCGCCACCGAAAAGGCCGAAGGCACCCGCGGCCGCGGAGAGGAACAGCGACGCCACCGCCAGGCCGATGCCCACCTGGAAGGAGCGCGAGCCGCGGGGAGCATCGGGAAAAACCAGGTAGAAGCCGGTGATCCAGAGCGCCGGCGGCGACAGGTACGCCAGCACGCCGAACAGCCAGCGTGCCGCTCCCTCCATGGCGCCTCCCACCAGGCCTCCCCACCAGCCGGCGTAGAGCAGCGCCGCCATGAAGAGACCGAGCGCGAAGACCCCCAGCCCCGCCAGCTCCCGCAGGCGGCGGTTGTCCCCGTCCGGGCGCCGCTGCTGCCGGCGGCCCGGCTTCGTGCCCTTTCCCTTCTTCTTGCTCCGTCTGGCCGTTCCGGCCACGATCAGACCTCCCCGGCGCGTCCGGCGCCCCGCGGCGGCACCTATACCTCCACCACCAGGGCCAGGATCAGCGGCCGCTTCTTGGTCTTCTTGTAGAGGAACTTCGCCAGCCGCCGGTGAATGTGCTCCTGCAGCAGCTCCGGGTCGCTGACTCCCTGCCGGGCGCTCTCGTCGAGCACGTCCTCCACCTGGGCCGCCACCTCCTTCATCAGCCGGCGCCGGTCACCCATGTACACGAAACCCTTGGCGGTGATGTCCGGCCGGGAAATGATCGAGCCGTCCTGTTCGCGCACCGGCGCCACCACGATGAAGGTGCCGTCGCGCGACAGCTTGCGGCGGTCACGCAGGGTCACGTCCTGGATGTCGCCCACGTCGAGGCCGTCGACGAAGGCCATCCCCACGTCGATGCTGTCCCTGATGGCCACGCGGCCCCGCGAGAGCTCCACCACGTCACCGTTGACGGCGGTGATCACGTGCTTGCGGCTGACGCCGAGCTCGCGGGCCAGGCGCGCGTGGAAATGCAGGTGCCGGTGCTCGCCGTGAATGGGCATGAAATAGCGCGGCTGGGTGAGATTGATGAGCATCTTCAGCTCCTCCCGGGCCGCGTGGCCGGAGACGTGCACCGGCGCCACCGACTCGTAAACCACCTCTACCCCGGCCTTGAACAGGCGGTTGATCACCTTGTGCACGCTCACCTCGTTGCCCGGCACCGGCCGCGCCGAGATGATCACCGTGTCGCCGGGCTCCAGCTTCACCTTCTTGTGATCCCCGGCCGCCATCCGCGAAAGGGCGGAAAGCGGCTCTCCCTGGCTGCCGCTGGAGAGGATCAGTACCTTGGAGGGGCGGTAGTCGTTCACCTCGTTTAGGCCGATGATCATGTCGTCGGGAATCTTCAGGTATCCCAGCTCGCGGGCGATCTGGGTGTTCTTCACCATCGAGCGCCCGACGATGGTCAGCTTCCGCCGGTGCCGCCGGGCGATGTTCACCACCTGCTGGATGCGGTGAATGTGGGAAGCAAAGGAAGCAGCGATGATCCTGCCCGGCGCCTGGTTGAAGATCTCGTCCAGGGTCTTGCCCACCGATTTCTCCGGGCCGGTGACGCCCTCGTACTCGGCGTTGGTGCTGTCGGAGAGTAGCAGCAGCACGCCCTTGGCCCCCAGCTCGCCGAACTTGCCCATGTCGGTACGCCGGCCGTCGATGGGGTGCGGGTCCAGCTTGAAGTCGCCCGAGTGCACCACCGTGCCCACCGGCGTGGTCACCGCCACCCCCACGCCGTCGGGAATGCTGTGGGCGACGCTGATGAAATCGCAGTGGAAGGGGCCGATGTCCACCGGCTCGTCCTCGCTCACTTCCCGGAGGTCGGCGCTGCCGGCGAGGCCGTGCTCTTCCAGCTTGTTCTTCGCCAGCCCCAGGGTCAGCCGGGTGCCGTAGACGGGAACGTTGATCTCCCGCAGCAGGAAGGGGAGCGCCCCCACGTGGTCCTCGTGACCGTGGGTGAGCAGCACCGCCTCCAGCTGGTCGGCGCGCTCGCGCAGGAAGGAGAAATCGGGCAGGATGAGGTCGATCCCCAGCAGCTCGTCACGGGGGAACATGATGCCGGCATCGATGACCAGCAGGCGGCCACCGTACTCGAACACCATCATGTTCTTGCCGATCTCCCCCAGGCCACCCAGGGGGATTATCCTCAATGTACGTCCGGCCATTGCGGCTCTCTGAATGATTGCTGAACAGAAGGCAACGCGGTGATCCAGCCCCGGCCCGCACCGCCCGGCGGCCGGCACGACCCGGTTGCGATTTTTCCCTGGTCTAGACTTCTAGCGGCGCCGCCCAAATCCTTCCGGCCGGCCACCTCGACGCGGCCGCTCAGGCGTTGCTGCCGGCGAGCGAAAGCTGCTCCAGCACCCGGCGCAGGCCGGCGGTCTCCGCCTCCGTGGCAGCCACCAGCGGCAGCCTCAGGCCGCCCACCTCGTGGCCGAGCATGTTGAGCGCCGCCTTGATGAGGATGGGGTTGGTGAGGGTGAACAGCTCGGCGTACAGCGGCCGCAGCGATTCATCGAGCCGGCGCGCCTCTTCCTGCCTGCCGGCGCGGTACAGGTTTACTATCTCCTTCATCTGCCTGCCCACCAGGTGCGAGGCCACGCAGATGCCGCCCAGAGCCCCCATCTCCACCAGGGGGAGCAGCATGTCATCGTTGCCGGCGTATACTCCCATGTCGCAGAGCTCCATCAGCCGCCGCGTCTGCTCCAGGTCGGGGTTGGCCTGCTTGACGGCGACGATGTTCTCCACCTGGTTGAGCTCCGCCAGCGTTTCCGGCTCCACGTTGACGCCGCAGCGGCCGGGGATGTTGTAGAGGATCACCGGCACGTCGGCGGCCGCCGCAATCGCCCGGAAGTGGGCCAGCTGGCCCGCCGCCGGCGGCTTGTTGTAGTAAGGGGTGACCAGCAGCACCGCGTCCACGCCCAGGTCCGCGGCCTTGCGCGTCAGCTCGATGCTGTGGGCGGTGTCGTTGGAGCCGGTTCCGGCGATCACCGGCGCCCGGTCGCCCACGGCCTCGATCACCGCGGAAAACAGGCCCAGCTTTTCATCGTCGGTGAGCGTGGGCGATTCACCGGTGGTGCCACAGACCACCAGCCCGTCGGAACCGTTCTCCACCAGCCAGGTGGCCAGCGCCGCGGTCCCCTCGTAGTCCACGGCCCCTTCCCCGTCGAAGGCGGTCACCATGGCGGTGATTATTTCGCCGAAGTTCTCCATGAGAAAGTTATTATGTCAGATTCAGAGGAGCTTCTCCAGCCCCACCACCATGCCGTCGAGGCCGGCCACGCGGCGCACGGCCAGCAGCACCCCGGGCATGAAGGACTCGCGGGAGATGGAATCGTGCCTGATGCTGAGCGTCTGGCCGCTGCCGCCGAAGATCACCTCCTGGTGCGCCACCAGCCCCGGCAGGCGCACGCTGTGGATGGGGATCCCCCGGTGAACAAAGCCCCGCGCGGCGTGTCCTTCCGGGCTGGGGGGTTTTCCCTCTTTCTCCCGCGCCTCGGCGACCAGTTCCGCCGTGCGCAGCGAGGTGCCCGACGGCGCGTCCAGCTTGCGGTCGTGGTGCAGCTCCACGATCTCGCAATCCGGCAGGTAGCGGGCGGCGGCGCGCGCGGCCTGCATCATCAGCACGGCGCCGATGGCGAAGTTGGGCGCCAGGAAACAGTTGGCGTCGCCGGCTGCCGCGCGCCGCCCGATCTCCTCCAGCTGCTCCGCGCCCAGCCCGGTGGTGCCCACCACGCAATGCACACCGTGGTCAAGGCAGGCGACGATGTTGTCGAAAACCGCCGCCGGGGTAGTGAAGTCCACGGCCACGTCCACGCCGCCGGCCTCCAGGGCCTCCGCGAGCGAGGCATGATCGCGGCGCGCACCGCTGGCTCCCTCTGGCCGGCCGGCAAGCGCCGGATCCACCGCCGCCGCCAGCTCCATGTCGTCCGCGCCGGCCACGGCGCCGCAGGTGGCGCGCCCCATCTTGCCCAGTGCCCCCACAACCATTACCCGAATCATGCTTGCCTCCAGTCCTAGCCTGCCCGTTCAGGCGCTGCGATCCACCGTCGCCGCCGCTATCAGCTCCAGCGGGTAGCGGTCGGTGCGGGCGGACATGCCCGCCAGCGCCTCGCGGGCGCTGCGAATGTATTCCAGCGCGCGCCGGCGCGCCTGGTCGAGAGCGCCGCTGTCGCGTACCCGCCGGCAGATGCTCTCCACCCCCTCTTCCCCCGGTGACGATTCCAGCAGCCGGGCCAGGCCCTGGTCCCGCTCCAGGGCCATGATCAGGGGCAGGGTGACGGTGCCGTCGCGCAGGTCGGTGCCGAAGCGTTTTCCCGTCTTCTCGGTATCGAAAGAGAAATCGAGGATGTCGTCCGCTATCTGGAAGGCCAGCCCCAGGTAGCGGCCGTACCTTCCCGCCGCCTCCACGTCGGCGGGGGCAGCGCCCGCCAGCAGGGCCCCCAGGCGGCAGGAGGTGGCAAAGAGGCTGGACGTCTTCAGCAGGCAGCGTTCCTCGTAGCCGTGCTGCGTGAGGGTGAGATCGCCGGCGGCCCCCATCTGCAGCAGCTCGCCCCGGCTGAGCTCGAGGCTGGTGCGCGCCAGCATGGCCACGGCCTCGGGTGAGCCGGCGGCGGCCAGCGTCTCGAAGGCGGCGGCGAACAGGTAGTCGCCGGCAGCGGTGCTGACCGGGGCACCGTAGCGCGCCAGCACCGTCGGCTGGCCGCGCCTCAGGTCGGCGGCGTCGAGCACGTCGTCGTGCACCAGCGTCGCCATGTGCACCATCTCCACCGCCGCGGCGGCGGCGTAATGGGCGTCACCGATGCCGTCGCCGGCAGCGGCGAAAAGAAATACCAGCACCGGCCGCAGGCGCTTGCCGCCCGCGGAGAGCGTCATGTCGTTGGCCTCCGAGAGCACTCCCCCGGGGCGCCCGGTCACCGCCGCCAGCCGCCGCTCGCACTCCGCCAGCTGCGGCTCCAGGCGCGGCAGGTAGCGGCTGCGAAATTCCTGGAGGGCCTCTTCGCCGGCAACCCCGGCCAGCCCGGTGTCGTGTCGTATCCTGCTCATGCTCATGCCAGCCCCCGGTGAATGGCGATGATCCCCCCGGCCAGCAGGCGGTAATGCACGTCCGCGAGGCCGGCATCCTCCATCACCCGCGCCAGCTCCGGCGCCGGCGGGAAGCGGCGCACCGACTGCGGCAGGTAGGCGTAGGCGGAGCCGTGCCGGGAGACGGCGCGCCCCACGGCCGGCACCAGCCTGTCGAACCAGATGCCGTAGAAGCCGCGGAAGGGTTGCCTCTCCGGCCTGGTGATCTCCAGGCAGACCACCCGCCCCCCGGGGCGGGTGACCCGGGCCATTTCCGCGAAAGCCCGCTGGAGCCGGGGAATGTTGCGCACGCCGAACCCCACCGTCACCACGTCGAAAGAGTCGTCCTCGAAATCGAGGTCGGTGGCGTCGCCCCATTGAAATTCGACGCCGGAACCCCGCCGGTGGGCCTTCTGCTTTGCCACCGCCAGCATGCGCCGGCTGAAATCGACGCCCACCACCGCCCCCGACGGCCCCACCTTTCCCTCCAGGGCAAAGGCCAGGTCCCCGGTTCCCGAGCAGACATCGAGCGCCCGGTCTCCCGGCGCCGGCGCCGCCGCCGCCACCGCCAGGCGGCGCCAGCGGTGGTGCAGGCCGCCGGTCATGATGGTGTTCATCAGGTCGTAGCGGCGGGCGATGCCGCCGAACATCTCGCGCACGCGCGCCGGCCTCGGCTCCGTCACCGCGCTCACCGGGCCCCCTGCCAGCGGGCAAACAGGTCGTGTTCCACGCCCAGGACATCGAGCACCTTGCCGGTGATGAAGTCGGCGAGATCCTCGATCCGGCGCGGCCGGTGATAGAAAGCCGGCATCGCCGGCACCAGGATGGCGCCCGCCCGCTTCACCCTGAGCATGTTGGCCAGGTGCGTCTCGCCCAGCGGCGTCTCCCTGGGCACCAGCACCAGCGGGCGTGATTCCTTGAGCATCACGTCGGCGACGCGGTGAATCAGGTTCATGGTGATGCCACCGGCGACGCAGGCCAGGGTCGACATGGAGCAGGGACAGATCACCGCCGCCTGCGCCAGGTGGCTGCCGCTGGCAAAGGCGCTGCCCATCTCGTCGGGGGAGATGGTTCGCTGCGCCAGCTGCGCGATGCCCCACTCGCCGGCGAAACGCTCGAGCACCCGCTCGCGTGCGGGGTCGCCCTCCCCCGCCTCGGAAGCCAGCACCTCCACCGCGTGATCGGAGAAGCAGGCGGTGTAGTCGTGGCCGAGCCCGTCGAGGGCGCGGAGCAGGCTGCCCGCGTAGATGGCGCCGCTGGCGCCGCTGATGCCCACGAAGATCTTCATCAGGAGTAATAGTCTAGCAAATGCCGCCGTCGGCGGCCCGTGGCGGCGCTCAGGAATCCGCCGCCGCCACCGCCAGCCGCCCCTCCTCGCCGGCAGCCTGGCGCAGCGCCCACTCCGCGCCCTCCAGCAGCGAGGCAGCGTCACGGGCGTATCCCGGCCAGTGAGCGATGCCCACCGAAACCGCTCCCTCTTCCCCGGCCAGGCCCTGGCGGCGCAAGACCGCCTCCATGGCCTCGCGGATGCGCAGGGCGACCGCCACGGCGTCCTCTTCCTCGCCGCCGTCGCCGGGAACGGCATCGGGCATCAGCACCGCGAACTCGCCGCCGCCGTAACGGGCGGCGGTATCGGTATCGCGGGCGGCGCCGTTGACGGCGTCCGCCAGCAGCCCCAGCAGCTCGTCCTTGCCGCCGCCGTGCTGCCGCGCGAACTCCTCGATGCCGCCCACGCCCAGTATCGCCAGCGAAAGCGAGGAGCGCCGCCGCCGCGCTCCCGCCAGCTCCCGCCGGACGGCGTCGTAGAGAAAGCGGTGGTTGTAGAGGCCGGTGGGGCCGTCCACCAGCGAGAGGGTGCGTGCTTCCTGGAGCGCCCGCGCGCTGCCGATGACCGCTCCCAGCTGGCGGGTGAGCGGCTCCAGGACGGACACCTCCTCGCGGGA
>JAJRWQ010000004.1 GCA_024276735.1 Actinomycetes bacterium
CTTCTCGGCCCGGGAATGGGGGCTGATCCAGGTGCTGGCCGACCGGGCCTCGATGGCGGTGCAGAACTCCATGCTCTACGACGAGACCCGCAAGCAGCTGGCCCGCACCGAGCTGCTGCGCAAGGTGGCCGCCGCCTGCGCCGCCTCCAACGACCTCACCCGCATCGCGCGCCAGGCACTGGAATCGATCTACAACGAGCTGGGATGCGGCGTGGCCGGTATCTTCTGCTACCAGCAGGAAAACGACCGGCTGGTCAACTTGGCCCTGATGGGCTACCCGCAGGAGATGCTGGCGGAGTTCGAAAACCTGGACCTGGAACGCGACATGCTGCTGGCGCGGGCGATCGAGTCCAGGCAGCTGCTGACGCACGAGCACGAGGCAGCCGCCACCGAGGGTGAACGCCGGATCATGGCCTCGCTGGGGATGAGCGAGAAGAGCCGCCGCGCCACCGCTCCCATCCTCTTCAAGGGCGAGGTGGTGGGCGGGCTGGCGCTGGCCTTCAACGACGAGCGCGCCTTCCTCGCCGGCGAGCTGGAAGCCATCGGCAGCCTGGCGGACCAGCTGGCGGTGGCCTTCGGCAACGCCCGTTTCACCATTCCCGGTGACAGCGGCCCCGCCGCCCGCTCCCTCGCGGACGGTGACTGACAGGCCCGGGAGCTATTCTCTCCCGGCCGCTTCGTCCGGGGGCTCCGCCTCCAGCAGGCGCCCGTCTTCCAGCCAGAGCACCCGGTCGGCCATGCCCATGATGCGGTTGTCGTGGGTGACGATCACCACCGCCTTCTCGCGCTCGCGCGCCAGCTCGGTCATCATCGCCATCACCTCCCGGCCCGACCGCGAGTCCAGGTTGCCGGTGGGCTCGTCCGCCAGGATCAGCGGCGGGTCGTTGGCCAGTGCCCGCGCCACCGCCACCCGCTGCTTCTCGCCCCCGGAGAGGTCGGCGGGCACGTGGTCCAGGCGCTCTCCCAGGCCCAGGCGCTCCAGCAGCCGCCGCGAGTCGCGCTCCACGCCGGCGTCGCGACGCCCCGCCAGGTTCATCACCAGGGCCACGTTCTCCAGCGCCGAGAGCCCCGCCAGCAGGTTGAAGGCCTGGAAGACGAAGCCGATGCGGTGCAGCCGCAGGTGGGAAAGATCCTTCCGGGAGAGACTGCCGAGGACGCTGCCGGCGATCACCACGTCGCCGGCGGTGGGGGTGAGCAGCCCGCCGGCCAGGGAGAGCAGCGTGGTCTTGCCCGACCCCGACGGGCCCATGATCAGCACGATCTCGCCGGCGCGGACGGCAAAGGATACTTCGTCCACGGCCCGGATCTCGGTGCGGCCGCTGCCGTAGACCTTCGACACCGAGACCAGCTCCAATACCTTTTCCCGACTGTCCCCGTTCACCGGTTTCCCCTCATGCCTTGAACACTATCACCGGGTCGATGCGGTTGATCTTGCGCGCCGGCACGTAGGAGGCGATCACGCTCATCACGATCGCCGCCACGAAGGCGCTGACGAAGTGTTTCCAGTAGTAGGCCACGCTGATCTGCACCACGATGCGGCCGACGAGGCGGGCCACCAGCAGCGATGCCAGCGCCCCTGCCGCGTAACCCATCAGGCTGCTGATCAGCGCCTGCTCGAGCACGATGCGGTAGAGGGCGCCGCTGCCGGCGCCCACCGCCTTGAGCACGCCGTACTCGCGGTACTTCTCCAGGGTGGCCGAGTAGACCACCAGGCCCACGATGGCGACGCCGATGATGAAGGCGATGCCCACCACCACCGCCAGGATGGGCAGGATGCCCACGCGGATGACGGCGGCGTTGTTCTCGGAGAACTCGGCGCTGGTAAAGACGGTCTGCTGGGGATGGCCCTCGGCGATCCGCTGGCGCAGCGCTTCCAGGTCGGTGCCCGGGGCCGCCTTCACCAGGATGAAGTTGATGCGGTTGGGCCCCAGGGCCTTGCGCGCCTCGTCGATGTCCACGAAGGCGTACTGGGCCACCATGATGGTGGCGTCGCGGGAGACGCCCACGATCCGGTAGTCCTGGTCGTCGATGGTGATGGTGTCCCCCAACGAGAGGCCGTTGGTCTGCATGGTGACGCGGTCGCAGACGATCTCGCCGGGGCCGGGATCGGCGCGGCCTTCCTGCATCTGCCAGGGGCCGCCGGCGCCGCCGGGCTCGTAGCCCACCAGGATGAGACTGTTCTTCTGGCCGCCGATGTCCACCAGGGTGGTGCGGGAGGTGAGCGGGTAGACCGCTGCCACTCCCTCCATGCCCCGCAGCTGGTCCACCATGTCCGCGGGAACCACCGAGAAGGAGTGGATCATGTCCGGCGATCCCGCCTGCGCCACCCAGAGGTCGGCATCCACGTTGTCCACGTAGGCGGACATCTGCCGCACCGAGCCGGCGTAGACGCCCAGGAGCACGATGATCAGCAGGATGGCCACCGCCACCCCGCCGATGCTGATGGCCAGCCTCACCGGATCCGAGAACAGGTTGCGCCTGGCTACCGGCACCTTCACGCCGAAGCTCCTTTCTCTCGCCCCCAGGCAGTTGAACCGGTTTTCTCGGGCGGACGGGGAAATCCTGCACCGGCACGGCCGCCGGGCGCCGGCCGTGCCTGGCTGCGGGCGCCGCTCATGAGAGCACCGCCGCCAGCACTACCAGCACCGCCGCCCGCCCCCATTCCAGCGAGGCACCCAGGAGGTCGCCGCCGGCGCCGCCGAAGCGGCGGCGGGCCAGTAGCGAGACTACCGCCGCTACCACCGCGGCGGCCGCGGCGGCCGCGGCTACCGTGATCACGCCGCCGGCGGGTGAGTCACTGGGAAACAGGGGCGCGGCAACAAGGAGCAGCACCAGGGAGATGGCGATGCCGGCGGCACCGCGGGCGCCCTTGATGGCAGTAATGAAAACGCTGCCGCTGCCCGCGTGCGAGGGCGGCGTCAGCACCGCAGTCAGCAGCAGCGAGAACCTGGCACCGATCTCGGCGGTCACCAGCACCGCCACGGTCACCGCGCCGGCGGCGGCAGCGGCCGCGGCCAGCGCCGCCCAGGAGACCAGCAGGGTGAGCGCCACGGCGGCCGTCGCCCCCACTCCCAGGGTGCGGTCCTTGAGCACGGCGCGCCGGCGGGCGGCGTCGCCCCTCGCCATCAGGGCGTCACCGACGTCTGCCAGGCCGTCGAGGTGATGCAGGCCGGTGAGCACCAGGGCCAGCGAGAGCACCAGGGCCGCGGTCACCGGTGCCGGCAGCACGTGCAAGAGGCCCCAGGCGGCCACCCCTTCCACGCCGCCCAGGAACAGGCCCACCACGGGCAGCAGCCAGGCGGCCGCGGCGGCGGCCGCCAGCGA
>JAJRWQ010000070.1 GCA_024276735.1 Actinomycetes bacterium
GATGGACTCGGGCGTATTCTGGGGTGAGCGCAGGATGGGGTGGATGGTGATCGTCCGGGGGCGGAACGGCTCCGCCGCCCTCACCGCGGCGGC
The DNA here is from genome assembly GCA_024276735.1 of Actinomycetes bacterium. Classification (GTDB taxonomy): domain Bacteria; phylum Actinomycetota; class Thermoleophilia; order BMS3ABIN01; family BMS3ABIN01; genus JAJRWQ01. The sequence continues at coordinate 94 of JAJRWQ010000070.1, forward strand.
GATCTTCGCCACCCCCTCGTCGTTGTCCACCCGCTCGTCCGGCGCGTGGGCAACGAAGAAGAGGCCGCTTTCGGCGGCGACGTCGATGATCGCTGCCGCCTCTTCCTCGATCTTCCCCAGCTCGTTGAGGTTGAGGTCGGCGAAATCGAAACCGTGCTCGGCCAGGAAGCGGACACCCTCGCTGCCGGCCGCCTGGCCACCGAACCTGAAAATGCTCATCGGTACCCGCCTCCGTGCAATCCGCCGCTGCCCATCCCGTCCGGGCCGTTACCGGGGCGCCGGCCGGTCTCATCGGCCCGCCGGTGGAATCCGATACCAGTATAGAGACCACAGCCGGAAGATCCCAAAATGACTCCCTTCGACGAAAAATCCCCTTGCACCCGTGATCAGCGGCGGCGGCTCAAGCTGCAGCGCCTCAAGCGCTCGATCGCCACCAACCGCTACCACGTGCGTGCCGACAGGGTAGCCATCGGCATCCTGCGGGAGACCGGCTTCGGCGACCACCACGAATGAGCCGCCGGTAACGGCTCAGGGAAGCAGCGCCGAGGCCAGCATCGTCTCCACCAGCTCGTCGTACCCGATGCCGACTTCGCGTGCCTGCGCGGGCAGGTCCGAGGTGTCCGTCATCCCCGGCAGGGTGTTGATCTCCGTGAACCACGGCTCCCCGCCGGCATCGACGAGGAAATCCACGCGGCTGAAACCGCGGCAGCCGATGGCACGGTGCACCCGCATGGCCAGCTCCTGGCAACGGGCCGCCGTCTCCGGCGGGATCTCGGCGGGAAGGATGAAATCGGTCATGCCCTCCCGGTACTTGGCATCGAAATCGTAGAAGCCGGAGCGCGGCTCCAGCTGCAGCACCGGCAGTGCCTGCAGCTTCCCCGCCCGCTCCAGCAGCCCCACGGTGACCTCGGTGCCGTCGACGAACTCCTCCACCAGGAGCTCCCCGTAGCCGCGGCGCACTTCCTCTACCGCCGCCGCCAGCTCCCCCGGGGCGTCGACCTTGACCACGCCCAGGCTCGATCCTTCCTCGCGGGGCTTCACCATCACCGGGAAGCGCAACCCCTCCCCGGCCTCGCCGGTTTTAGCGCCGTTGCCTTCACCTCCGCCCGGGCAAACGAAGGCCGGCGTGGGAACCTGGTTCTGCAGGGCGACTTCCTTGCTCAAAACCTTGTTCATCGCCAGGGCGCTCGCCGCCACCCGCGACCCGGTGTAGGGAATGTCCATCAGTTCCAGCAGGCCCTGGACGCAACCGTCCTCGCCGTAGCGGCCGTGCAGCGCCAGGAAGGCCACCTCCACCCCCCGGTCGTTCAGCACCCGCGCCAGGTCGCGCCCCACGTCGATGCCCACGGCATCGTAACCGAGCCTCTTCAGCGCCTCCAGGCAGTTCCGCCCCGAGCGAAGCGATATCTCGCGTTCCCGGGAGAGCCCTCCCATGAGCACGCCCACGCGCCGTTTTTTCAGGTGAGTGACGGCCATTCTCCTCCGGACGCTGCTGCCCCGCGCCTGTGCGCGGCCCGTGGTCACCGCCCTTGCGGCATTATATCCCATCGCCGCGGCCTGGCGCCGCAGGCATCCGGAGACATTTCCACCGGCTTCAGCTATACTTTGCGGGATCGGTGAACCTTGCGGGGATGGCGGGAGGAAAGATAGAGCTTCACAAGAAGAAGTGGCTGCGCCTTTCGGCGCAGGTAATCATCATCGGCCTGGTCTTTTTCTTCCTGGGGCGGGTGGTCGTCCGTGACTGGCAGGCGATCACCGAGTACGACTGGGACTTCAGCATTCCCTGGCTGCTCCTTTCCCTGCTGCTGCTGGCGGCGATCTACTCCGGCCACGCCGCCGGCTGGCTGATCATCCTCTGGCGCTTCAACTTCCCGGTTCCCTTCCTGCCGGGTTTCTACGTCTGGGCCAAGTCGCTGCTGGCGCGTTACGTGCCCGGGAACGTACTGATGATCGTCGGCCGCGTGGTGATGATCAAACCGTACGGCGTGCCCCGGCGGGTGTCGTTCACCAGCGTCGCCTACGAGCAGGTGTCGCTGATCGCCTCGGCGGCCATCGTGCTGTCGGTGTCGCTGCCCTTCTGGGACGCCATCAGGAACCTATCGGACATGGTGTGGCTGATCCTGACGGTGCCGGTGCTGGCGCTGGTGAGCCTGCACCCCAGGGTGATCGGCACCGTGGGCAACTTCGTCTTCGTGAAGCTGGGGCGCGAGCCCATCGAGCAGTTCCTGGCCTTCGGCGATGTCATCGCCATCGCCCTCTACTACTGTTTCTTCTGGATCGTGGGCGGCACCGCCCTCTTCGCCATGGCGCACTCGGTGACCAGCCAGATCGACACCGCCGACCTGCCGGTTTGCATGGCCAGCTTCCCCCTGGCCTGGCTGGTGTCGGTACTCTTCTTCGTCTCCCCCAGCGGCCTGGGGGTGCGCGAGGGCGTCTACGCCTACACGCTGGGCTACGCCTTCGACAACACCGGCGTCGCCACCGCCTTTGCCTTCATGGCCCGCCTGTGGTACACGCTGCTGGAGATCACCTTCGTACTGGTGATCATGGGGCTGGTAAAGTTGCTCCACCGGGAGCCGGAAACCTGACACATCGCCGTCACACCGCCGGCGGCACGGGCCGGGCGGCATTCGCCGGCGGCGCACCTGTGTTATAATCCTGGCGATCACGGAGGTTGCGGCCGCGCAGCTTTCGAGGAGGAAGTGCACTTGTTCTACACCGGCAGTCCCATCTTCTACACCAGCCTGCTGTTGCTGATACCAGCGGTGGCGCTGAGTATCTACGCCCAGTACAAGGTGACCAGCACCTACAAGCGTTACTCCCGCCGTCACGCCGCCGCCGGCATCACCGGCGCCCAGGCCAGCCGCCGCCTGCTCGACCAGCAGGGCCTCACCGACGTGGGCATCGAGGTGATCGCGGGCCGGCTCTCGGATCATTACGATCCCCGCAGCCGGGTGCTGAGGCTGAGCAAGGAGGTGGCGGCGAGCGACTCGCTGGCGGCGCTGGGAGTAGCGGCCCACGAGACCGGCCACGCGGTCCAGCACGCCAGCAAGTACCTGCCCATGCGCATCCGCTCGGCGGTGGTGCCGGTGGCCTCCTTCGGCTCCAACATGGGCCCGATACTCTTCCTGGCGGGGCTGTTCATCAGCTCCTTCCGGCCCCTGATGACCATCGGCATCGCCCTTTTCACCGCGGCGGTGATCTTCCAGATCGTCACCCTGCCGGTGGAATTCGATGCCTCGCGCCGGGCGCTGAAGATGCTGAGGAGCAACGCCATGGTCTCCGGCGCCGAGGTGGAGGATGCCGGCAAGGTGCTCAAAGCCGCGGCGCTCACCTACGTGGCGGCAGCGCTGATGGCGATCCTGATGCTGGTGCGCATGATCCTCATCAGCCGCGACAGCTGACCGCGGCGGCTCGAGGCGCCGCGCGGGCGAAGGGCATGACGGGCCGCCACCACTGCCCCGGCGCGGCCTCCTGCCTGCTTCTTCGTGTATAATCGTCGCGTCACACACCGGGGAAGGGACGTTCCGCCGCGGGCGGAACGGCGACGCGGCAGACGGAGGTCGGCTTGAAGATCCTGATCACGGGCATCGCCGGATTTGCCGGCGGCCACCTGTGCGAGCACCTGCTGGGCACCAGCGGCTTCGAGATCGTGGGCATCGACCGTTCTCCCTCCCCCGAATTCCAGGCGCTCCTGGGGGAGCAGACGCCGGTGGTGCATGCCTGCGACCTCTCGGACACCGGGGCGGTCACCGATGTCCTCGCCGCCGAGAAACCGGACGCTGTCGTGCACCTGGCCGCCATGGCCCAGGTGGCGGGCGCCTGGGAGCGGGCGGGGGAAATCCTCTCCACCAACATCACCTGCACCCAGTCGCTGCTGGAGGCGGTGCGCAGCGGCGCCCCGGCGGCGCGCACGCTGCTGGTAAGCTCCAGCGAGGTGTACGGCAAGGTGAAACCGGCGGAGCTGCCGCTCACCGAGGAAAGCCCCCTGCGGCCCAACAACCCCTACTCGGTGAGCAAGGTGACCACCGAGTACCTGGGCCGCTGCTACGCCGAGGCCTTCGGCATCGAGGTGGTGGTGGCGCGCCCCTTCAACCACATCGGCCCCCGGCAGCAGGGCAACTTCGTGGTCGCCTCCTTTGCCCGCCAGGTCGCCGCCATCGAGGCCGGCAAGGCGGAACCGGTGATCCGGGTCGGCAACCTGGAGTCGCGCCGAGATTTCACCGACGTCCGGGACGTGGTGCGCGCTTATCGCCTGCTGGTGCAAGAGGGTGTCGCCGGTGAAACATACAACATCGCCTCCGGCTCCTCGCGCGCGGTCAGCGAGATCCTGGAAATCCTGCTGGAGCTCTCGACGGCCTCACCGCGGGTGGAGAACATCCCCGAGCTGATGCGGCCCTCGGATACCCCGGACGTGCGCGGCGATTGCCGAAAGCTGCAGGCTCTGACAGAATGGAGTGCCACCATCCCCCTGGAACAGAGCCTCGAGGATACGCTGAACTGGTGGCGAAAAAAGGAGGGGGCGGAAACCCGTTGACTACCGCCAACCGCCCGCAGCACAAGCACCACGGGCCTGTACACGGAAAGGGAGAAGATGGCTAAGAAA
>JAJRWQ010000071.1 GCA_024276735.1 Actinomycetes bacterium
GATTGAGCGCCATCTGCATGAAGCTTATGTCGATGCCCGTCGCCATTCGTCGATGGAGACCCTACCTGCCTGGCCGGAAGACCCGGCGCCACGACGCCGCCAACGATGCGGGGAAGGGATGGAAACGGAGGTTGGGGGGAGATGTGCCAGGGGAAAGACAGCTGCCGGCCGCACATCGAGCAGCCGCGAGCAGCCACCACCTCCAGGCAAGTTCCAAGCTACATCTTCTCCCATCCAGACTTTCACTGTCGGCCCAGGAGTTTCACCTGGTCAGCCTCGCTAGGAGGGTCGCGGGCTCTCACCGCCGGTGGGGAATTTCACCCCGCCCCGAAGACATCGCTGAAAAACGCCTATTCGGTTGAATACAGGGAAAATGATAGCAAATGGGAAGGGAGCATGCCAGCAGGGCGAACCGGCCGGTGACGAATCAGGCCTTCGCCGCCAGCGCCGCCATCAGCTCCCGCGCCGCCTGCGGGGGGTCGTCGGCGCCGAAGACCGCGGAACCGGCCACGAAGAGGTTGGCCCCCGCCTCCAGGGGCGCCGCCACGGTGTCGGGGCCGATACCGCCATCCACCTGCAGCCCCACGTGTTCCGGCAACAGGTGCCGTGCCCGCTCGATCTTGGGGACCACCGCGGGAATGAAGTCCTGGCCGCTGAAGCCGGGGTTCACGCTCATCACCAGCGCAAAGTCGATGTCCGCCGTCACCTCCTGGAGCGCCACCAGGGGGGTGGCGGGGTTCAGGGCCACGCCTGCCTTGCAGCCTGCCGACTTGATCCGGGCAATGGTCATGTTCAGGTGGGTGCAGGCCTCGACGTGCACGTTGATCCAGTCGGCGCCGGCAGCGGCAAAGGCATCGATGTAGCGGTCGGGATCCTCGATCATCAGGTGCACGTCCAGCACGCCCCCGGCAGCATGTACCTGCTCGCTGATGGCAGAGAGCACCACCGGCCCGATGGTGATGTTGGGCACGAAGTGGCCGTCCATCACGTCCACGTGAATCACCTTGACGCCGGCATCCATCACCGCGGCCATCTCTTCGCCCAGGCGCGAGAAATCGGCGGAGAGGATGGAGGGCGCCAGCTGGTATGTCGTCAACAGTTCCTCGTTCACTCTGCGAATCTTAACATAGTATGGGTTTCCCGCGCTTCCCCGCGCCGCCGCGGCAGAAAAAACCTAGCCCACCAGGCCGATAATGGTGCCTAGCAGGGTCATCGCCCCGAACAGGATCATCATCAGCAGCACGAAGGCAGCCACCAGCGCCCCGATAATCACGCCCGCAAGCGCAAGCCCGTGCCCCGACTGCGGCGAGCGCCCCTGCTTTATCCTGTTGAGCTCAACGAGGCCCAATACAAGGCCGGGAACCGATGCCAGGCTGCAAAAAAGAACGCTGGCAGCGGAAAAAATCAGCGATGCCACGGCCATTCCCCCCGGGCCGCTAACGCCTTCCTCCAGGGCGGCGCCGGCGCAGGGACGGCAGTAGGACCTGCCGTCTCCCAGTATTACCAGGCAACCCTGGCAGAAGGGCCTGCCGCACCCGGAGCAGGTGCCAGCGGCGGCCTCCCCGGGATGATAGGTGCAGTACTCCTCTTGTTGCCGGGTATTCATCTACTGCCCCGGCACAGGAACGAATCTCGCCGTCCAGGGAAAAAGGCGGGTGCCGTCGCCCGGGAGACTGCCAGGCTGTCCCGCCGTTTTCCTGGCCAGCGCGTAACCTGACGGCGCCCCTCCGCGGACGGCGCCCGCGGCCGAACCGCCGCGGGCGCCGCCGGCTCCCGTGCCGGGATGGGCAAAACCGTTATCCTGTCAAGTGGTGAACTCGAGGGTCCAGTTGCCGGTAGCCAAGGCGATGATGTTGCCGATGACATAGAGGGCGACCACCACGGCGCCAATGATTACCGCCGCCTTGCTCATTCCCCGTCCCCGCTCGGAAGACTCTCCCCGGTCGATCTTGCCCAGCTCGATTACACCGAGTATCAGGCCGATGATCGCCGGAAAGCCACAGCAGAAGAAGCCCACGATCGACAGGATGAGCGCTGCGATCGCCATCCCGCTGGCTTTTTCCGGCTGCGTGACCGGACCTGGCATGGTACCTTCCATCCGATTCCCCTTCCTTGTTCTTGGCTTGCTATTACCGACCTACTGGGCGGTGTTGCCCGAAAGCACGGAGTAGAGCTGGGCCTCCCAGGCGGCGTGATCATCGAAGTGCAGGTTGGGATCGTTGATGAGCGTGTACCACCAGTAAATAGCGTAGATCCCACAGGTGACGATGGTGAGCAACAGGAAAGTTATGAAGTTGCGCTCGGGAATCTCCGTGGTGGGAGCAATCGGCTGCCTGGAGATACCCAGCTTCATCATCACTTCACTCGCCTTGGAGAGAAACAGCTTCTCGTTTGCCTCGTGGGCCCGGAAATCATCGTTGAGGAAGTAATACACGTAGTAGGCGACCGGGCTGAAAACGAGGGTCAGAACCAGCCAAAGCACCGGCGACTTCTCCCCGGCGCGGTCGCGGGTGGTCGCCTCCATGTGAATGCCCTCCAGTTGCGAGATATCCTGTTCCACCTCGGCGGCCCTGCCCGACTGCGCCGCCTTCTCCCGCAGCACCTCGACCAGGTGGCCGCGCAGGGAGACCATGCGCTCGAAATGCTGCAGGCGGCGATCCATCAACTTGTAAAGGATGTAGATGCCGTAGATGCCGCAGGTCACCAGGGACAACAGGAAGGCCGTGATGAACTCGGTCTTCCAATCGGTGGCGACGCGCTGGCGAAAATCAGCCTCCAGTGCGACCATGCTTTCCATCGGTTGCCTCCTTTAGTTTGGAAATTGACTTCCCTGCCGGCCGCCCGTTGCCGCCGGCAGGTAAAACCTCAGCTCCACCACCCCAGGAGCCCCACCTGGTGCCAGACCACCAGTTTCACCAGCCACGCCGCCACCAGGATCGCCCCCCCGGCAGCCACCAGCCGCCGGCGCAGGCCGGGGTCGATGTCCACGCGGATCCTGATCCGCGCCGCCGCCGAGAAGGCGAGCACCACGAAGAAGGCCACCACCAGGAAGTAGGAAAGGGGACCCAGCGGGTGAAACACGAGCGCCGCCGAGAGGTTGCCGTCTCCCATGGCCAGGAAAGAGCGGGTGATGCCGCACGTCAGGCAGGGTATCCCGGTAAGAACATAAAAGGGGCAAAAAATCAACGAAGGCAGGTTGATGCCCCACAGCCGCAGCTCCTGCCCCGGGGAGACCAGCAGGGTCACCAGGAAGAAGATCGAGAGCAGGGCGAGCAGCGGCAACTCCACCCGCAACAGCCCGCCCAGGCCCACCCGGGAAACCGTCAGTCGCACCCCCCCGGTCCCGGGAAACATGGTCAACGGCGTTGCCGACGCTTCCTGGCTGGTGCTCAATGCTTCCTCCCCGTTTCCGCCACCTGCCTGCCTCGCTCCCGGCTGCCTGCCGGCGGCCGCCCGGAGGCTTTACCTGGCATTACATTAGCCGCGGGTATTTTTTTTCCTGCAAGCCCCGGGCCGAAACCCGAAAAAAAGCCGCGGGCGCCAGCCCGCGGCACGTCCTGCCGTTGCTTGCTTCCTCCGGTGGGACTGGTTTTTCTACTTGACCGCTTCCTTGAGCTGGCTGCCGGCGCTGAACTTGGGTACCCTGCTGGCGGCGATCTGAATCTTTTCCTTCGTCTGGGGATTGATGCCAGTGCGTGCCGGCCGGTCCTTGACGCTGAACTTGCCAAAGCCCGTGAACTGTACTTCCTCGCCGCGCTTGAGCATCTCGGTCACGGTTTCCAGGAACGCATCGACGGCGGCGGCCGCCTGGGTCTTGCTCATATTGGTCTTTTCTGCAATGGCGCTGATGAATTCAGATTTTCCCACTTCCATACCTCCTGAATTAAGGGTTGTAGGAGCTGGCTTTCTGGACACTATCAGACGCAATTTCCCATTACAAGCGGAAAAACGGGGTCATCTGCCGCTGACGGACATTTCGGCGATCAGCAGCGTGGGCGCCTCGATACTGCCGCCGAACGGAACCCAGCGCGCGTCGTTTCCCACCGCTGCCACCGAACGCAACATGGAAAGGATGTCGCCGGCGATGGTAACCTTCCTCACCGGCGTCGAAAGCCGCCCCGCGTCGATCAGCCTGCCGGTCGCTCCCACCGAGAAATCGCCGCTCACGGCGTTGGCGCCGGAGTGGACGCCGCTCACCCCGGTGACGTAGAGGCCCTTGTCCACCGAGGCGATTATCTCCTCCCGGGTGGCGGTGCCGCCGGTCACTCTCAGGTTGGAGGGAGCCGTCCGCGGGATGCTGCGGTAGGAGCCGCGGATGCCGTTTCCCGTGGAACGGCGCCCGTCCCGGCGACCCGAGCGCTCGTCGTAGAGGAAACCCGTCAGCAGGCCGCGCTCTATCAGCCCGGTAGCACCAGCGGGAACACCCTCGCCGTCGAAGGGGGCGCTGGCAAGCCCCCGGGGGTGCACGCCGTCGTCCACCAGGTTGAATGCTTCCGACGCCACCCTTTCTCCCTCGAGGCCGGCAAACAGGGACCGCTGTCTCTGCACCGCCTCGCCCGTGAGCACCGACCCCACCACGCCCACCAGCGACGCCGTGACGAAGGGGTCCATCACCACCGGGCAGGTCATGCTCTCCACCGGCACCGCCCCCAGGAGATCCACCGCCCGTGAAGCCCCCTCCCGCCCGCAGGCAGGAGCGTCGAGATCCCGCGGATTGCGAGCGGTGGAGAAGGATATACCGGTCTGCATCTCCCCTCCGACAGCAGCGATGGCCTGAACGAATAGATAACAGGAGCTTTCCCGGTAGGCGCCCTCGAGGCCGAGCGAATTGGCGACGGCTACCTTCGACTGCGCCTCGTGATAAACCGCCTGTTCCACCTGGGAGACGCGTTGGTCGTATGCCAGCGCCTTCGCCTCCACCTCCAGCGCCAGCTCGATCTTCTCCTGCAAAGGTGTCTCGGTCACGCCCGGGTCGTACAGCTCCCCCTGCGGGTAACCGGCCGCGGGCCGCGGCAGGCCGGCATGGTCGTCGGGAGCGGTCACCTGCGCGTTTTTCACCGCAGCCTTCACCGTCGCCGCCAGCCCTTCCCGGGAGAGGTCGGAGGAATACGCGAAACCCATGGCGCTGCCGCGGAAGACCCTGATTCCCACGCCCCGCGACGAGCCGCCGGTGAGCTCCTCCACCTTCCCCCCGTAAACCTTGATCCCGGTCGCCGCCGTTTCGGCCACGTATGCCTCGGCCTCGTCGACGGCTGCCTCCGCCGCATGGGCCAGCGCCCGTGCCGCTGTCTCTGAAAGGATCTCCATCATTCCCCGGTGCCGCCAATGGTCATTTCGCTCACGCGCAGGGTCGGCTGGCCGCTGCCCGCCGGCACGCCCTGTCCCTCCTTGCCGCAGATGCCGATGTTCATTTCGAAATCACCGGCCACCATGTCCACCTTGGCCAGGGCATCGGGGCCGTTGCCCACCAGTGTCGCTCCCCGCAGGGGCGTGGTCACCCGCCCCCCTTCCACCAGGTACCCCTCCGAAACACCGAAGACGAAATCCCCCGTCGCCGGGTCCACCTGGCCGCCGGAGAGGGTCTTGGCGTAGAAACCCCGCTCCGTGGCCGCGATGACATCGTCCGGCTCGGCATCGCCGGCGAGGATGAAGGTGTTGGTCATGCGGGGTATGGGCGGGTGACGAAACGACTGCCGCCTGCCGTTGCCGGTAGAAGCGACACCGGCGTTGCGGGCGCGGACGCCGTCGTACATGTACCCGCGCAGGTGGCCGGCCTCGATCAGCACGTTGCGCCGCGTGGGCGTGCCCTCGTCATCGATGGCGCCCGACCCCCACTCACCCGCCAGGCTGCCGTCGTCGATCAGCGTCACCAGCTCCGAGGCCACCATCTCTCCCACCCTGCCGGCGTAGACGCTGGAGCCCTTTTCCACCGCGTCGGCCTCCAGCCCGTGCCCGCAGGCTTCGTGAAAGAGGACACCGCCGAAACCACGGTGCAGGATCACCGGCATCCTCCCCCGGGGCGCCGGCCGCGAATCCAGCATCACCAGTGCCTTTTCCGCTGCCAGCCTGCCGATCTGCCGCGGCGGAAACTCATCGAACAGCTCCATTCCCCCCAGGGCCCCGGCGCTCTCGTAGCCGGTCTGGATCACGCCGTTGCGCCTGGCCACCACCCGCGTGGTCAGCCGCACGCGCGTACGCCGGTCGCCGGTGAGGCGCCCGTCGCTGTCGGCGACCTGGATCTCGCTGGTGGTCTCGCCGTAGTCTATCGAAACCTGAGCCACCTCTCTTCCCGCCGACCGCGCCGCGCTTTCCGCGGCCTCCACCAGCGAAACCTTGGACGAGACCCCGGCGGCGGCCGGGTCCTGCTTTACCGGCTGCACCGGAACATCGCCGTCGGCAGCCAGCGCTTTCACCTCGCCGCAGCCGGCCGCGGCGCCTTCGCCCGCCAGGCGCGCCGCCGCCACCAGGTCCTGCTCGTCCAGGCTGTCGGTGGAAACAAAGGATATGCTGCGGCCGTGCACCACCCTGATCGAGGCCCCAACATCGATGCCGCTGGTGCACTTCTCCAGGCGGCCGTCCTCCAGGCTCAGCGTGAGCGAACGCCGTCGTTCCACGTAGAGATCCGCAAACTCGCCGCCGCGGGAAACCGCCTCGCGCAGGATCCTCTCCGCCATTTCGCTCTCCAGCAGCAATACTTCCTCCTAAAATCCACGGAAACGGGCCAGGCGCAGTATATCTCATCCAGGGCCGCTGCCGTGGTTCATGATATGCATGTATATGCCGGCAGGGACATTCCTGAACAGGAACGCCGCCGCTGTCGATACTTTGATTGAAGCGGCAGCACCGGCGGCCGGCGGCCGGCGGCTGCAATTTCGGGCGGTTGACCACCATCCCCAGGAGGCAGCGATGCAAGAACCACGGCGGTTGTCCGGGTACGCCGGAGACACCGCGCCGGCGGCCGGCGCCGGGGAAGGAAACAGGCACACCCTGGGGGAACTCGCGGAAGCCTTCTCGGGGCTCAGGGCCAACATCAACCGCGTCATCGTCGGCAAGGACGAAGTGGTGAGGCTGGTCCTGGCGGCCATGATCAGCCGCGGCCACGTGCTGCTGGAGGATATCCCGGGGGTGGGCAAGACTACCCTGGCCAAGAGCATCGCCAGGTCGATCGATGCCTCGTATTCCCGGATCCAGTTCACACCCGACCTGCTGCCTTCCGACATCACCGGCAGCACCGTCTACTCGCCCCGCGACGAACGCTTCTACTGGTCAGAGGGACCCTTGTTCGCCAACATCGTGCTGGCCGACGAAATCAACCGCACCAGCCCCCGCACCCAGGCGGCGCTCCTGGAGGCGATGGAGGAACAGCAGGTGACCGTCGATCACGAGACGCACCAGCTACCGTCGCCCTTTTTCGTCATCGCCACCCAGAACCCGCACGAACTGCACGGAACCTTCCCCCTCCCGGAGGGGCAGAGTGACCGCTTCCTGGTGTCGGTATCCCTGGGGCTGCCGGGAAGGAGCAACGAGATCAGGATGATCCGGGAACAGCTGGCTACCCACCCGCTGGAAGGCCTGAAGGCGGTGATCGACTGTCACCAGATCCTGCAGCTGCAACTGGCGGTGCGCCAGGTGAAACTGGCCGACAGGGTACTCGCCTACATCATGAACATCATCGAGGCCACCCGCCGGCACGAGGAGATCGGGCTGGGTGCTTCACCCCGGGCGAGCCTGGCCATGGCCCGCCTGTGCCAGAGCCTCGCCTTCACCGACGGCCGCGCCTACGTCACCCCCGACGACGTCCAGGCGGCTGCCGTCCCGGTGCTGGCGCATCGCCTGGTGTTCAGGCAGGGAACGAGAAAGACCGTCGCCGGCGCTGCCGCGGTGGTCGAGGAGATCGTCTCCTCCTGCCAGGTGCCCGTGTAGAGCACGACCGCCCCATGCCCACGCGCAGGACATTCATCTGGCTGGCGGCGGCGCTCATCACCTACCTGATCGCCTGGAACGTCGGCTCCGGCTGGCTCTACGTGGTCACCGCCCTGCTCGTCGCCTTCCCCCTGCTGTCCCTGGCCTGGAGCCGCCTGAACGTGGGCGCCATGGATTTCGAGCTGGGTACGCCCGCCACGGCCCGTCACGGCGACCGCGTGGTCGCCTCCCTGCGCCTGGTCAACCGCTCCCGCTTTCCCCGCTGGTTCCTGCGCCTGGACCTGAAGGCAGGCGGCGGGCGGGGCCATGCCTTCGTCCCGGTGCTCGGCGGCCGCGAATCGCTCCAGCTGGCAGTGACGATCGCGGACGTGCAGCGCGGCATCTACTCCGGCGCCTCGCTGGCGGTCTCCAGCAGCGGGCCCCTGGGCCTGGCCAGCGCCCGCCGGCTGGTGGAGATGACATCGCCGGTGGTCGTCTTCCCCGCCTGGCGCGAGATCGGCGGTGACTGGGGCTTCGCCCGCGGCTCCGGCCACCGGTCGGCGACGGTGCCGCTGGCCTCCCGGGCCGCCGCCGCGGACTACCTGGGAGTCCGCGATTACCGGCCCGAGGACAGCCCCCGTTCCATTCACTGGCGGACCAGTGCCCGCCTCAACCAGCTGGCGGTAGTGGAATACTCCCGCCGCTCGCTGGCCTCGCCCGTATTCATCGTCGACACCACGGGCTCTCCCGTGGGCACGCCGGGCGCCCTCGAACACGCCCTGGCCGCCGCTGCCTCGCTGGCCAGGCGCGAGGCCGACCGCGGCCGTCCCTACGGCATCGGCTCCTCTCCCGATGATGCCTGCGGTCGGGGCCTTTGCCGGGAAAGCAGCGAGGCCCTGTTCCGGCTGGCGGGAGCCGAGGCTGAGAGCCGCGAGCCGCTGGCCCTGGACCGGCCACTGTCGCTGCCCGACACGATCCCGGTTCTCATCCTGCCCACCCACGAGTGCTACGGGGACCTCGACTCCCGTGGCCTGGTCTCGGCACCCCCCGGGAGCATCGTCGTCTTCGTCGACACGCGCTGCTTCGGCGGCGGCGGCATGGACGACGCCGAGCTCGGCCGCCTGCGGGAACGGCTGGGCCGGCTGGGAACCGTTACCGTGGTGCTGGGAAACGAAGCAATGGAGCCCTGCCTGGAGGCGCTATGAAGCACGGGCTGCACATGCGCTTCGGCAGGAAGAGGCCCCCGGAAGACAGCCTCCCCCTGCGGCTGAGTATTCTCGCCTGCGTGCTCGTGGCCGAGTTGACGGTGCTCGCCATGGGATATTACGGCACGGTGGAGATACTGCTGGTGCCGGCGCTGACCGCAGCCGGGTTCGCCTTCAGCTGGCGCACCCGGCGTTCGCGAAACCTGGCGGTGAAAGTGGTGCTTTCGCTGGCGGTGATACTGCTGGCGGCGCTCTTCGTGCGCGAGCTGGCGGCGAGCATGTACGATACCCGCCTTCCCCTGGTGAAGCTCCTCCTGTGGCTGCAGGTGCTCCATTCCTTCGACATGCCCTCGCGCAAGGACCTCAAGTTTTCCCTGGCCAGCAGCGCCACCCTCGTCGCTGCCGCCGCCGTGCTTTCCACCGGCACGGCCTTCGTTCTCGGGCTGGCCGCCTTCAGCGCCGCCGCGGTGACGGCGCTGGTCTACCTGCGCCTGTCCGAGGAGGGCGAACGGGAAGGCGCGCAGCCTGTCCTGCCCGGGGCAAGGGTCGCCCGCCTCTCCCTTTCCGTGTGGCTGGCGGGCCTCGCCACGGCCGCGCTGGTGCTGGTACTGATGCCCCAGAACCTGCAGGCGCGCCTGCTGACGCTCCCCGTCTCCGACCTGCAGCATTACCTGGGCGACTTTTCCGGCGAAGTAATCAACCCCTATTACCAAGACGGCGGCGATCCCTTCTCCCGCCCTCCCCAGTTCAGCTCCGAATCCTACTACGGCTTCAATCCCTACATGGACCTGCGCGCCCGGGGGAAACTCGACGACGACGTGGTCATGAAGGTGAAGTCGAGCACCTACGATTATTACCGCGGCGCGGTATTCGATCTCTACAACGGCAAGGGCTGGGAGGTCAGCGATAGCGGGTACGAGAGCTTCCATTCCCAGTCGCCGCCGATAGAGCTGGATACGCCCGGTGTGCTGGTGCCCGATGCCAGGACTGAAGTGGAGAGCTTCTACATCGAGCGTGACCTCACCAACATCATCTTCAGCGGCTGGCGCCCGGTCTCCCTCTATTTCCCGGGAGACCAGGTGAAGATGGACCGGTTCTACAGCCTGCGCAGCCCCTACCAGCTCACCGCGGGAACCGTTTACTCGGTAGTCGTGGAGCGACCCCTGTACGATACCGGGCTGCTGCGGCGCCTCTCCTTTCCCCTGCGCCCAGACGAGGAATCACGCTACCTGCAGTTGCCGCCGGACCAGCACGGGGACCTGCGCAAGGTGCGCGAACTGGCGGAAGAGGTAACCGCGCCTTACGACGACCGCTACGACAAGGCAGCGGCGATCGAACGCTACCTGCAGCAGAATTACCGCTACGATCTCGACGTGCCTCCGCAGCAACGGGACATGGACGCGGTGGCTTACTTCCTGTTCCAGGAGCGGGCGGGCTACTGTGAGCACTTTGCCTCGGCGATGGCAGTGATGGCCCGCAGCGTCGGCATACCGGCGCGCGTGGTCACCGGCTACACCGGTGGCGAGTACAACCCCCTCACCGCCATGTGGGAGGTCAGGGGCAGCGATGCCCACGCCTGGGTGGAGATCGATTTCGGCCCCGCGGGCTGGGTGCCGTTCGATCCCACGCCCGGCTTCGCCGTCCCCGCCGGCGATTCCGGGCATGGTCCCTGGATCGCGGGGAGGCTGTTCTCATACTTGGGCGGCCTCGTCGGCGGAGGTCGCCTCGGGTCGCTGGCGTCGGCGCTGGGCGGGGTCGCGGACGGCATCGCCTCGGTGGCACGCGCGGCGCCGGTGATCTTCTTCGCGGCGCTGGTGCTGGCCCTGCTCACGTTGGCTGCCGGTGCCCGCGCCGCGCTCTCGCGCCGGCAACGACGGACAGGCGGGAACAGCGGCGGGCGGGAAGACCCGGTGCTGGAACGGTACCTCGACGCCGCCGGCGCCCTGGCGGGGCTGGGCCTCACCCGCCGGCCCGACGAAACCCTGGCAGCCTTTTCACGGCGGGTGGGAAACTACCTGGGCAGGGAGGAGTTTGCCGAGCTCTCGGCGATGGTGGAGCGCCGGCGCTACGGCGAATACGAACGCCACGAGGACCGCCGCCGGGCCGCGCAGCTGGCCAAGGCGGTCAAGCAAGGCCTGGACCGCCACCAGTCACTCACGGGGACTGCCTGAGCAGTTCCTCGGTCATGGCCACGATCCGTGATGAGAGCTCCGAAGAACCCCCGTTGAGCGCCAGCATCGAGCCATCGTTGAAGTAGAGCTCTACCGTCGGCTGCTTCCGGAAGCGCCGCAGCAGGTACGTCACCCCCACGGCCGAGGCCACCGAAAGCAGCATGCCGGTCAGGAAGAACTTCTTCTTAGCCATCTTCCTCCTCCTCTTCCCCGGAATCGGCGTCAGGGGTATCCGCGTCCTCCGCTGTCGCCGATTCCGCCGCGCCGTCCTGCCCGTCGGCCGCCTCGCCGGTGTCGCTTTCGCCGTCACCTGCCGCCGCCTCCTTTTCCAGGGCGGTGCGCAGGGCGGTATTGGCGTCGTAGAGGATCAGGCCCACCGTGGGATCGGGCCCGGTGGTAACCGCCAGCCAGGTATCCCGGTCCCCGGCAACGATGAACAGGCAGCCGGAGCGCGTCTCCACGAACAGCTGGGTCAGCGGCGGCCGCTCCATCTCCCGGGCCGCGGCACGTGCCTCCTCCAGCACCGCCCGCGCCTTTTCCACCGCGGCCGCCTCGGCAGGTCCGCCACCGTAAGTGCCGGCGAGTACCTCGGAGGCGCCGCGGACCATCACCGCCTGCTCGATGCCGGCGGACATCTCCAGCAGCTCATTGATGGCTTCCTGGTATACAGACATTTTTCTCCCTGAGTCCGTTTCCTTTCAATGAGGGCAAATTATCACAAAGAGGGTATGTGAAACAAGGTCAATCCCGGCGCGATGCCGGCAGCGAGGCCCCCACGCTGCGAAGGGCAATGTCACCCTTGCCCAGGAGCTCCTCCAGGCGGCTGATCAGCTCCCGCCGGGGATCGATATTGAACTCCTCGCCCAGCTTGAACACGCGCACGCCGCCGTCGGCAAACATGTGCAGGAAGACGGGGGTTCCTCCCGGGTGGCTGCTGCAGAGCTTTTTCATCTCCTCGATGAGGCCGGGGTTGCGCTGTACCTCTTCCACGTCGAGCTGCAGCTGCAGGGTATGGTTACCGCCGGAGCGGGGAGCCTCCTCCCCCGCGTCATCTAGGGCCTCGATTCCCTTGGCGATCAGCTTTATCTCGTCTCCCCCCTTGCGGTCCAGGCTGCCCTTGACGATCACCACGTTGTCATCGGCCAGCAGCTGGCGGCAACGGTTGTAGAGCTCGGTGAACACGATCACCTCCAGCTCCGCCTCCAGGTCCTCGAGGGTCACGAAGGCCATCGGGTCACCCTTCTTGGTGGTGTGGCGCTTCACCTTGGTCACCATGCCGATCACCGTCACCTGCGACCGGTCCGCCTGCTGGGACAGCTCTCCCAGCTTCACGGCCCGGTAACGCTCCATCAGCTCGTCGGTCAGCGCCGCCAGCGGGTGACTGGACACGTAAAGGCCCAGGGTCTCCTTCTCCAGCTTCAGCAGCTCCTCGGAGCTGAACTCCTCGGTGGGAACCGGCGGATCCACCACCTCCGGGGCCGCCTCCTCCCCGGAGAGATCGAAGATCGAGGCCTGGCCCAGGCGGCTGTCCTCCTGGCTCTTGGCCCCCGCCGCCAGGGCCTGGGTCATCACCGCCAGCATGCCCTTGCGGGTGTCGCCGGTGGAATCGAGGGCGCCGCTCTTGATCAGGCTCTCCAGGGCCTTGCGGTTCAGCAGCGACGCGTCCACGCGGCGGCAGAAGTCGTAGACCGAGGTATAAGGGCCCCCCTCCTCGCGGGCGGCGATCACCGCGTCGATCACCGCCGAGCCCACGTTCTTCACCGCGTTGAGGCCAAAGCGGATGCGCCCCTCGATCACCGAGAAGTCGTTTTGGCTCTCGTTCACGTCCGGGGGCAGCACCTCGATGCCCATCCCCTCGCAGGCGTGGACGTAGAAGGGCACCTTGTCCTTGGTGGACATGACGCTGGAGATGGTGGCGGCCATGTATTCCACCGGGTAATGTGCCTTCAGGTAGGCGGTCTGGTACGCCACCAGCGCGTAGCTCACCGCGTGTGACTTGTTGAACGAGTAATCGCCGGCGGCGTCCATCAGGCCCCAGAGCTTTTCCGCCACCCGCGGGGCGACGTCGTTTTCGCGGCACCCCTCCAGGAACTTGCTCTTCAGGCTCTCCAGCAGCTTGCGCTCCTTCTTGGCGATCGCCTTGCGCAGGTCATCGGCTTCGGCGGGAGAGAAGCCAGCCATGCGCTTGGCGATCTCCATCAGCTGTTCCTGGTAGATGGCCACCCCGTAAGTGGGCTCCAGCACCTCCCGCAGCCGCTCGTCGTCGTAGCTCACCAGCTCCGGGTTGCGCTTGTTGCGGGCGTACTCGTTGATGAACTGCATGGGCCCGGGGCGGAAGAGCGCCACCAGGGCGTAGAGATCGTCGAAGCAGGTGGGCTTTACCGTGCGCAGCGATTCCTTCATGCCGCTGCTCTCGAACTGGAAGACGCCGTCGCTCTCGCCGCGCTGCATCATGGCGTAGGTCTTCTCGTCGTCCAGGGGAATGGCGTTGATGTCGATCTCCTCGCCGCGGCTTTCCCTGATCAGGCGGATGGCACTCTTGATGATGTCCAGGTTCCTCAGCCCCAGGAAGTCCATCTTCAAGAGCCCCAGCGCCTCGATGTCCTTCATCTGGAACTGGGTCACCACCTCCGCGTCTCCCTTCTGCTGCAGGGCGACGTACTCGGTGAGCGGCCGGTCGGCGATCACCACGCCGGCGGCGTGAATGGAGTCCTGGCGGATCAGCCCTTCCAGGGGCCTCCCCAGGTCCACCACCGCCCGCACCTCGGCATCGTTGTCGTACGCCTCCCTGAGCTCCTGGCCCGGCTTCAGGCAGTCGTCGAACCTGACCCCCGGCCCCTCCGGGATCAGCTTGGCGATCCTGTCCACGGTGCCGTAGGAGAGCCCCATCACCCGGCCGGCGTCCCGGGTGGCGGCCCGCGGCGCCATGGTGCCGAAGGTGATGATCTGGGCCACGTTGTCGCGGCCGTAACGCTCGGTGACGTATGCGATCACCTTCTCGCGGTCCACCGGCGAGAAGTCGATGTCGATGTCCGGCATGGACTTGCGGCCGGGGTTGAGAAAACGCTCGAAGAGCAGGTCGTACTCCAGGGGATCCACCTCGGTGATCCCCAGGCAGTAGGAGACCAGGCTGCCGGCGGCGGAGCCCCTTCCCGGGCCCACGGCGATATCGTTTTCCCGGGCATAACGGACGAAATCCCAGACCACCAGGAAGTAGGAGGCGAAGCCCATTTCCTCGATGGTCGCCAGCTCGTATTCCAGCCGCTCCCGCGCCCCCTCGGGCTCCCCGTCCGGGTACCGCCTCTCCATGCCTTCCTCGCAGAGGCGGCGAAGGTAGTCGAACTCGCTCTCCCCGCTGGAGTCGGGCACCTGGAAACGCGGCAGGTGCAGCTGGCTGAAGTCGATCTCCACGTTGCAGCGCTCGGCTATCTCCAGGGTGGTCTCCAGCGCCTGCGGCAGGTCCGGGAAGGCCGCCGCCATCTCCTCGGCGCTCTTTAAGTAGAACTCCTCGCCCTGGAACTTAAGCCGGTTCTCGTCTTCCAGGGTGTTCCCCGTCTGGATGCAGAGGAGGGCATCGTGGGAAGAGGCGTCCTCGCGCCGCGGGTAGTGCACGTCGTTGGTGGCCACCAGCGGCCGGCCCACCTGCCCGGCCAGCTTCACCAGCAGCGGTTTTACCCGGCTCTGCTCCTCCAGGCCCTGGTTCTGGATCTCGATGTAGACGTTGTCCTCGCCGAATATCTCCTTCAGCACCTCGCCCTCGGCAACGGCGCCTTCGCTGTCACCCTCCAGCAGCATGCTCGCCACCCTGCCGTTGAGGCAGCCGGTGAGCACGATGATGCCCCGCGAGTGCTCGCGCAGGACCTCCAGGTCGACACGGGGCTTGAAGTAGTACCCTTCCAGGTAGCCGCGGGAGGAGATCTTCATCAGGTTGCGGTAACCTTCGTTGTCGGCCGCCAGCAGGGTCAGGTGGTGCCGCCGCTCCCGGACGTCCTTCTTCTCGTTGCGGTTTCCGACGAGGTATGCCTCCAGGCCGATGATGGGCTTCATATCCCGCTTCGTTGCCTCGCGGTACAGCTCTACCGCTCCCGAGACCACCCCGTGATCGGTGACCGCCAGGGAGCTCATGCCCAGCTCGCGGCAGCGGTCCAGCAGGGGGCCGATCTTGCAGGCACCGTCGAGGATGGAATAATCGCTGTGGACGTGGAGGTGGGCGAAGCCGCCTCCCGGCGAGGTCGCCGGGGAAACGCCGGGTGAGCTGGCGGAAGACTTACTCAAGGGTTCTCCTAGCACTCACAACGGGGAGATTCTACTCCTCCCGTCGCGAGGGTTCAACTATGACGGCGCGACCTCGTTGTCAACGAAGACGACGGTTCGCCGCCGCGCGGACCGCAACCTAGCCTGGCGGGGCGGACCCCGCGCCTCCCGGCCGCGCGTACATCATCAAGCCCATCAACATCGCCGTCACCGAGAGCGCCGCGGCGGCGATGTCCATGGGGATGTGCTCGGCGTACCGGGCCAAGCCCAGGAAGTTCAATCCCAGCATCACCATGGGAATGCCGCTCACTTCCCGGCTGAAGAGCCAGTAGAGGGCGATGACGAACCCGGTCAGCGCCAGCACGTAACAGATCTTCTGCATGGTGCGGTGATATGACATCCCCTCGTGAAAGAACAAGAGCCACAGGGACACGAAGCCGTAAAGACAGGCGATGGTCCCGTTGAGCGTGCCTCCCTTGAACCTCATCGCTACCTCCCGTCTGCTGGTCGAGACTGGCCGCGCCGCCGTGATACCGGGCGGCGCCGTGTCTCTCAACTTCGACGGCGACGCCGCTGTTTCCTGCCCCGCTCCCTGCCGCCAGTCAGCCGTCCGGCCCGGTCACCGGGTTGGTGAGCTCGCCCACGCCCTCGATCCTCACCGTGAGCTCGTCCCCGGGCGCGACGGCACCCACGCCCGGTGGCGTGCCGGTGAGGATGACGTCACCGGGGTTCAGCGTCATCACCCCGGAGATGAACGAAACCAGCTCCCGGGGCTCGAAGATCATGTCCGATAAAGGCGCGCTCTGGCGGCGCTCACCGTTCTGGAGCAGTTCCACCCGTGCCTCCGGCGCCGGTGCTTCGGGAACGATCTCCGGGCCCAGGGGACAGAAGGTATCGAAGCTCTTGGCGCGCGTCCACTGGCCGTCCCGCTGTTGCAGCTCGCGGGCGGTAACGTCGTTGGCACAGGTATAGCCGCGGATGAAGTCGCCGGCCTCGCCGGGTGACACCGCGTGGCAGCGCCGGCCGATCACCACCGCCAGCTCCGCCTCGTAATCCACGCGGCCGGCTCCCGGCGGCAGCCGGATCGCCTCTCCCGGCCCGATGACACTGGTGGGAGGCTTGAGGAAGATCACCGGCTCCCGCGGCACCTGCATGCCCAGCTCCTCGGCGTGAGAACGGTAGTTGAGGCCCACGGCCACGATCTTCGACGGCGGCGGGTCGATGACGCCCATGGGCGGCTAGAGGCGGTTGCGCTTGTAGAGGCCGTACTCGATGCTGTCCACCAGTGCCTCCCAGCTGGCCTCGATGATGTTCTCGGAGACGCCGATGGTGCCCCACGAATCCTGGCCGTCGTGGGAATCCAGGAGCACCCGGGTGACGGCGCCGGTGCCCTTGTGCTCGTCGAGGATGCGTACCTTGTAATTCACCAGCCTGATACGTTCCAGGTCGTCGGCCAGGTGGGTAAAGCTCTTTTTCAGCAGCTTGCGCAGGGCGATGTCCAGGGCGTTCACCGGGCCGTTGCCCTCGGCGAAGGCAATGGGAGGCTCGCCGCCCTCCTCGCTCCTGAGTACGATCTTGGCCTCGCTGATGACGGCGCTCTTGCGTTTCTGGACGATGATGCGAAAGTTGTCCAGCTTCACCAGGGGCCGGTGCAGGCCCAGCTCGCGCCGCAGGAACAGCTCCAGCGATGCCTCCGCGGCCTCGTAGTGGTAGCCGCGGTGCTCCCTCTCCTTTAGCTTTTCCAGCAGCCGGCTCACCGCCCGGCTGTCGTCGCCCAGGTCGATGCCCATCTCCGCCGCCTTCTTCTGGATGGTGGCCCGGCCGGCCAGCTCGCTCACCAGGATGCGCTGCTGGTTGCCCACCAGCGCCGGGTCCACGTGCTCGAAGGTGCGGGCGTCCTTGAGCGCCGCGCTCACGTGCAGCCCGCCCTTGTGGGCAAAGGCGTTCTCCCCCACGTAGGGCTGGTGCGGCTCCGGGCTCACGTTCACCACCTCGGAGACGAAGCGGGAGACCTCCGTCAGCTGCCGCAGGCGCTTCTCGGTCAGCACCCGGTAGCCCATCTTCAGCTGCAGGGCGGGTATTACCGAGACCAGGTCGGCGTTGCCGCAACGCTCGCCGTAGCCGTTGATGGTGCCCTGTACCTGCCGCGCTCCCGCCTCCACCGCCATCAGCGAGAGGGCGACGGCGCAGTCGGAGTCGTTGTGGGCGTGGATCCCCAGCGGCACCGGCACCGCCGCCGCTACCTGCCTGACGATCTCCGCCGCCTCCCAGGGAAGGGTGGCGCCGTTGGTATCGCACAGCACCAGGCGCGCAGCCCCGCCGGCGACGGCGGCCTGGAGGGTCTTCAGCGAGTACTCGGGGTCATCCTTGTAACCGTCGAAGAAATGCTCGGCGTCGTAGAAAACCTCCTTGCCCCGGCGCACCAGGTAACGGATGCTGTCCTCGATCATCCTCAGGTTCTCCTCCAGGCCCACGCGGAGAACCTTGCGCGTGTGCAGCTTCCAGCCCTTGCCGACGATGGTCACCACCGGCGCCTCCACCTTCGCCAGCTCCTTGAGCAGGGGGTCCTGGTGCGGCCGCTTTCCCCGCTTGTGGGTCATGCCGAAGGCCACCAGCTTCGCCGTGCGCAGCTTGCGGTCCGCCATCTTGCGGTAGAACTCCATGTCCTTGGGGTTCGAGCCGGGAAAGCCGCCCTCGATGTAATGCACGCCCAGCCGGTCCAGCCTGAGCGCCAGCTGCACCTTCTCGTCGACGGAGATGCTGATGCCCTCCCGCTGCATGCCGTCCCGGAGGGTGGTGTCGTATATCTCGATGCGTCTGGCCATCGTTTCAGCCCCGTGGTGTCCCCGGCATCACCAGGCGCCGCCTCCTCGCCGGGGGAGCAGGAGCGCCCTGCTGCTTCCTGGTGTTGCCCGCGTCCGGCGCGCGACCATCCGCCGGCGGCACGGGCAGGGCTCAGACCCACTCCAGGTAGTGGGAATACTTATCGTTCTCGGCCTTGATGATGCCGTAGAAGGTTTCCTGGATCTTCCTGGTGACCGGCCCCGGCTCTCCCAGCAGGCGGTCGTCCACCTCCCGTACCGGCACCACCTCAGCGGCGGTACCGGTGAGGAACACCTCGTCGGCGTTGTAGAGGTCGGAGCGCACGATGATCTTTTCCTTCACGGGGATTCCCTGATCGCGGGCGATGGCGAGCACCGTATCGCGGGTGATGCCCTCCAGCACGTCACAGGCCAGCGGCGGGGTGCATAGCGTGTCGCCCTCCACCAGGAAGAGGTTCTCGCCGGTGCCCTCGGAGACGTTGCCGTTGTGGTCCAGCAGGATCGCCTCCTCGTAACCGGCCTTCACCGCCTCCACCTTCGCCAGCACCGAGTTGATGTACTGGCCGGTGGCCTTGGCCGCCATCGGCAACGCGTTGGGGCCGATGCGCTGGAAGGAGGAGATCTTGGCACGGATGCCGTGCTCGATGCCCTCGTCTCCCAGGTACGTGCCCCAGGGCCAGACGGCGATGGCCACGTCGATGGGGGCATCGAGGGGGCAGAGCCCCATCTCCCCGTAGCCGCGGTAGGCGATGGGCCGGATGTAGCAGCTGTCGAGGCCGTTGGCGCGGATGACCTCCTTGGTGGCCTCCACCAGCTCCTCCACGCTGTAAGGAACCTCCATCAGGTACAGCCGGCCCGACTTGTGCAGGCGGCGCATGTGATCGGTGAGCCTGAAGACGTGGGTGCCCTTGCTGGTGTCGTAGGCGCGGATGCCCTCGAAGACGCCCGTGCCGTAGTGCAGGGCATGGGTCAGCAGGTGCACCCGGGCGTCCTGCCAGTCCACCAGTTCGCCGTTCATCCAGATCTTTTCCACTTCGGGTATCGGCATCTCGGTCCTTTCCTCGGCTTCCCCTCCGGCGCCGCAGCCGCCGGCGTCAATATCCTAGACGCTCGCGACCCTTTCCGCCACCATGTCGCCGATCTCGGCGGTGGAGTAGCCGGTCTTGCCTGCCGCCAGGCTCTCCAGCTTTTCGCTGGTGACGTGGGCGATGGCCGCGTCGAGGGCCTGGGCCGCCTGCTCCTCGCCCAGCACCTCCAGCATCATCTGCACGGCGGCGATGGCTGCCAGCGGGTTGATCACGCCCTTGCCGGTGTACTTGGGCGCCGAGCCGCCGATGGGCTCGAACATCGACACCCCCTCGGGGTTGATGTTGCCGCCGGCGGCGATGCCCATGCCTCCCTGGATCATCGCCCCCAGGTCGGTGATGATGTCGCCGAACATGTTGTCGGTGACGATCACGTCGAACCACTCGGGGTTCTTCACGAACCACATGCAGATGGCGTCCACGTGGGCGTAATCGGTCTCCACGTCCGGGTAGTCGGCGGCGGTCTCCTCGAAGGTGCGCAGCCACAGGTCCTGCGCGTAGTTGAGCACGTTGGTCTTGCCGCACATGGTGAGCTTCTTCTCCCGGTCCCGCCGGCGGGTGTACTCGAAGGCGTAGCGGATGCAGCGCTCCACCCCCTTGCGGGTGTTGATGCTCTCCTGGATCGCCACCTCGTCGGGCGTTCCCCGCTTGAGGAACCCTCCCCCGCCCACGTAGAGGCCCTCGGTGTTCTCGCGCACCACCACGAAGTCGATGTCCTCGGGGCCCTTGTCCGCCAGCGGCGTCTCCACCCCGGGGTACAGCTTCACCGGCCGCAGGTTGATGTACTGGTCGAGGCTGAAGCGCGCCTTGAGCAGGATGCCCTGCTCGAGGATACCCGGCTTCACCTCCGGGTGGCCGATGGCGCCGAGGAATATGGCGTCGTGGTCCCTGAGCTCCTCCACGGCAGCGTCCGGCAGGGTCTCGCCGGTCTTCAGGTAGCGGTCACCGCCGAAATCGTACTCGGTGGTCTCGTACTCGAAACCGTACGCCGTTGCCGCCGCCGCCAGCACCTTCAGCCCCTCGCGCACCACCTCGGGGCCGGTGCCGTCACCGGGAATTACTGCAATCCTGTGCATCTATCCTCCTGTTTCGTTGGTCGCGCCCGAACGGCCAAGCCGACCCCGCCGGGCCGGGCACCGCGGCTGTTTCACCGCTGCTATTTTAATCCCATGCGCTGCTTCACGTGGTTCATCAGGCCCCCCGCCGCCACCAGCTCCTGCATGAACTCCGGGAAGCGGTCGGCCTGGTACGATTTATCCCGGGTCTCGTTCCTCACCAGTCCCTCGTCCAGGTTCACCTCGATCACGTCGCCGTTCCCGGTCTCTGCCGCCACCCCCGCGCACACCAGTATCGGCAGGCCGATGTTGATGGCGTTGCGGTAGAAGATGCGGGCGAAGGACGCGGCCACCACGCAGGCGACGCCGGCGCCCTTGATCGCCACCGGCGCCTGTTCCCGCGAGGAGCCGCAGCCGAAGTTCTCGCCGGCGACGATGATGTCACCGGGCTGCACCCGCTTCACGAACCCGGGGTCGATGTCTTCCATGCAGTGAGCGGCCAGCTCCTGCGCGTCGGTGGTGTTCAGGTAACGCGCGGGGATGATGACGTCGGTATCCACGTCGCGGCCGAACTTGTGAGCCCTGCCCTTGAAAACCATCTCAAAGCACCTCCTCCGGGACCGAGACGTGGCCCGTGACCGCCGTCGCCGCCGCCACGTAGGGACCGGCGAGGTAAACCTCGCTCTCCGGGTGCCCCATGCGTCCCACGAAATTGCGGTTGGTGGTGGAAACGCAGCGCTCGCCGGCGGCGAGAATACCCATGTGGCCGCCCAGGCAGGGGCCGCAGGTGGGCGTGCTCACCGCCGCCTCCGCCTCGACGAAGACGTCCAGCAGGCCCTCCGCCATCGCCTGGCGGTACACCTCCTGGCTGCCGGGGATGACGATGGCCCGCACCCGCGGGCTCACCTTCCGCCCCTCGAGCACCTCCGCCGCCATGCGCAGGTCGTCCAGCCTGCCGTTGGTGCAGGAGCCGATCACCACCTGGTCCACCTCGATGTTACCCAGTTCCTTCGCCGGCACGGCGTTGGAGGGCAGGTGCGGCCTGGCCACCTGCGGCTCCACGGCGGCGGCGTCGATCTCCACCGTTTCCACGCAATCGGCCTCGCGATCGCTGGAGAAGAGCACCGGTTCGCGCCGGAAGCGGTCGTGCACGTACTCCATGGTCACCTCGTCCGGCTCGACGATACCGTTCTTGGCGCCGGCCTCGATCGCCATGTTGCACATGGTGAAACGGCCCGACATGGGCATGGCGGCGATCGCCTCGCCGGTGAACTCCATCGCCCGGTAGAGGGCGCCGTCGACGCCGATGCGGCCGATAGTGTAGAGCACCAGGTCCTTGCCGGTGACGAAGCGGCCGGGGAGACCGTGGTACTGGAAGCGCATCGTCTCCGGCACCCGCAGCCAGACCTCGCCGGTGGCCATGCCCGCCGCCAGGTCGGTGCTGCCGACGCCGGTGGCGAAGGCGCCCAGGGCGCCGTAGGTACAGGTATGGGAATCGGCGCCGATCACCACGTCGCCCGGCCCCACCAGCCCCTTTTCGGGCAGGATCACGTGCTCGATGCCCATGCGGCCGACATCGAAGAAGCCGCCGATGCCGTGCCGCTCAGCGCAACGCCGCACCCGCAACGCCTGCTGGGCCGACTTGATGTCCTTGTTGGGCACGAAGTGATCGCATACCAGGGCGATGCGGTCCGGGTCCCAGACCTTCCCGATGCCGGCAGCCTCGAACTCCTCGATCGCCAGGGGAGCAGTGATGTCGTTGGCCAGGGCCAGGTCGAGCCGCGCGCTTACGAACTCTCCCGCGGACACCTCCTCGCGCCTGCAGGCCCGGGCCAGTATCTTTTCGGTGATGGTCATCGGTCGCGGCATCTACTTCACCCCTCCGGCACGGTAGGCGTTGTTGACGGCACGCACGTAGGCCTTGGCACTGGCCTCGACCACGTCTATCGACAGCGCCGTGCCGGCATAGTCCTCCCCATTCACTTCCACTACCACGCGCACCTCTCCCAGCGCGTCCTTGCCGCCGGTGACGGCACGCACCTGGTAATCCTTCAGCTTTCCCTGGATGCCCACGGCATCGTCTATGGCCTGGAAGATCGATTCCATGGAACCGCCGGAGAAACTCTTCCCCAGCAGCCGCTCGCCCTCCTTCTCGATGATCACCTGGCAGGTGGGGATGAACTCGGAGCTGGAGGTCACCTCGTACGACTTCAGCTCCAGCAGGTCCGCCTGCTGGCGCAGCTCCTCGCTCACCAGGTGCTCCAGGTCGACGGCGGTCACCTGCTTCTTGCGGTCCGCGATCTTCTTGAACCTGGCAAACGCCTGGTCGAGCTCCTCGCCATCGAGCTCGATGCCCAGCTCTTCCATCGCCACCTTCAGCGCGTGGCGGCCCGAGTGCTTGCCCAGCACGATGTCGCTGCGGCTGCGCCCGATGCTGCTGGCGCTCATGATCTCGTAGGTGGTGCGCTCCTTGAGCACGCCGTCCTGGTGGATGCCGGACTCGTGGGCAAAGGCGTTCTTGCCCACGATCGCCTTGTTGGGCTGCACCTCGTAACCGGTGAGCTGGCTCACCAGCTTGCTGGTGCGGTCGATCTCCACCGTGTTGATGCCGGTGGAGAGACCCAGGCTGGAACGGCGCGTCTCCAGGATCATCACCATCTCCTCCAGCGAGGCGTTGCCGGCGCGCTCGCCGAGGCCGTTGACGGCGCACTCCACCTGCTTGGCGCCGGCCTGCACCGCCGCCAGCGAGTTGGCCACCGCCAGGCCCAGGTCGTTGTGACAGTGCACGCTGACGGTGACGTCCTTCAGTCCCGGCACCATCTCCACCTGCCGGCGGATGAAATCGCCGAACTCGGAGGGGAGGGCGTAGCCCACCGTGTCGGGGATGTTGATGGTGGTCGCTCCCTCGGCCACCGCCGCTGCCAGCACCGCCGCCAGGAACTCGGGATCGCTCCTGGTGGCGTCCATGGCCGAGAACTCCACGTCGTCGCAGAGGCTCACCGCCAGGGACACCATGCGTTTCGCCGCCTCCAGCACCTCGTCCCGGCTCTTGCGCAGCTGGTACTTGAGGTGCACGTCGCTGGTGGAGATGAAGGTATGGATGCGGGGGCGCTCCGCCTCGCGGATGGCATCCCAGGCAGTGCGGATGTCCTTTTCCACCGCCCGCGCCAGGGCGCAGACGGTGACCCCCGAGACCTCGGCGGCGATTTTTTGCACTCCCTCGAAGTCTCCCGGGGAGGAGATGGGAAAACCGGCCTCGATGACGTCGACTCCCAGCCGCGCCAGCTGCTCGGCGATCTCCACCTTCTCCAGGGCGTTGAGGCTGATACCGGGAGACTGTTCGCCGTCACGCAGCGTGGTATCGAATATGGTGATGCGTCCAGAGCTCATTGCTTCTCCTCGATTGCAGATCGGTTCACCGGAAAGAAACTGGTTTGCCGCACGGGCAAACTGTCAGGCGATCTCCCCCGCCAGGGGGAGGAGAAGCAGTCCCAGAAGGAGGTCGTTTGCGGGCAGGCGGCCGCCTCCCGCGGAGCGGGCCGGCTCAATTGCAAAATCCTTGTTCCTCGAACCAGCCATCTTGACCCGTATCTTATTCGAGCGGGAGCGGGAATGCAAACGGCGGACGGCCGTCTGCGACCACGGATCGCCCTCTCCCGGAACGCCCGGCCGGCGGCGGCGGTATCGGCCCCCTATCTATCAGCCGGCGCGTTTCAAGGAAGCGTTTCCTTCCGATCCCTTGAGGGTCTCGATGAAGAGCTCCACCAGGGTGGGGTCGAACTGGGTGCCGGCTCCCGCCCTCAGCTCCTCGATGATCTCGTCGCGGCTGAGCGCCTTGCGGTAGGGACGGTCGGAGCACATCGCCCGGTAAGCGTCGAAGATGCCCACGATGCGCGCCATCAGCGGGATCTCCTCTCCCTTCAGCCGCTCGGGATATCCCTTGCCGTCCCAGCGCTCGTGGTGGTAGA
>JAJRWQ010000005.1 GCA_024276735.1 Actinomycetes bacterium
ATCAAGGCGGCCAAGAAGATGGTGGACAGCAAGGCGCCCAAGGTCTGGGACGTGCTCGAGGAAGTAATCAACGAGCACCCGGTGCTGCTCAACCGCGCACCCACCCTGCACCGCCTGGGCATCCAGGCCTTCGAGCCGGTGTTGGTGGAGGGCAAGGCGATCCAGATCCACCCTCTGGTATGTGCCGCCTTCAACGCCGACTTCGACGGCGACCAGATGGCGGTGCACGTGCCGCTGAGCGCCGAGGCCCAGGCGGAGGCGCGCATCCTGATGCTTTCTTCCAACAACATTCTTTCACCCGCCCACGGGCGGCCGCTGGCGGTGCCCTCGCAGGACATGGTGCTGGGGGCCTACTTCCTCACCTACTGCGAGATCAAGGAGCTGGAGGAGCTGGACCCGGCGAAGATGAAGCGGGTGCCCCCGGCATACGCGTCGGCCGACGAGGCCATTCGCGCCCTCGACGCCGACGTCGTGGAGCTGCAGCAGATAATCCGCTACCGGCACGGCGACGGGATGATACTCACCACGCCGGGACGGGTGATCTTCAACGACGAGGTGGACAAGGTGCTGGCCGCGCACCTGGGCGATGAATACGATCGCCTGGAGCGGCCGTTCGTCAACCATACGCTGGACAAGAAGAAGATGAAGAGCTTCATCAGCGACCTGATCGCCCGCTACGGCATGGTGACGGTGGCCCGGGTGCTGGACGTGATCAAGGACCTCGGCTTCAGGTACGCCACCCTCTCCGGGATCACCATCGGCAAGAACGATATCGTGGTGCCCCAGGAGAAGGAGGAGATCCTGGCGCGTTACGACGAGAAGGTGGACGCGCTGCAGCAGCAGTACGAGGCGGGCATGATCACCGACGAGGACCGCACCGAGAAGGTGGTGGAGCTCTGGCGCGAGGCCACCAAGGAAGTGGCGGACGCCATGGACCGCAACCTCTACGAGCTCAACCCGCTGTTCATGATGGCCAACTCCGGCGCCCGCGGCAATCCCGACCAGATGCACCAGCTGGCCGGCATGCGGGGCCTGATGCTGAACCCGAAGGGCGACACCATCGAGCGGCCGGTTAAGTCCAGCCTGATGGAGGGCATGAGCGTGCTGGAGTTCTTCATCTCCACCCACGGTTCCCGCAAGGGCCTCGCCGACACCGCCCTGAGGACCGCGGACTCCGGCTACCTGACGCGGCGCCTGGTGGACGTGGCCCAGGACGTGATCGTGCGCGAGGAGGACTGCGGCACCGAGGACTGCCTGGAAGTGCCGCTGCGGGTGGAGGACAAGCGCACCGGCGGCACCAAGGTCAACGAGAGCCTGGTGGGCCGGGTGCTGGCCGACGACGTCCCCGGCCGCCGCAAGCCGCAGGTGATCGCCGAGCGCAACACCGAGATCACCGAGGAGCTGCTGGCGGAGATCGACGCCGTGCACGGCGGCAAGAAGAAGCCTTACATCATCCGGGTGCGCTCGGTGCTCAGGTGCGAGTCCGAGGACGGCGTCTGCAGCCTCTGCTACGGGCGCAACCTGGCCTCCGGCAAGCTGGCGGAGATCGGCGACGCCGTGGGCATCATCGCCGCCCAGTCCATCGGTGAGCCGGGCACCCAGCTCACCATGCGCACCTTCCACCGCGGCGGCATCGCGGGCGACGACATCACCCAGGGCCTGCCCCGCGTGGTGGAGATCTTCGAGGTACGGAAGCCCGGCGGCCTGGCGCGCATCGCCGAGATCGGCGGCAAGGTGGAAGTGAGCGATACCGAAAAGGGCCTGAATGTGACCATCAAGGGCAAGGACGGGGAGGAGAAAAGCTATTCCTTCCCCGGCGACACCAAGCTGCTGGTGGCCGACGGCGATCGCATCGAAGAGGGAACGCAGCTGAGCGAGGGCTCGTTGCATCCCGCCGAGCTCCTGAGCATCCGCGGCCGGGCGGAGACGGAGCTCTACCTGGTGCGGGAGGTCCAGGAGGTCTACCACAACCAGGGCGTGGAGATCGACGACAAGCACATCGAGCTGGTGGTGCGCCAGATGCTCAAGCGGGTGCTGGTCATCGACCGGGGCGACACCGACCTCCTGCCGGGCAAGCTGGTGGACCGCATCCAGCTGAAGAAGATCAACCAGGCGATCGAGAAGGAGGGTGGCCGCCCCGCCGAGGCCGAGCAGGTGATCCTGGGAATCACCAAGGCATCGCTGGCCACGGACAGCTTCCTGTCGGCGGCTTCCTTCCAGGAGACCACGCGGGTGCTCACCGACGCCGCCATCGAGGGCAAGGTGGACCACCTGCACGGCCTGAAGGAAAACGTGATCATCGGCAAGCTGATTCCGGCGGCGACCGGGCTCAAGCACTACCGCACCCTGGAGATATTCGCCACCCAGGCGGTCGCCGACGAGGAATCGCTGGCGGTAGGCGCCGAGACGGAGAGCTGACGGGCGTCCCCGGCACCGGCGGCCGGGCCGCCGGTGCGGCGTCTTGACTGGCCCGGGGGTGGTTGCTATACTTCCTCCTTGCGCCCCGAGCTGGGCGCATGTCTGTGTAGCGGCCGCAAGCGGTGACCGGCGCTTTCCGGCGCCGGCGGCGAAAACGGCCACGAAAGATCGTTCAAGACAAGCAAGAAGGCAGGAAAGAAGAGCATGCCTACAGTCAACCAGCTGGTTCGCAAGGGCCGCAAGGTAGTAGCGGAGAAGGTTTCGACGCCGGCGCTCAAGGGAGCGCCGCAGCGGCGGGGCGTGTGCACGCGCGTCTACACCACCACGCCCAAGAAGCCCAACTCGGCCCTGCGCAAGGTAGCGCGGGTGCGCCTCACCACCGGCATCGAGGTCACTGCCTACATTCCCGGCATCGGCCACAACCTGCAGGAGCACTCGGTGGTGCTGGTGAAGGGCGGCCGCGTCAAGGACCTCCCCGGCGTCCGCTACAAGGTCGTGCGGGCGGCGCTGGACACCGCGGGCGTCAGCGACCGGCGGCAGGCCCGTTCCAAGTACGGAGTAAAGGCCCCCTAGGGAGCAAGGATGCCACGCCGCGCAGCCGCACAGAAAAGGGAGATAGCGCCCGACCCGGTCTACAAGAGCAGGCTGGTCACCCAGTTCGTGAACAAGGTGATGCTCGACGGCAAGAAATC
Source organism: Actinomycetes bacterium (assembly GCA_024276735.1). Classification (GTDB taxonomy): domain Bacteria; phylum Actinomycetota; class Thermoleophilia; order BMS3ABIN01; family BMS3ABIN01; genus JAJRWQ01. Next base: position 3,111 of record JAJRWQ010000005.1, read on the forward strand.
CACCGCCGAGAAGATCACCTACCGCGCCCTGGAGATCCTGGGCGAGAAGAAGGGCGACGACCCGGTGGCGGTGCTCAAGCAGGCGGTGGAAAAGGTTACGCCGCAGCTGGAAGTCAGGTCCCGCAGGGTCGGCGGCGCCACCTACCAGGTGCCGGTGGAAGTAAGGCCCCGGCGGGCGCGGACCCTGGCGGTGCGCTGGCTGGTGAACTTTGCCCGCGAACGCCGTGAAAAGACCATGGCGGAGCGGTTGGCGAACGAGTGCCTCGATGCCCTGGAGAACCAGGGCGGGGCCTGGAAGAAGAAGGACGACATCTACCGCATGGCCCAGGCCAACAAGGCCTTCGCGCACTACCGCTGGTAAGCAGCGAGGCGTGTGTCGGCGGCGAGCCGGGAGGATCGACGGTTTGATTGTGGTCGAAACAGCCGATAACGGCAGATAGAGAAAAGGTACCCGACGAGATGGCGACAAAGGCAACAACGCTGGAAAAAGGGAAGAAGACCGTAATGACCAGGAAGTTTTCGCTCCAGAAAACGAGGAACATCGGCATCATGGCACACATCGATGCCGGCAAGACCACGACGACCGAGCGGATCCTCTATTACAGCGGCCGTACCCACAAGATGGGCGAGGTCCACGACGGCGCCGCGGTAATGGACTGGATGGAGCAGGAGCAGGAGCGGGGCATTACCATCACCTCCGCCGCCACTACCTGTGACTGGAAAGATTGTCGCATAAACATTATAGACACACCCGGGCACGTGGACTTTACCGTCGAGGTGGAACGTTCCCTGCGTGTCCTCGACGGCGCCATCGCCCTTTTCTGTTCCGTGGGCGGCGTGGAGCCCCAGTCGGAGACCGTGTGGCGGCAGGCGGACAAGTACCGCGTGCCCCGCATCGCCTTCGTGAACAAGATGGACCGCATGGGCGCCGACTTCTTCCACGTGCTGGACATGATGGTGAAGCGCCTGGGAGCGCAGCCGCTGCCGGTGCAGCTCCCCATCGGGCGCGAGGAGAGCTTCAAGGGCGTCATCGACCTGGTGGAGATGAAGGCCCTGGTCTGGACCTCGGAGACGGGCGAGACCTGGGAGACCCAGGAGATCCCGGAGGATATGGTGGACTTCGCCCGCGATTACCGGGATCACATGGTGGAGAAGCTGGCGGACCACGACGACGAGCTGATGGAAGCCTACCTCGAGGGCGAGGAGGTCAGCGCCGAGCAGCTGAAGCGGGTGATCCGCAAGGCCACCATCGACATTGCGGTGACGCCGGTGCTCTGCGGCACCGCCTTCAAGAACAAGGGCGTGCAGCCGCTGCTGGACGCGGTGATCGATTACCTGCCGTCGCCCACCGACGTGCCGGCGATCAAGGGGATCAACCCGGATACCGGCGCCGAGGAGACGCGCAGTGCCGACGACGAGGAGCCCTTCGCGGCGCTGGCCTTCAAGGTGATGACCGATCCCTACGTGGGCAAGCTCACCTACTTCCGCGTCTACTCCGGGGTGCTGGAGTCCGGAAGCCATGTATACAACCCGGTGAAGGGGCGCAAGGAGCGCGTGGGCCGCATCCTGCAGATGCATGCCAACCACCGCGAGGACCGGGACGCCATCTATGCCGGCGAGCTGGCGGCGGCGGTGGGGCTGAAGTTCACCACCACCGGCGACACCCTTTGCGATGCCGATGCCCCCATCATCCTGGAGTCGATGGAGTTTCCCCAGCCGGTGATCGCCGTGGCCATCGAGCCCAAGACCAAGGCGGACCAGGACAAGCTGGGCGCCTCCCTGCACAAGCTGGCCGAGGAGGATCCCACCTTCCAGGTGCGCTCGGACGAGGAAACCGGGCAGACGGTGATCTCGGGCATGGGCGAGCTGCACCTGGAGATCATCGTCGACCGGCTGCTGAGAGAATTCAAGGTCGATGCCAACGTGGGTCGCCCCCAGGTGGCCTACCGGGAGACGATCCGCAAACCGGTGAAGGGCGTCGAGGGCAAGTTCGTGCGCCAGACCGGCGGCCGCGGCCAGTTCGGGCGGGTAGTGATCGACGTGGAGCCCGCGGGCCCCGGCGAGGAATACGAGTTCGAGGAAAAGATCACCGGCGGCGCCGTGCCCAAGGAGTACATTCCGGCGGTGAACGAGGGTATCAAGCAGGCACTGGAGAGCGGCGTGCTGGCTGGGTACCCGATCGTGGGCATCAAGGTGTCCCTGGTCGACGGCGCCTACCACGAGGTGGACTCCTCGGAGATGGCCTTCCAGATAGCCGGCTCGATGGCGCTCAAGGAGGCGGTCTCCAGGGCCCAGCCGGTGCTGATGGAGCCGGTGATGGAGGTCGAGGTAGTGGTGCCCGAGGAGTACATGGGCGACGTGATCGGCGACCTCAATTCGCGCCGCGGCAAGATCGAGGGCATGGAACCCCGGGGACAGGCCCAGGTGATCCGCGCCCACGTGCCGCTGGCGGAGATGTTCGGATATGCCACCGACCTGCGTTCACTGAGCCAGGGGCGGGCCAACTATACCATGCAGTTCGAGCGTTACGAGGAAGTGCCGGCGTCGATCGCCAAGGAGATCGTGGACGCGGTGAACGGCGGGTGAGCACTGCTTGCCCGGCGCGGTGGATTGATATATAGTAACTCGCTCACGCGGGTGGGTTACCGGAAGTAACAAGGAACGGAAGGACGCGAAAGGGCATCCAGGCCGGACCCGAGGGCATTGGCTGGAAATTTTCGGGAGGAAAGGAGCTACGATGGCAAAGGAAAAGTTTGAAAGGACCAAGCCGCACCTGAACGTAGGCACCATCGGTCACATCGACCACGGCAAGACCACGCTCACCGCGGCCATCACCACCTGCCTCGCCGGTCACGGCGAGAACGTGGAGGTGAGAAGTTTCGACTCCATCGACAACGCTCCCGAGGAGCGTGAGCGCGGCATCACCATCGCCACCGCCCACGTGGAGTACGAGACCGAGAAGCGGCACTACGCCCACGTCGACTGCCCGGGCCACGCCGACTACATCAAGAACATGATCACCGGCGCCGCGCAGATGGACGGGGCGATCCTGGTGGTGAGCGCCGCCGACGGCCCCATGCCGCAGACGCGCGAGCACATCCTGCTGGCGCGCCAGGTGGGCGTCCCCTACATCGTCGTCTTCCTCAACAAGGTGGACATGGTGGACGATCCCGAGCTGCTGGAGCTGGTGGAGATCGAGGTACGCGAGCTGCTCAGCGAGTACGAGTTCCCCGGCGACGACATTCCCATCGTCAGCGGCTCGGCGCTGAAGGCGCTGGAGTGTGGCTGCGGCAAGAGCGAGTGCGAATCCTGCGGCCCCATCCTGGAGCTGATGCACGCCATCGACGAGTACCTGCCGGAGCCGGAGCGCGACGTGGACAAGCCCTTCCTGATGCCCATCGAGGACGTCTTCACCATCACCGGCCGCGGCACCGTGGCCACCGGCCGGGTGGAGCGCGGCGTCATCCACGTCAACGACGAGGTGGAGATCGTGGGCATGAAGGACGAGATCGACAAGACCGTCTGCACCGGCGTGGAGATGTTCCGCAAGATCCTCGACGAGGGCCGGGCGGGCGACAACATCGGCGTGTTGCTGAGGGGCACCAAGCGGGAAGACGTCCAGCGCGGCCAGGTGCTGGCCCAGCCGGGCTCGATCACCCCGCATACCCATTTCAAGGCGGAAGTGTACGTGCTCTCCAAGGAGGAGGGCGGCCGCCACACGCCGTTCTTCAGCAACTACCGGCCCCAGTTCTACTTCCGCACCACCGACGTCACCGGCACCATCACCCTCGAGGAGGGCGTGGAGATGGTGATGCCCGGCGACAACACGGTAATGGAAGTGAAGCTGATCACGCCGATCGCCATGGAGAAGGGGCTCGACTTCGCCATCCGCGAGGGCGGCCACACGGTGGGCGCCGGCGTGGTGACGGAGATCATCGAGTAGCCAAAGGCTGCAGGCGGGGCGGCTGGCTGCCGGCAGCACGGCATCGCCGGCCGGCCGCGGCCCCGAGGAGACAGGACAGACAGGCATGGCCAAGCAGAAGATAAGGATACGGCTCAAGGCTTACGACCACGAGCTGATCGACAAGAGCGCCAAGCTCATCGTCGAGCAGGCCCAGGAGACCGGCGCCACCATCGTGGGGCCGGTGCCCCTGCCGACGGAGAAGAACGTCTACTGCGTGATCAGGAGTCCCTTCAAGGACAAGGACTCGCGGGAGCACTTCGAGATGCGCACGCACAAGCGGCTGATCGACATTCACCAGCCGACACCGAAGACGGTGGACTCGCTGATGCGACTGGACGTTCCCGCGGGCGTGGACATCGAGATAAAGCTGTAAACGGTGGAAACTGGACGGATGGCGGCAATCTTGGGAAAAAAACTGGGCATGTCCCAGCTCTTCAACGAGGACGGCGAGCGGGTGCCGGTAACGGTGATCGAGGCGGGCCCCTGCACGGTCACCCAGGTGAAGACGGTGGAGAACGACGGTTACGCCGCGCTGCAGATCGGCTTCGGCGAGGTGAAGGAACAGCGGGTCAACAAGCCGCTCGCCGGTCACTTCAAGAAGGCGGGCGTGTCGCCCCGGCGTCACCTGGCGGAGATCAGGGGCCGGGACGACGCCGAGGTGGGCGACGAGATCACCGTGGCCGACTTCGAGGTGGGACAGAAGGTGAAGGTGAGCGGCGTTTCCCGGGGAAAGGGATTCGCCGGCGTCATCAAGCGCCACGGCTTCGCCGGTGGCCCGGGCTCCCACGGGGCCCACTTCCACCGGGCTCCCGGCTCGGTGGGGGCCAGCGCCACCCCCTCGCGGGTGTTCAAGGGGCTGCGGCTGCCGGGGCACATGGGCAACCGCCGGTGCACGCAGAGAGGGCTGACGGTGGTAGCCACCGATCCCGAGAACAACCTGCTGATGGTGAAGGGCTCCGTGCCCGGCGGCACCAACGCCGTCGTCTATATAGAGACTATCTGACATGGCAGGAGAGAAAGACAGCAAGGTGGCGGAGATCAAGCTGCTCCCGGAAAAGGATTTTCAGCTGCGCCCGGAGGTTTTCGGGCAGGAGCCGAACGTGGGCACCCTGCACGAGGTGGTGCGGGCGGAACAGGCCGCCCGGCGCCAGGGCACCGCTTCCACCAAGAACCGCGGCGAGGTCCGCGGCGGCGGCGCCAAGCCCTGGCGGCAGAAGGGCACCGGGCGTGCCCGCGCCGGGTCGAACCGCATGCCCCACTGGACCGGCGGCGGCGTCGTGTTCGGGCCCACGCCGCGCAGCTACGATTTCAAGGTGAACCGCAAGGTGCGGCGCAAGGCGCTGAAGATGGCGCTCAGCGCCCGCGCCCGCGAGGGCGGCCTCAAGGTAGTGGAGAGCCTGGCGATGGAAGAGCCCCGCACGGCGGCGGCGGCGGCGGCGCTCGCCGAGCTGGAGGTGGAATACCCGCTGCTGGTGATGGTGGACGAGAGCGACACCAACGCCGAGCTCTCCTTCCGCAACCTGCCGGGAGTGGACGTGATCAGCGCCGGCTCCCCGGCGGTGAGCATGATCCTGCGGGCGCGGACGCTGCTGCTCTCGCGCCAGGCACTGGAGCGACTGAACGGGATCGGTGACTGAGATGTGGGATCCGTACAAGGTGATCCTGGGGCCGGTGATCTACGAGAAGAGCTACCGGCTGATCGAGGAAAACAGCTACACGTTCCGCGTGGACCCGCGGGCGGAGAAGCCGGCCATCGCGCGGGCGGTGGAGGAGATCTTCGACGTGGACGTGGTGGGCGTGAACGTGATCAAGACGCGTTCCAAGCCGAAGCGGCGGGGAATGACCGTGGGCAGGACCTCCACCGGCAAGAAGGCCGTGGTGCGGGTCGCCGAGGGGCAGAGCATCGAGTTCTTCGAGAGCATGTGAGCCTGCGGGGAGAAAGTTTCTTGGGAGTCATTACCAGCAAGAGAGGCAGAAACAAGTGGCAGTAAGGGGATACAAGCCGACATCGCCGGGTCGCCGTTTCATGACCACCTCCACCTTCGAAGAGGTGACGCGCAAGCGACCCGAGAAGAGCCTCACCGAGGGGCTGTCCAATAAGGGCGGCCGCAACTCCTACGGGCGCATCACCAAGCGCCGCACCGGCGGCGGCCACAAGCGCCGTTACCGCCGCATCGATTTCAAGCGGCAGAAGGACGGCGTGCCGGCGCGGGTGGCGGCGATCGAGTACGATCCCAACCGCTCGGCGCGGATCGCCCTGTTGCACTACGCCGACGGCGAGAAGCGTTACATCCCGGCGCCCGACGGTCTCAAGGTGGGCGACACGGTGCAGTCGGGGCCGGACGCGGACATCAAGGTGGGCAACTGCCTGCCGCTCTCGCGCATCCCCCTGGGGGCCTCGATCCATTGCATCGAGCTCACGCCGGGACGGGGCGCCCAGCTGGTGCGGGGCGCCGGCACCTCGGCGCAGCTGATGGCCAAGGAAGGCAAGTACGCCCATATCCGCCTGCCCTCCAGCGAGGTGCGCCTGGTGGACATGCGCTGCCGGGCCACCATCGGCGTGGTGGGGAACGTCACCCACGAGAACATCTCCGTGGGCAAGGCGGGGCGCTCGCGCTGGCTGGGCAAGCGGCCCAAGGTGCGGGGAACGGTGATGAACCCCGTGGACCATCCCCACGGCGGCGGCGAGGGCAAGGCCACCGCCGGGCGTCACCCGGTGACTCCCTGGGGCGTGCCCACCATCGGCTACCGCACCCGCAAGAAGGGCAAGCAGAGCGACAAGTACATCGTCCGACCGCGCAAGCGCGGCCGCTAGGAGTGATCCGGCATGGGAAGATCGGTTAAAAAGGGACCGTTCGTCGAGGCCAAGCTGATGGCGCGCATCGAGGCCATGAACGAATCCGGCGAGAAGCACATGATCAAGACCTGGTCCCGCGCCTCCACCATATTCCCGGAGATGGTGGGGCACACCATCGCCGTCTACGACGGCCGGCGGCACGTGCCCATCTTCATCACCGAGAGCATGGTAGGGCACAAGCTGGGAGAATTCGCCCCTACCCGCACCTTCCGCGGGCACGGGCATCACACGGAACGCAGCACGGCGATCAAGTAACGGGATGGTAGCAGCAAAGACCGAAAAGAAAGCCTCCGGCGGCGAGGCGGCAGAAGACCGGGCGGTCGTCTCCGCCCGGGCCACGGCGCGCTACGTGCGCATGTCGGCGCGCAAGCTGCGCCTGGTGGCCGACCTGGTGCGCGGCCGCGGGGTGAGCGAGGCACGCACCCTGCTGGCCTTCACGCCCAAGCGGGGATCGAAGGTGATCGACAAGCTGATCGCCTCCGCCGTGGCCAACGCCGAGAACAACTACGAGCTGAGCGGCGACGAGCTTTACATCAAGCGTATCTATGTCAACGAGGGACCGACGCTGAAGCGCTGGCGCGCCCGCGCGCTGGGCAGGGCCGGCCGTATCAACAAGCGCACCTGCCACGTGACGGTCGAGCTCGCCCAGGTGGAGGAGGGATAACGTGGGGCAGAAAGTTCATCCAGGCGGCCTGCGGCTGGGGATCATCCATGACTGGAAATCCCACTGGTACACGGAAAAGGATTTCGCCGATTACCTGATGGAGGACCTGGAGATCAGGGATTACATCCGCAAGCGCCTGCGGCACGCGGCCCTTTCCGATATCCACATTCGCAAGGATGCGCAGAAGATCACCATCGACATTTACACCGCCAGGCCGGGCATCGTCATCGGCAAGAGCGGTTCCGAGGTGGACGCCCTGCGCCGCGAGATCCACGCCATGACCGGCAAGGCGGTGCAGGCGAACATCATCGAGGTCAAGCGGCCGGAGCTGGACGCCAACCTGGTGGCCCAGTCCATCGCCGAGCAGCTGGAGGGGCGGGTGGCCTTCCGGCGGGCGATGAAGCGCGCCCTCACCTCGGCGATGCGCTCGGGTGCCAAGGGGATCAAGGTGGCCTGCGCCGGCCGGCTGGGAGGCGCGGAGATGGCGCGCACCGAGGGTTACAGCGAGGGGCGCGTGCCCCTGCACACGCTGCGGGCGGACATCGACTACGGTTTCACCGAGGCGCGCACCACCTTCGGACGCATCGGTGTCAAGGTCTGGATCAACAAGGGTGAGATCATGCCCGAGGGTTACGACAGCGGCGAGGAGCCGGAGCGGCGCCCGGCCGCCAGCGGCGGGCGTCCCCGCAACCGGGGCAGGAGCAAGTAACGATGTTATTGCCGAAGAAGACAAAGTACCGCAAGCAGCAGCGCGGTCGCATGCGCGGCAAGTGCAAGGGCGGCACGCGGGTGGAGCACGGCGAATTCGGCCTCAAGGCGATGGAGCCGGGGTGGATCACCAACCGCCAGATCGAGGCGGCGCGTATCGCCATCACCCGCCACATCAAGCGCGGCGGCAAGGTCTGGATCAACATCTTTCCCCACAAGCCGGTGACGGAGAAGCCGGCGGAGACCAGGATGGGCGGCGGCAAGGGCTCCCCCGAGAACTGGGTGGCCGTGGTCAAGCCGGGCCGGGTGATGTTCGAGCTGGCCGGCGTCAGCGAGCCGGTGGCCCGGGAGGCCATGCGCCTGGCGAGCCACAAGCTGCCGATCAATTGCAAATTCGTTTCGCGCGAGGGTGATTTCCTTGAAGGCTAGCGAGCTTCGCGACCTGACCGAGGAAGAACTGGAAGAAAAGCTGCGCGAGCTGCGCCAGCAGCTTTTCAACCTCAGGTTTCAGCATGCCACCGGGCAGCTGGACAACCCGCGCAAGCTGCGGATGGTGAGGCACGATATCGCGCGGGTGTTCACCGTGCAGAGTGAGCGCGCGGCGCGCTCGGAGGCCGAGGGCTAGGAGGCAGGACTTGAGCGGCAAGGAAGAAAAAAGCGGCGGCCGCAAGGAGCGGCGGGGAGTGGTGGTGAGCGACCGGATGGACAAGACCATCACCGTGCGCATCGACACCGCCAAGGCGCACCGCCTCTACGGCAAGACGGTCCGTCGCTCGCACAAGCTGACGGCACACGACGAGAACAACGAGGCCGCGGTGGGCGACCTGGTGTCGGTGGTGGAGACCCGGCCGCTTTCCAAGAAGAAGCGCTGGCGGCTGAAGGAGATCCTCGAAAAGGCTGAGTAGAACGGAGATCGGCGGAAGTGATACAGGTAGAGACAAGGCTCAAGGTGGCCGACAACACCGGGGCGCGCGAGATACTGTGCATCCGCATCAAGGGCGGTTCACGGCGCCGCTACGCCCGCGTCGGCGATACCATAGTCGGCACCGTCAAGGTGGCGACGCCCGGCGGCGCCGTGAAGAAGGGCGAGGTGGTCGAGGCGGTAGTGGTGCGCACGCGCAAGGAGCTGGGCCGCAGCGACGGCACCTACATCGCCTTCGACGAGAACGCCGCCGTGCTGATCGACGCGGCCCGCAACCCGCGGGGCACGCGCATCTTCGGGCCGGTGGCGCGTGAGCTGAGGGACCGGAATTTCATGAAGATCGTTTCCCTGGCGCCGGAGGTGCTCTGAGATGGCACGGGCGCAGAAGAGCAGCACCAGGAACAAGCTGAAGATCAAGAAGGGCGACACGGTGAAGGTGATCGCCGGCAAGGAACGGGGCAAGACGGGCAAGGTGCTCCGGGTGGACCCGGCCCGCAGCCGCGTGGTGGTGGAACGCCTGAACATGGTCAAGCGCCACCGCCGGCCGTCGCCCCAGAACCCGCAGGGGGTGCTGGAGCGCGAGGCGCCGATGCACGTCTCCAACGTGATGTATTACTGTTCCCGCTGCAGCGAGGGCGTGCGCCTGGGCATCAAGCGGGTCGATGGCGGCCGCCTGCGTTACTGCAAGCAGTGCGGCACCGAGGTCGACTGAGGCAGGGGCTCGAGCAATGGCGAGACTAAAGGAAAAATTCGAGAAGGAGATCGTCCCGCAGCTGAAAGAGGAGCTGGGGCTGGCGAACGCGATGGAGGTTCCCCGCGTGAGCAAGGTGACGGTGAACATGGGCGTCGGCGACGCCAAGACCGATGCCAAGGTGCTGGACGAGGCCGCCGAGGAGCTGGCGGTGATCACGGGCCAGAAGCCGAAGATCACGCGAGCACGCAAGTCGATCGCCGGCTTCAAGATCCGCGAGGGCATGCCCGTGGGCTGCACGGTCACCCTGCGCGGCCGCCGCATGTACGAGTTCCTGGACCGGCTGGTGTCCATCGCCCTGCCGCGCATCCGGGACTTCCGCGGCATCAGCCCCAAGTCCTTCGACGGCCGCGGCAACATGTCGCTGGGAATCCGGGAGCAGATCATCTTTCCCGAGATCGACTACGATTCCATCAGCCAGACGCGTGGCCTGGACGTGACCATTACCACCACGGCGAAAAATGACGAGGAGGGGCGCGCCCTGATCGAGAAACTGGGCATGCCCTTCCGTGAGCGTTGAGGAGCTTGCATGGCTAAGACAGCGTTGAGAGTAAAGGCCAGTCGCAAACCGAAGTACAAGACCCGGGGATACAACCGTTGCCGGCGCTGCGGCCGCCCGCGCGGGTACTTCCGCAAGTTCGGCATCTGCCGGATCTGCCTGCGGGAGCTGGCGCACCGCGGCGTGATACCCGGCATGACCAAGTCCAGTTGGTAGGAGGATTTCGTGATGACAGTTACTGATCCGATTGCCGACATGTTGACCCGCATCCGCAACGCCAACCAGGGTCTGAAGGAGAGCGTGGAGCTGCCGGCTTCGAAGATGAAGCTGGAGATAGCCCGCCTGCTCAAGGAGGAGGGCTACATCGAGGATTACGCCCTGGTGCGCGGCGAGAGTTTCGACAACATCGTTCTCGACCTCAAGTACGGCGAGAACAAGCAGCGCGTCATCTCGGGCCTGAAGCGCATCAGCAAGCCCGGGCGCCGGGTCTATGCCCGGAAGGATGCCATCCCGCGGGTGCTGGGCGGCCTGGGCATCAGTATCCTCTCCACGTCGAAGGGGATAATGACCGGGCGCCAGGCCGAGCGGGTGGGGGTGGGCGGCGAGGTCATCTGCTTCGTATGGTGACCCGCTGCAGGAAATGAACAGGACGGAGAACGGAATTGTCACGCATAGGTAAGAAACCGGTGGAGATACCCGAAGGCGTCGAGGTGAAGATCGACGGCAGCCGCGTGCGCATCCAGGGGCCGAAGGGAAGCCTCGAGGCAAGCTTCTCGCCGGAGATGAAGATCTCGCAGCAGGACGGCAAGATCGTGGTGGAACGCCCCAGCGACCGCGGTGATCACCGCTCGCTGCACGGGCTGACGCGCTCGCTGATCGCCAACATGGTGGAGGGCGTCACCAGGGGCTTTCAGCGCGAGCTGGAGATCAACGGCGTCGGCTACCGGGCGCAGCTCAAGGGAAAGAACCTGGAGCTGGCGCTGGGATTCTCCCACCCGGTGATCGTGGAGCCGGAGCCCGATACCGAGTTCGAGGTGCCCAGCCAGAACCAGGTGATCGTCAAGGGCATCGACAAGCAGGTGGTGGGCCAGCTGGCGGCGAGGATCAGGGATATCCGTCCGCCCGAACCCTACAAGGGCAAGGGCGTGAAGTACGTTGAGGAACACATCCGCCGCAAGGTGGGCAAGAGAGCATAAACCGGCGGAGGCAAGATGACCAAGACTGCACACGAACTGAAACGCAGGCAGAAGATGCGGCGGCGGCGCCATCGCCGCGTGCGCCGGAAGATATTCGGCAGCCCGGAGCGCCCGCGGTTGAGCGTATTCAGGAGCAACCGCCACATCTACGCGCAGCTGATCGACGATCTCGCCGGCCGCACCCTGGCCGCGGCCTCGTCCGCCGAGCTGGATGCGAACGGGCTCAGCAAGACCGAGCAGGCGGAGAAGGTGGGCGAGCTGCTCGCGGGACGGGCGCGCGAAAAGAACATCGAGAAGGTCGTCTTCGACCGTGGCGGTTACCTTTACCATGGGCGCGTGAAGGCGCTGGCGGAAGGCGCACGCAAGGGCGGCATGCAATTCTGACGAGGTGGAATCTGTGGAACGGCAAAACGGACAGGAAGAGAAGAGACCGGAGCTGAAGGAAAAGGTGGTGGCCATCAACCGGGTGGCCAAGGTGGTCAAGGGCGGCCGGCGCTTCTCCTTCACGGCACTGGTGGTCGTCGGCGACGGCGACGGCCAGGTGGGGGTCGGCTACGGCAAGGCCAAGGAGGTGCCGCTGGCCATTCAAAAGGCGGTGGAGGACGCCAAGAAGAACCTCTTCCGCGTCCCCCGCTACAAGACCACCATCACCCACGAGGTGATCGGCCGCTACGGCGCCGGGCGGGTGCTGCTGAAGCCGGCCAGCCCCGGCACCGGCATCATCGCCGGCGGCGGCGTGCGCGCGGTGCTGGAACTGGCGGGGATCAGGGACGTGCTGGCCAAGTGCCTGGGCACCACCAATCCCATCAACATGGTGCGCGCCAGCATCCAGGGGCTGCAGTCGCTGAAGGACCCGGTGGAAGTGGCGCGGCTGCGCGGCAAGACGGTGGCGGAGATTCTCGGCACCGGCGAGGAAGCGCCGGCGGGCAAGAAGGCGGAGACGGCATAGCCGGGTGGATGACTTGAAACGTTTGAAGATTACCCAGAAGAAGAGCCTCATCGGCCGCATGCGCCGTCACCGGCGCACGGTGCGGGCGCTGGGGCTGAAGCGCATCAACCACACCGTGGTGCACGACGACACACCCCAGGTGCGGGGGATGATCGACCAGGTGGGCTACCTGGTGGAAGTCGAAGAAGTGAACGACGGCGACTGAGTGAGAGGTTACCATCGTGGCCGAGAAGCAGGAAAAGCAGGAGAAAAAGCAGGCTGAACCGCAGGAGAAACCGCGGCGCATCGACCTCGGCTCCCTGAGCCCGCACCCGGGATCGCGGCACGCCCGCAAGCGGGTGGGCCGCGGGGAGGGCAGCGGTCACGGCAAGACTTCCGGCCGCGGCCAGAAGGGGCTCAACAGCCGTTCCGGCGGCGGCGTGCGGCCCGGTTACGAGGGTGGGCAAATGCCCATCTACATGCGGCTGGGCAAGCTGCGCGGCCCCAACAAGAAGATGAGCATGCCCATGGGGCCGTTCCGCACCTCGATGACCGGTGTCAACGTGGCGCGGCTGGCCTCCTTCGAGGCCGGCGCCGAGGTGACGCCGCAGGCGCTGGCGGCAGTCGGCATCATCAAGAAGGAAACGGAACGGGTGAAGATCCTCGGGCACGGTGAGCTGAAGGCGGCGCTGACGGTACGCGCCCATGCCTTCAGCAGGTCGGCGCGGGAAAAGATCGAGGCAGCAGGCGGCAAGGCGGAGGTCATATAGTTGTTCGCCTCGATGGCCAACGCCTGGAAGATTCCCGAGCTCCGAACCAAGCTCATCTTCACCGCCGCCCTCATCGCCGTCTACCGCTTCGGCGCCCACGTCCCCGTTCCCGGCGTCGATATCGAGGCCATCAACAATTTCGTCCAGGGGGGCCAGGCGGGGGTGCTGGGCTTCCTCAACCTCTTCTCCGGCGGCGCGCTCACGCGTTTCGCGGTCTTCGCCCTGGGCATCATGCCCTACATCACCGCCTCGATCATCCTGCAGCTGCTCACCATGGCCTTTCCCTCGCTGAAGGAATTGGCCCGCGAGGGTGAGGCGGGACAGCAGAAGATCACCCAGTACACCCGCTACCTCACCGTGGGGCTGGCCTTCTTCCAGGCCATCGGCTACACCATGCTCTTCAAGCAGTACGGGGCCCTGCCCAACTTCCAGTTCATCAACCTCTACGTGATCGTGATCACCCTGACCGCTGGTACCACCCTGCTGATGTGGATCGGCGAGCTGATCACCCAGCACGGCATCGGTAACGGCATCTCGCTGCTGATCTATGCCAGCATCGTCGCCCGGCTGGTGCCGGCGCTCTCCAAGTTTCGCACCATGTCGCTGCCGTCGGTGATCATCTTCGTGGTGGTGGCGATAGTGGTGCTGGTGGGCATCGTGCTGGTGCAGGAAGGGCAGCGGCGGATTCCCATCCAGTACGCCAAGCGCCAGATCGGGCGCAAGATGACCACCGGCGGCAGCACCTACCTGCCGCTGAGCATCAACATGGCAGGCGTGATCCCGGTGATCTTCGCCTCGGCGATCCTGATGTTCCCGCCCACGCTGGCGCAGATGATACCCAACGACGCGATGCAGAGTTTTGCCAACTTCATGAGCCCCAGCAACTGGCCGTTCATGGTGCTGTTCGCGCTGCTGATCGTGGGCTTCACCTATTTCTACACCGCGGTGCAGTTCGACCCCATCGAGCGGGCCAACGATCTCAAGAAGTACGGCGGCTTCATTCCCGGCATCAGGCCCGGCCGCCCCACGGCGATCTACCTGGACCGGGTGCTGACGCGGTTGACGCTGCCGGGAGCCATTTTCCTGGCGGCGATTGCGGTACTGCCCAACATTCTGATAGCGTTCAGGAGCGACATCACCTTCTACTTCGGCGGCACCTCGGTGCTGATCGTGGTAGGCGTGGCCCTGCAGACGATGAAGCAGATGGAGTCGCAGTTGCTGATGCGGCACTACGAGGGGTTCCTGAAGTAGTGATCGCCCGCAGGTCTCCCGCCCAGATAGAGAAGATCGCCAGGGCCGGGGAGATCGTGGCCGGTTGCCTGGAGATGATGCGCAGCCGCTGCCGCGCGGGGGTGACCACGGCGGCGCTGGACGCCGCCGCGGAGGAGTATATCCGCCGGCGGGGCGGGGTGCCCACGTGCAAGGGATACCGGGGGTTTCCGGCCTCGATATGCGCCTCGCCCAACGAGGTGGTGGTGCACGGCATCCCCGGGGAGTACACGCTGGCGGAGGGGGACATCCTCAGCCTGGACGTGGGGGTGACGCTGGCCGGCTGGGTGGCGGACGCCGCCCTCACCGTGGCGGTGGGGGACCCGGGGCGGCAGGCGAGCCGCCTGATGGAAGTGACCGCCGGCGCGCTGGCGGAGGGCATAAAGCGCTTCCGGGCGGGGAACCACCTGGGAGACATCTCCGCGGCGGTGCAGCGGCACGTGGAGAAGAACGGTTTTTCCGTGGTGCGGACGCTGGTGGGACACGGCATCGGCCGCCAGATGCACGAGGAGCCGCAGATACCGAACTACGGCTCCCCGGGCGAGGGGCCCAGGCTGGAAGAGGGCATGGTTTTCGCCATCGAGCCGATGGTGAACGCCGGCGGCGAGAAGGTTACCGTGGGCAAGGACAAGTGGGCGGTGTCCACGGCGGACGGCAGCCTGTCGGCGCATTTCGAGCACACGGTGGCGCTGACCGCCGACGGGCCGAGGATATTGACCGCCGGCGACGCGGCGGGGCAGGAAGGTTTGGACTCGGCCTCTATGTTATGGTAACATTCGAGTTTGGCTCAAGTGGGGATTATGACCAAGAAGGAAGAAGCGATAGAGTTGGAGGGCGAGGTCGTCGAGGCCCTGCCCAACACCATGTTCAAGGTAAGGCTCGATAACGAGCACGAGGTGCTGGCTCACATATCGGGCAAAATGAGGATGCACTACATTCGCATCCTGCCCGGCGACCGGGTGAAGGTGGAGCTTTCGCCCTACGACCTGACCCGGGGCCGGATAACTTACAGGTTCAAGTAAGCGATGAAGGTAAGATCGTCCGTAAAACCGATGTGCGAGAACTGCAAGGTGATCCGCCGGCGCGGCAAGCTGCTGGTGATCTGTTCCAACCCCAGACACAAGCAGCGGCAGGGATAGCTGCAACGCCGCCCGGGGGCTCTCCCCGGAAGGACCCGGAGGTTTTGAATTGGCGCGCATAGCAGGTGTGAACATACCCCGTGAGAAGCGGGTGGAAATAGGCCTCACCTACATCTACGGGGTAGGGCGCTCCACCTCGCGCAAGATCCTGGACGAGCTGGGCATCGACAAGGACACCTACGTCCGCGACCTCACCGACGAGGAGATCACCCGGCTGCGGGACTACCTCGACCGCAACCTGCTGGTGGAAGGTGACCTGCGGCGGGGGCGCACGCAGAACATCAAGCGGCTGATGGAGATCGGCTGCTACCGCGGGCTCAGGCACCGGCGGGGGATGCCGGTGCGGGGGCAGCGGACGAAGACCAACGCCCGCACCCGCAAGGGACCGCGGCGCACCGTGGGCGTCAAGCGCAAGAAGAGCTGACGGGAGGACCAGGGAGCAATGGCACAGAGATCGGGCAAGGGCCGTTCGCGGCGGCGGGTGAAGAAGAACATTCCCGTGGGACAGGCCCATATCAAGACGTCGTTCAACAACACCATCGTTACGCTCACCGACAAGGAAGGCAACGTCATCGCCTGGGAGAGCGCCGGTTCCGCCGGCTTCAAGGGTTCGCGCAAGAGCACGCCCTTCGCCGCCCAGGTGACCGCCGATTCCTGTGCCAAGAAGGGCATGGAGCACGGGCTGAAGAAGGTGGACGTCTTCGTGAAGGGGCCGGGCTCCGGCCGGGAGACCGCCATCCGCTCGCTGCAGGCGGCCGGCCTCGAGGTAATGAGCGTGAAGGACGTCACCCCGCAGCCGCACAACGGCTGCCGGCCGCGCAAGCGCCGGAGAGTCTGAGAAAAGTTTGAGAACAGGGTACCTGGAAGATCACGGAGATCGAGAGAGGTCAGAACTTGGCTAAGGATACGTCACCAGCATGCAAGCAGTGTCGCCGTGAAGGCGAGAAGCTCTTCCTCAAGGGCGAGCGCTGTCTCGGCGACCGTTGCGCCATGGAGCGCCGCTCCTATCCCCCCGGGGAACACGGCCGGCGGCGGGTGAAGCAGACCGAGTACCTGATGCAGCTGCGGGAGAAGCAGAAGGCGCGCCGCATCTACGGCATCCTGGAGAAGCAGTTCCGCAACTATTACGAGAAGGCCAACCGCCAGGGCGGCATCACCGGTGAGAACCTGCTCAGGCTGCTGGAAACGCGCCTGGACAACGTCGTCTACCGGCTGGGCTTCGCCGTCTCCCGGAGACAGGCGCGGCAGCTGGTGCGCCACGGCCACTTCACCGTCAACGGGCGCCGGGTGAACATCCCCTCGTACCAGGTACGGCCTGACGACGTCATCGCCGTCAGGGAAGGGTCCACCGCCCAGGATTCCATCCGCGAGGCCACCGAGCTCACCTCGCTGGTATCACCGTGGCTCCAGGCGGACCACGACAACCTGAGCGGCACCATCCTGAAGTACCCGGAACGGGACGAGATCGATGCGCCGGTGCAGGAGCAGCTGATAGTGGAGCTCTACTCCAAGTAGCGCCGGCGGCACTGGCACGACCAAACGAACATGGAGGATGAATTGCTCACTTTCCAGGTTCCGAAAATAACCCACGAACAGGTAGAGGACAACAAGGGCATCTTCGTCGTCGAGCCGCTGGACCGCGGCTTCGGCCACACCTTCGGCAATTCGCTGAGGCGGGTGCTGCTGTCGTCCCTCGGCGGCGCCGCCGTGAGCATGGTGAAGATCGAGGGGGTCAAGCACGAGTTCTCCACCCTCCCCGGGGTCAAGGAGGACATCACCGATATCATCCTCAACGTCAAGCAGATCGTCTGCAAGCTTCACGGTGACGTCGACGAGGTGGATGTGGAGCTGGCGAAGTCGGGTGCGGGAGAAGTGATCGCCGGTGACATCGAGCTCCCCGCCGAGCTGGAGATCATCAACCCGGACCAGCACATCGCCACCCTGGGCAATAAGGCCAAGCTGGAGATGACGCTCACCGTCCGCAAGGGAACCGGGTACGCCTCCGCCGACGCCAACAAGCCCGAGGGGGCGGCCATCGGCATCATCCCCGTCGATTCCAACTTCTCGCCGGTGAGGAGGGTGTCCTACGAGGTGGACAGCGCCCGCGTGGGCCAGCGCACCGACTTCGACAAGCTCACCCTGGAGATTACCACCGACGGCAGCATGTCGCCGGACGACGCCCTGCGCCAGGCGGCGCAGATCCTGATCTCGTCGCTGCAGATCTTCGTGGGCGAACACGAGCCCAGCGACGAGGAAGAGGCGGCGCTGGCGATCATGACCGCCGAGAGCGAGGAGGAGGAAAAGGGCAGCGCCGAGGACGACATCCTCATCGAGGAGCTGGACATCGGCGTGCGCTCCTACAACTGCCTCAAGCGCGAGGGCATCCAGACCGTGGGTGACCTGATCAAGCGTACCGAGGCGGAGCTCCTGAACACGCCCAACTTCGGCAAGAAAAGCATCGAGGAAGTGAAGGAGAACCTGGCGAAGATCGGGCTTTCACTGAGGGACCCGGAGAGGTGAGATCATGAGGCACGCAAGGAACGGCCGCAAGCTGAACCGTGACTCGGCACACCGCAAGGCGCTGCTGGGGCACCTGGTCTGCTCGCTGATCGAGCACGGGCGCATCCGCACCACGGTGAGCAAGGCCAAGGAGGCCCGGCCGCTGGCCGAGAAGATGGTGACCCTGGGCAAGCGGGGCGACCTCGCCGCCAGGCGCCAGGCGCTGGCGCGCCTGCGCAGCAAGGAGGCGGTGCATACCCTCTTCAGCGATATCGCCCCCCGCTTCGCCGAGCGGCAGGGAGGCTACACGCGGGTGGTGCGCCTGGGCCCGCGCAACGGCGACGCCGCCGAGATGGCCTACCTGGAGTTCGTCGAGTAGCCGTCCGGACGGCCGCCGGAGACACCGGGCCGCCACCAGGAGCGAGCCGCGACTCGCTCCTTTTTCATCCCTTCCTGCTGGCGGCCGCGGGCGTCTGATAGAGTAGCGCCATGGGACAGGCGATCATTTCCCTCAGAGACGTTTCCTACCGCTATCCCCAGGCGTCGCCGCAGCGGCGGCCCGCCCTGTCGGGCATCACCCTGGACATCGCCCCCGGCGAGTACGTGGCCGTCGCCGGCGCCAACGGCTCCGGGAAATCGACGCTGGTGCGGATGCTGGACGCGCTGCTGTTGCCCACCGGGGGAACGGTCAGCATCGACGGCCTCGACACCCGCGAGGCGGCCAACCGCGACCGCATCCGCGAGACGGTGGGGATGGTCTTCCAGGATCCCGACAGCCAGATCGTGGGAGCGACCGTGGCCGACGATATCGCCTTCGGCCTGGAGAACCTGGGGCTGCCGCCGGAGGAGATCGATGCCCGCCTGGCGGCGGTGGCAGGGCGCTTCGGGCTCACGGAGCTCCTGGAACGCGAGCCCTACCGGCTCTCGGGCGGGCAGAAACAGCGCACGGCACTGGCGGGCGTGGTGGCGCTGGAGCCCCGGGTGATCGTCCTGGACGAGCCCACCTCGATGCTCGACCCCCGCTCGCGGGAGCAGTTTCACGCCCTGGCCGCCGAGCTTTGGAGCGAGGGCACCACCATCGTCTACGTGACCCACCTGTTGGAGGAACTGGCACTGGCGGGGCGGGTGATCGTGCTCGACGCCGGCGTTATCGCCTTCGACGGCACGCCGCGGGAGCTGTGCGCAGCGCCGCGGCGAATGGAGGCGCTGGGGCTGGAACCGCCGCTGGCGGTGCGCCTCGCCCGGGCGCTGTCCCGGCGCGGCATCGAGCTGGAACCGCCGCTGACACTCGCGGAGCTGGCAAGGAGCGTATGCGGATAGAGCTCGACAACGTCAGCGTCGTTTTCGACACGGGGGTCTCGCCGCCGGTTACGGCCCTGGACGGGATCTCGCTGGCGGTGGCGCCCGGCGAGCGCCTGGGAATCGCCGGCCCGGTCGCCTCGGGCAAGTCCACCCTGCTGGCGGTGATGGCGGGCCTGGTGGAGCCCACGGGAGGACGCGTCCTCCACGACGGAAAGCCGGCAACCCGGCGCCACCCGCCCGCCGCCCGCATCGGCCTGGCGCTGCAGTCGCCGGAAAAATGCCTGTTCGAGAAGACCGTCTTCGACGACGTCGCCTTTGCGCCCCGGCGGCTGGGCCTGGAGGGGGAGCGGCTGGCGGAGAGGGTGCGCCAGGCACTGGAGAGCATGGGCCTGGACCCGGAGGCATTCGGATCCCGCAGCCCCTTCTCGCTCAGCACCGGCGAGCAGCGGCGGGTGGCGCTGGCGGGGGTGATCGCCGCCGCTCCCCGGGTGCTGCTGCTGGACGAGCCCACCGCCTACCTCGATCCCCCCAGCCGGCGCGACCTGTTGCAGCGGCTGCTGGCGATGAACGAGGAGCAGGGCATTACCATGGTGATGGTGGGGCACGACATGGACGAGATGACCGCCTTCGCCCGGCGGCTGGTGCTGGTGGACGAGGGCCGCGTGGCCGCGGCGGGCGAAGCGGCAGGGCTGCTCACCGACGTGGGACTGCTGCGCCGCCACCGCCTGCGCGAACCGGGCACGGTCAGCCTCTGCCGCCTGCTGGAGGCTGCCGGCGCCGGGCCGGTGCCGCCAACGCTGGACGAGGAGCGGCTGGTGGAGATGCTGGCGGAGCGGGCGGGAGGGAAGGCACCATGAGCCGGCTGCGGGCGAGCGCCACGCCGATCGGCCGTTACCATCCCGGGGATTCCCTGCTGCACCGGGCGGATCCCCGCAGCAAGCTGGTTGCTTCCGTCCTGTACGTGGCGGTGCTTTTCCTGGTGCGGGGGTACCCGCCCCTGCTGCTGATGGCCGGCCTCCTGGGCGCCGGCTTCCTGGTGGCCCGCGTTCCCCCCGCCTGGCTCTACCGGGGAATGCGGCCGGTGCTGCTGCTGGCGGCGGTCACCTTCGTCTTCCAGCTCTTTTTCTACGGGGAGGGCGCCACCGCCCACCTGGGGCCGCTGACCGTTTATCAGGAAGGCATCCGCGAGGGGGGGTTCCTGGCGGCCAGGCTAGTCCTGCTGGTGCTATCGGGCACGCTGCTGGTGCTGACCACCCAGCCCCTGAGCCTCACCGACGGCCTGGCCCGCCTGCTGTCGCCGCTGGCGCGCCTGCGCTTTCCCGTCTACGAGCTGGCGCTGATGATGACCATCGCCCTCCGCTTCATTCCCACGCTGCTGGACGAGTTCGAGCGCATCTCCCTCGCCCAGGCGGCACGGGGGGCGGACCTGGGCCGCGGCGGCCCCTGGTCGCGGGCCCGCAACACGCTGCCGGTGCTGGTGCCGCTCTTCGTGCTCAGCTTTCGCCGTGCCGACGACCTGGCGCTGGCGATGGAGGCCCGCTGCTGGCGCGGCGGCCGCGGCCGCACCTCGCGGCGCGTGCTCGCCTTCGGCTGGCGGGACGCGGTGCTGGCGGTGGCGGTCGCCGCCGTGCTGGCAGCCGCCCTGTGGATCGGCCGCTTTCGCTAGCGGCCCCGGGGCAGCCGGGCGCCGGCGATCGTGTAGAATAAGCTCCTGATGAAGGGCGGCGGAAAACTGAGGCTGGACATCGAGTACTACGGCACCGACTTTTCCGGGTGGGCCAAGCAGCCGGGTCATGCCACCATCGAGGGTCACCTGGAAGCAGTGCTCGGCCGCATTCTCCAGCAGCCCGTGCGCCTCTCGGTCGCCGGCCGCACCGACGCCGGCGTCCATGCCCGCGGTCAGGTTGCCAGCCTGGCGGTGGGGGGCGCCGTGGACCCGGAGCGCCTGCAGTGGTCCGCCAACCAGCTGCTGCCCGACACCATCGTGATCACCGGTGTGTACCGGGTGGACCCCGGCTTCGACGCACGCGCCGATGCCGTCTCCCGCCGCTACTCCTACACGGTGCTCCAGCGCGCGTGGCCCTCGGCGTTCCGCCATCGCTTCGTGCACTTCGTGCGCCGGCAGCTCGACTTCGACGCCCTGTCGGCGGCCGCCGCCATGGTGCGCGGCCGCCACGATTTCACCGCCTTCACGCCCACGGTGAGCGAGCACCGCTACTTCGAGCGGGACGTGGATCTCTCGGAGTGGCGGCGGCAGGGAGAGCTGCTGGTGTACCAGGTGCGTGCCCGCAGCTTCCTGCGGGGGATGGTGCGGGCGCTGGTGGGCACCATGCTGGAGATCGGCCGCGGCTACCGCCCGCTGTCCGACCTTGAGCGGCTGCTGGCGGGCGCCGGGCGCAGCGAGGCCGGGGAGACGGCCCCGGCGTCGGGGCTGTGCCTGGAAGAGGTGGAATACCGCCGGGACCGGTAACCGCCGCGGCCGCGAAAAAGTGGACGTTGCCGATCTTGGATCTGGTATAATGAATTACTATCGGCGGCTTTGCGATAGCTTATCACCTGCATCTTTCTATCGGGCAACACGGTGTAAATC
Organism: Actinomycetes bacterium; assembly: GCA_024276735.1. Classification (GTDB taxonomy): domain Bacteria; phylum Actinomycetota; class Thermoleophilia; order BMS3ABIN01; family BMS3ABIN01; genus JAJRWQ01. The sequence goes on from JAJRWQ010000005.1 coordinate 25,169, forward strand.
ATGGATCTTTTCAAGTTCAGGACCTTTTGCGCCATCGCCGAGAAGGGCAACTTCTCGGCCGTGGCGGAGGATCTCTTCATGTCCCAGTCCGCGGTCAGCCAGCAGATCCAGGCGCTGGAGCGGCGCTACGGCGTGGTGCTGTTCGACCGCGGCAGCAAGGGGGCGACGCTCACCGAGCCGGGAAAGATCCTCTACGACAAGGCGAAGGTGATCCTGGAGATCGAGGACCAGATAAACCAGGAGCTGGACGACCTGCGGGGGCTCAAGGGCGGCGAGCTCAACGTGGGCGCCAGCACCACCATCGGCAACTACCTGATGCCCTTCTACCTGGGGGAGTTCAAGCGGCGCTACCCGGAAGTGAAGGTTTCACTGATCGTGGAGAACACGCGCATCATCGAGGACCAGCTGCTGGGAGCGGTCTTCCCCCTGGCGGTGGTGGAGCACGAGGTGCAGAACCCCTCGCTGGTGAAGGAAGCGATCGAGAAGGACGAGCTGGTCCTGTTCACCGCCCCCGATCATCCCTGGGCGGAAAAGGGCTCCGTGAGCAAGGAAGCGCTGATGGAGGAGCCCTTCATCACCCGCGAGCTGGGATCCGGCACCCGGGAGGTGATCGAGGAGAAGCTGGAAGAGGGCGGCGTGCCCCGCCTGAACGTGGTGATGGAACTGGGCAACTCCTCGGCGATCACCACCGCCGTCGCCGCCGGCCTCGGCGTTTCCATCCTCTCCCGGCGCGTGATCCACGCCCAGCTGGAGAGCGGCATGCTCAGGCCGGTGACCATCGAGGGGCTGAAGCTGGAGCGTGATTTCTACCTGATCACGGTCTCCGACCATTACCTGTCTCCCGCCTCGATGCGCTTTCGCGAGATGCTGGTGGAGGACGGCAGCGCCACCGAGCTGCTGCCGCGCCTGTCCTGAGCTTCCCGGGCCGGCGGTAAGTCCCGCCGCCTGCCGGCGGTATCCTTCGAACCCTTCATTTGCAGGCATGGTTTCCCGTGCCGGGAGGCCGAGCCGGCGGCCGCTTCCGGCCTCCCGCCGCCGCCGTCATTCGTTTCCCTGATACGCTTCACCGCAAACCGCGAAGCTTCCCCCCGACTGCTTCTTTATCTTTTTTTGCCAATCTGATATAAAAAATCTTCGGTTTTCCATGTTTTAGCGCACCCGGTGCTCGCGGGTGCCCAAATCTGCCGGGGGCTTCCCCGCATAGAAAGGAGAGAGATCAGCGTTGACAGAATTCTTGACCGATCACGGGGGGGTTTTCGCTGTCGGGTGCGGCCTCGCCGCTCTCCTGTACAGCATCATCATGATCTCGTGGGTCCTGAAGCTGCCTGCCGGCAGCGAGAGGATGCAGGAGATCGCCGGGGCGATCCAGGAGGGCGCCAAGGCCTACCTGAACCGGCAGGTACAGACGATGGCCATGGTGGCGGTAGTCATCTTCGCCGCCCTCGCCGTCTTCATCGACTGGCAGACGGCGGTGGCCTTCGCCGTGGGCGCCATTCTCTCGGGGGCGACCGGCTACATCGGCATGATGGTTTCGGTACGTGCCAACGTGCGCACCGCCGAGGCCGCCAAGAAGGGGCTCAAGTCGGCGATGCTGGTGGCCTTCCGCGGCGGCTCCGTCACCGGCCTGTTGGTGGTGGGCCTGGCGCTGCTGGGCATCGCCGCCTTCTACGGCATCGATGACAACGTCAAGCACCTGATCGGGCTGGGCTTCGGCGGCAGCCTGATCAGCGTCTTCTCCCGCCTCGGCGGCGGCATCTACACCAAGGCCGCCGACGTGGGCGCCGACCTGGTGGGCAAGGTGGAGGCCGGCATTCCCGAGGACGACCCGCGCAACCCGGCGGTGATCGCCGACAACGTGGGCGACAACGTGGGCGACTGCGCCGGCATGGCCGCCGACCTCTTCGAGACCTACGCGGTGACGGCGGTGGCGGTGATGCTCCTGGGAATGCTCACCTTCGGTGAGAGCAACAACCAGGCGCTGATGCTGCCCCTGGTGATCGGCGGCGTCTCCATCATCGCCTCCATCATCGGCACCTTCTTCGTGCGCATCGGCTCCAGCGGCGCCATCATGAACGCCCTCTACAAGGGGCTCGTGGTCAGCGGCGTGCTGGCGGGCATCTCCTTCTACTTCGTAGTCGACTGGATCACCGCCGGCAACGGGCTGAGAACCCTCGAAGGCAACAAGTACACGGTGGGCGCCCTCTTCACCTGCGCCATCATCGGCCTGGTGATCACCGGCGCCATCGTGGTGATCACCGACTACTTCACCTCGGCCAAGTTCAAGCCGGTGAGGCACATCGCCGAGGCGTCGGTCACCGGCCACGCCACCAACATCATCGCCGGCCTGGCGGTGAGCATGAAGTCCACGGCGCTGCCGGTGCTGGTGATCGCCGGCGGCATCCTGCTGGCGGACTACGAGGCCGGCCTCTACGGCATCGCCGTGGCGGTGATGGCCCAGCTCTCGATGACCGGCATCGTCATCGCCATCGACTCCTACGGCCCCATCACCGACAACGCCGGCGGCATCGCCGAGATGGCGGAGCTGCCGGAAGAGGTACGGGGCGTCACCGATCCCCTGGACGCGGTGGGCAACACCACCAAGGCAGTCACCAAGGGTTACGCCATCGGCTCCGCCGGCCTGGCGGCGCTGGTGCTGTTCGCCTCCTACACGCAGGAGCTCATCGACCGGCTCCGTGAAGCCCAGCTGCATATCAGCCTCTCCTTCGACCTGGCCAGCGCCTCCATCATCGTCGGCCTCTTCATCGGCGGCCTGCTGCCGTTCCTCTTCGCTTCCTACTGCATGGAAGCGGTGGGCAGCGCCGGCGGCATGGTGGTGGAAGAGGTGCGGCGCCAGTTCCGCGAGATCAAGGGCATCATGGAGGGAACCGCCAAGCCCGAGTACGGCCGCTGCGTGGACATCGTCACCAAGGCGGCGCTGCGCAAGATGATGGTGCCGGCGCTGATACCGATCGCGGCGCCGCTGATCATCGGCCTGGTGCCGCAGGCGCTGGGAGCGGAAAGGCTGGGCCTGGAGATGCTGGGCGGCGTGCTGGTGGGCAGCATCATCACCGGTATCTTCCTGGCCATCTCCATGACCAGCGGCGGCGGCGCCTGGGACAACGCCAAGAAGCTGATCGAGGACGGCGAGTTCGGCGGCAAGGGCAGCGACGCCCACGCGGCGGCGGTGACCGGCGATACCGTCGGCGACCCCTACAAGGACACCGCCGGCCCCGCCATCAACCCCATGATCAAGGTGGTGAACATCGTCGCCCTGCTGTTGATCCCGGTGATGGTCAATCTCACCGGCTGATCCGGTCCCGGCAGGCGGCGGCCGCGCGCAGCGCGGAGGCACGCAAACACGAGGGGCGGGTTTCAAACCCGCCCCTTTTTTGCGTAAAATGACACAAACCTGTTATGGCTGCACGGGGAGCGGAGCCTTTTCTTTTGCTCGGGGCGGCAGCTGGGGAGGGAGGCGACGAATGATCAGGAACATGCACTTGGCCGCGGCCGCGGCCATCTTCCTGCTGGGGCTGGCGCTGGTCGTCCGCTCCGTGGCCGCCCACGGCACCATCGTCCTCTCCGGCCACGTCGTCGCCGGCGCCGCCTTCATCATCTACGGGGCGGTCCGCTGTTACTACCTGCGGGGAGTCAAGTAGATGGCCCGTCGCCGTTTCAGGAGGGTGCACGAGCTGCAGCGGGTGCTGGGCTGGCCCGCCCTCTACTCCACCGCCTACGGCAACGTCGGCTCCTCCATCTACTACGCCCTGGGCGTGGTGGCGATGTTCGCCCTCGGCCTCTCGCCGGTGGTTTTCATGATTGCCGGCCTGGTCTTCGCCCTGACCTCGTTCTCGTATGCCGAGGCGACGGCGGCGGTGCCGGAGGCGGGCGGCTCATCCAGCTTCGCCCGCCGCGCCTTCAACGAGATGGTGAGCTTCGGCGACGGCTGGGCGCTGATGCTCGACTACATCATCACCATCGCCATCTCCGCCTTCTTCGTTCCCAACTACCTGGCGGTGTTCATCCCGGTGCTCAAGACCTGGCCCGCCAACACCATCGGCGGCGTGACCGTGATCGTCTTCCTGGTGATCATGAACATCATCGGTGTCAAGGAGGCCGCGGGGCTGAACATCACCCTGGCGGTGCTGGACCTGGTGACGCAGCTGTTCCTGATCGTCATCGGCTTCTTCCTGCTGCTGAGCCCGGAGACCCTGATCAGCAACGTGCACTGGGGAGTGGCGCCCACCTGGGGCCAGTTGCTGTTCGGGATCTCCATTGCCATGATCGCCTATACCGGCATCGAGACCATCTCCAACCTGGCCGGGGAGGCCCGCGAGCCCAGCAAGGACGTACCCCGCTCCATCATCATGGTGCTGATCACGGTGCTGGTGATGTACGCCTCGATCTCGGTGGTCGCCCTCAGCGTGATGCCGGTGCACCAGGTGGTCAAGAACCCGGAGACGGAGGAAGTAGTATGGAACGTGGACGAGGACGGGCGGGTGAGCGACCCGGAGACGGGTGAGACCGTGGGCACGTACTCCGACGGCGAGGTGACCACCACGTCGGGCGAGGTGGTTCCCGCCGGCGGCGAGCTCACCTGGGTCACCGACCTCTCGGAGAAGTGGCTGGAAGACCCGGTGATGGGCGTGGTCAAGGACCAGCAGCGGGGCATCGCCAGCATCCTGCCCTCGCTGGCGAAGGTGCTGGCCGCCTGGGTGGGCATCCTGGCCGCCACCATCCTGCTGATCGCCACCAACGCCGGCATCCTGGGCATCTCGCGACTTTCCTATTCCATGGGGCAGCACAAGCAGCTGCCGCCGATCCTGGGGCGGCTCTCGCGGCGCTTCCAGACCCCTTACATGGCCATCCTCTTCGCCGGCGCCGTGGCGGCGGTGCTGATCCTGCCCGGCCGGGTGGACCTGCTGGCCGACCTCTACAGTTTCGGTGCCATGATCGGCTTTACTTCCGCGCACCTGTCGGTGATCATGCTGCGCATCAAGGAACCGTACCTGCACCGCCCCTTCAAGGCGCCGCTCAACTTCCGCATCCGGGGCGTGGAGCTGCCGCTGACGGCGATCATCGGCGGGCTGAGCACCTTCAGTGTCTGGCTGATCGTGCTGGTGACCCACGAGCTGGGGCGGTACGTGGTTATCGCCTGGCTGGCAGGAGGCTTCACCCTCTACTACTTTTACCGGCGATCGCAGAACCTTTCACTCACGGAGACGGCCAAGGTGGAGGCGCCGGCGGCCTTGCAATTCCCGGACGTGGAGTACAATAATATCCTCGTTCCCATCGTCGGCTCCAAGATCTCGCGCGAAGCGATGGTGATGGCCTGCGAGCTGGCCAGCGAGGAGGACGCCGCCATCCAGGTGCTGAGCGTGGTGGAAGTGCCCCTGAACCTGCCCATCGACGTGCTCTCGCCCGAGGAGAGCATCCGGGCGCAGGAGCTGCTGGACGAGGCCGAAGAGGTGGCGGAGGAATACGGCGTCCCCATCTACAAGAAGATCGCCCCGGGCCGTCCCGGGGGCATCGGCAGGGTGATAGTGGACGAGGCGGTGCGCACCCGCTCGCAGATCGTGATGATCGGCACCGAGCGCAAGCGGCGCACCGGCGAGCGTTTCTTCGGGCGCACGGTGGAATACGTGCTCAGGAAGGCTCCCTGCAAGGTGCTGGTGGTGGCGGAGGAGAAGGAGAAGCGGCCGGGCGGGCCGCGGCCGCTGGAGGAGGACCGGGGGCGGGAGGGGTAATCATCCCGTCCGCCGCTGCTTCGCGGGGGCCTGAAACGATCGGGGGAGAGAGATGTACGTGGTGATAGTGGGTGCCGGGCGCGTGGGCTCGGCGCTGGCACAGGGACTTATCGAAGAGGGCCACGAGGTCTGCTTCGTGGACGAGGACGACACGGTGCTGGACCGGCTGGGAGAGGACTTTCCCGCCGAGTTCGTGCACGGCGTGGGCATCGATATCGCCACCCTGGAGCGTGCCGGCACCGGCAGGGCGGACGCCTTCGTGGCGGCCACCGATGGCGACAACACCAACCTGGTGGCATCGCAGCTGGCCAAGAAGCGCTTCGGGGTCAGGTGCGTCATCTGCCGCGTCTACGACCCGCGGCGGGCGCGCTTCTTCCGCGAGGAGATGGGCATCCAGACCATCTGTCCCACCCAGGACACCATCGACCTGCTGGCCGCCGCGGTGAGAAAATGCGAGGTGAACGGCTGATGTTCGTAGTGATCGCCGGCGGCGGCAAGGCCGGGCGCAGCCTCTCGCGGATGCTGCTCGACCGGGGCAACGAGGTGGTGGTGATCGAGATCGACCGCGAGCGCTACCGGCGCCTGAACGAGGAACTGGAACACGCGGTGATCATGGGCGACGCCACCGAGATCTACATGCTGGAACAGGCCGGCGTGGAGCGCGCCGACGTGGTGGTGGCGGTGACCGGCGACGACGAGGACAACGTGATCATCTCCCAGGTGGCGCGGGAGAAGTTCGGCGTGGAAAAGGTGATCGCCCGCGTCAACAACCCCGAGAACCAGGAGGTCTTCGATACCCTGGGCGTAGGCCCCACGGTGAGCGCCACCTCGGCGCTGCTGTCACTGGTGGAGCACGAGATGCCGGTGCACAAGCTGGTGCGCCTGCTGGACCTCAAGGAAGAGAAGCTGGAGATAGTGGAGGTGCTGCTGGAGGACGGCTCGCCGCTGGACGGCAAGCGCATCGACGAGATCGACCTGCCCCAGGGGGTGCTCCTGATATCCATCCTGCGCGACAGCGGTACCATGATCCCCACCGGCGCCACCGTGCTGGGAGCCGGGGACCACATCCTCGCCATCCTGGAGACCGGCAGGGAGGAAGAGCTCACGCGCATGTTTCTCAAGGCCTGAGGAACCCTGTCACTGATAGCTCTTGGTGAGAGTCTTCCGCGGTGCGCCTGACGGGCGCCAGGTGCTGGAGTTCCGTCGTTCCCGCTGTGCCCGTGAATTTCCTGCTGTCACAGCCATCGGTGTTTCGCACCAGCGTCCCCCGAAACCGCCTGTGACCCAGCTCACATCGCTGCTTGCGCTGGGTCATCGGCGGCCGGCGCCGCCGGGGGTATGCTTTACATGAAATCGAAGAAACCGCCGGGTGATCCCGGCAAGGCATGAAACGGAAGGAGGCGGCGATGAACGAGACCAGCGAGACCATCGTCACCGGCGAGAGCCTGATAGGTGACGTCATCGAGAACATCCCCGGCGCGGCGGAAGTGATCGAGAAGTACTTCGGCGACGGCTGCTTCACCTGCCCGGGGATCAGGGTGGAGTCACTCAGTTTCGGCGCCACCATGCACGGTATCGACGCCAACGAGATAGTCGCCGAACTCAACGAACTGGCGCAGAGTTAGCAAGCAGCGGCAGCGCCGGTTCGAGCGCGCCGCGGCCGGGCCCCGGCCCGGCCGCGGGCGGCGGCAACAGCCTGACCGACCCCCCATTTCCTGGTTTTCACTCTCCCGGCCCCCCGGCCGGTTTCTCCCGGTTGGCGCCCGGCGCCCCGGGATCCCCGCAGTACTGCTCCGGCATGCTTGCTCAACGCTTGGCCATGCAGCAACGCGTGGAGCCCTGGCTTGGCTTCCCGCCGGCGACGGCCGGCCGGTGCCGGCGGGCTCCAGCGCAGCGGTCGCGCGGTGGCAGTGATTCGGCGCCGGCGCAGCAGGGTCCGGCTGCCAGGGAGGAAAAGGGACGGGCGCCAGGCAGCTGCCTGGCGCCCGCCGGGGCAAGTGTCAGCCCTGATCCTTCGGCTTCGGCGGTGTCTTTGCCGCTGCCTTGGCCCGCGGCGGCACCACGGGCGCCGGCGCCGGGCCGCTCATGGTCTTCAGCAGGTTGTAGGCGAAGATGAGGGCGCCGGCGGCGAACACCACGCCAAAGGGCGCCACGCCGTAGCGGAAGAGGTCGGCGTCGGTGTAGGCTCCCACCAGCAGCGCGCCCACGATTCCCACCAGGCCCACCAGGTTGACCCACACCTGGGCGGAAGCCAGGCTCTCGCTGTAGAGCGGCTTGCCGCTGAAGCGGGGCAGGATGTGGTAGCCCACGCCGAAGATCAGCATCGACATGAAACCCAGCAGGTTGACGTGCGCGTGGGCGGAGGTCACCATCGAGGGGTTCTGCGCCCCCCTGAAGACGCCCGCCGCCATCAGCACGCCCAGGATCACCCCCACCACCAGGGAGAAAAGACTGATCCTGATGAAGGCAATCACGGAATCACTCATCTGCCGGCTCCTTTCCTTTCGCTTGCGGTCCCAGGCGGCGCCACCGCGCCCGGGGTTCTCTTCCGCGCGCGGCCGCCGGCCGCCGCCGGGCGGCGGCCGGCGGCCGCAACCATCAGTGAGCCCCGTGGATCAGCATGGGCAGGCAGTGAACGCATACCCAGGTTTCCGACCCGTTCTTGAGGCACGAGAGCAGTACCTTTTGATCGCTGCCGGCTCCGCACTCGATACACTTGGCATCCTGGTTCTCCTGGTCTGACATCTCGCTCCTTTCTCTTGTCGCTACCCCCGCCTCCCGCGCGGTGTCGCACCGGCGACGGGTGGTACGCACGTAACCCTTACTGGCAATGATAACCGCTAGGATGCTGCCCGCCGATGCCGCTGGTCAAACACCGTTGTGAGCTGAATCACAAGGTTTTTCCCGGTACGGATCGCCGCCACCGGCGAAAACACCGGCACGGCTCCCGCCCGCGTGAGCCCTTGCCGCCGCACCCGGCCGCCGGCGTCAGTGGGCCCAGGACCGGAGGCGTTCGCGGTCGAGGATGGTCACCAGGCGGCGGTCGATACGGATGATGCCGGCCCGCTCCAGCTTCTTCAGCTCGCGGGTCACCGTTTCCCGCGAGGTTCCCACCACCTCGGCGATCTCCTGGCGGGACATGGAAAGGTCCACCTCCACGGTGCCGTCGGCGGTCTCACTGCCGCTCTCGCGCGCCAGCTTCAGCAGCAGCCCCGCCAGCCGGTGGGGCGCCTGCTTGAAGGAGAGGTCGCGCACCAGTTCCATGGCCTGCCGCAGCCGCTGGCCCAGCACCTTGATCACCTTGAGGGCGATCTCGGGGTGTCGCCGCAGCAGCTGGCGGAAGTCGTTGCTGGGGATGAGGTAGATCTCCGCGTCGTCCACGGTGGTGGCGCCGGCGGGGTAGGGCCCGCCGTCGAAGACGGGGACGTCGCCGAATATCTGTCCTTCGCCGAGGATCGCCAGCACCTGCTCGCGGCCGTCGCGGGACATCTTGTATATCTTCATCCGCCCCCGCTTCACCAGGTAGAAGGCCGCCGCCGGGTAGTTCTCGTGAAAGATGGCGGTGTTGCGCTTGAGCTGGCGTTCGATCACCAGGGGAGCCAGCTGCTTCAGCTCCTCGTCGTCGAGCCCGGAGAATATGGGGGTGCTCGCTAGGTACCGGATTTTCTCCGCCTGGGTCACGCGCCTATTCTATTCCATTGGCGCCGCCGCGGAAAAGGGCATCGGCACCGTATGGTATAATTACGGCTGTCTGTGAACCTCTTGGGGGCGTATACGAGGCGTATGCCCAAATCCGCAGCTTCAGCACCGACCGGTACGTCCGTCTCCGCGATGTTGCGCGAGGTCGGGCGCTACGTCGAACGCCACGGCCTGTTGGCCTCCTCGGACAGGGTCCTCTGCATGGTTTCCGGGGGCGCCGACTCCACGGCGATGCTGCACCTGCTCCACGGCCTTTCCCAGGGCAGCGAGCAACCTTCCCTGCGCGGCTTCTCGCTGGGCGTCTGCCATGTCAACTACGGCCTCAGGGGAGAGGCCAGCGACGCCGACGAGGAGTTCGTGCGCCGCCTGGGAGACGCCCTGGGCGTGCAGGTGCACACCATCAGGGCCCCGGAGCCGCCGCCGGCGAACTTCCAGGCCTGGGCGCGCAAGCTGCGGTACGAGGCGGCGCGCAATCTCTGCCGCTGGCAGGGTTATTCCCGCATCGCCACCGGTCACAACCGCGACGACCGCGTGGAAACCTTTCTCTACCGCCTGATCACGTATTCCGGGCGGCGTTCGCTGGCGGTGATGCCGCCGCGGGCCGGCAAGGTGATCCGGCCGCTGCTGTTCATGAGCGCGGCCGCGGTGAGGGAGTACTGCGCCGCCGCCGGCATCTCCTACCACGACGACGAGTCGAACCGCCGCCCCGCTTACCGGCGCAACCGCATCCGCCTGGAAGTGGTGCCGCACCTGGAGGCGATCCGGCCGGATTTCCGCGAGCGCATCGAGGAGACCATCTCGCTGCTGGAGGACGAAGAACGGGTGCTGAAGTCGGTCACCGACGACGCCTACCGGGAAGCACTGGCAGAGGACGGCGAATCGCTCAACGCCACCGCCCTGTCGCTGATGGACCGCGCCGTGGCCCGCCTGGTGCTGCGCCGCTGGCTCTCGCAGGGCACGGAAGGGGTGCGGATCACCAGGCGGCTGCTGGATGCCGCGGTCGATCTCTGCCGTGATTCCCACGGCACGCGCAGCCTGGCGCTGGCCGGCGGCAGGAAGCTGGAGCGGCGTTACGACCAGCTGGTGGTGACGCCCGGCGATGAACGGGCTCCCGACCCGGTGGAGCTGCCGTTGCCGGGGGAGATCATTTTCGGTGACTACCGGGTAGAAGCAAGGGAAGGGAGCTGGCCGGCGCCGCTGCTCTCCGATCCCATGCACGTGCAGGTGGACGCGGCGCGGATCCGGCCGCCGCTGCAGGTGCGGTCGCGGCGTGCCGGCGACCGCTTCCGCCCCCTGGGCATGAGCGGCGCCAAGAGCATCAAGGAGTTCATGGTGGACGCCAAGATTCCCCGCGGCGAGCGGGACCGCGTCCCCCTGGTGGTAAACGGTGACGGCGAGATCGTCTGGGTCTGCGGCATGAGGATCGCCGAGGACTTCAAGGTGACCGGCGCCACGGAGAAGGTAGTGGAGCTGCGGGCTTACTGGAGGCGGCTTGACGAAGGAATTTGACGAGGTACTGGTGCGGGAGGAGGAGATCCGCGCCCGGGTTTCGGAGCTGGCAGCGGAGATCTCCCGGGACTACGAGGGCCGGAACCCCCTGCTGGTGTGCATCCTCAAGGGGGCGGTGTTCTTCATGGCCGACCTGGTGCGCGAGATCAGCGTGCCCTGCGAGCTGGACTTCATGGCGGTGGCCAGCTACGGCTCCGCCACCGACTCCTCCGGGGTGGTGCGCATCCTCAAGGATCTCGACGCCAACATCGAGGGCCGCGACGTGATCATCATCGAGGACATCATCGACACCGGGCTGACCCTCAGTTACCTGTTCAAGAATCTCGGCGCCCGCAACCCGGCCACCGTCGAGGCCTGCGCCCTGCTCACCAAGCCCAGCCGGCGCAAGGCGGACATCTCCTGCAAGTACGTGGGGTTCGAGGTGCCGGACCGGTTCGTCATCGGCTACGGGCTCGACTACCGGGAGGATTACCGCAACCTCAGGTTCATCGCCGCCCTTCCCGAAGAAAAGGATGAATGAGCAAGCGCTCCGAAGGTTACTTTCACGGCCCGGCGGGCAGTCCTTGTACACGGGAAAATATGCAATAATGGGATGAACGTGAAACCATGAAGGGGAACAGGTCTTGACGAGATTCCTGAAAAGCGCCGCCTTCCCGATCCTGATCGTGGTGCTGTTGGCGTTCTTCGTCCAGCAGATGGTGATGAACCGTGACAGCGGCAAGAAGGACATGGACTTCCGCGAGTTCGTCCAGAAGGTGAAGGACCACGAGGTGGAATCGGTGGTCATCGATCCCAAGGACCAGATGATGAAGGTGGTGCTCGCGGGCAGCGACAACGAGATCAAGGTGGGTTACACCGAGGATTACCCGCTGACGCAACTGCTGCTGGACAACGACGTCGCCTTCACCTCCAAGGGCAAGGGCTCGTCCATGTGGTCGTCGCTGCTGGGATCGGCGCTGCCGATCCTGATCATCGTCGTCTTCTGGCTCTTCCTGATGAACCAGATGCAGGGCGGCGGCAACAAGGTGATGTCCTTCGGCAAGAGCCGGGCCAAGCAAATGAGCGTCGACCAGCCCAAGGTCTCGTTCAAGGACGTGGCCGGCGTCGACGAGGCCGTGG
>JAJRWQ010000072.1 GCA_024276735.1 Actinomycetes bacterium
GTCGAGGAAGCCGCCCGCCAGCGGCAGGGGAGATTCGAGGTAGTAGTCGGCGGCGATGCTGCAGCCGTGAAGGTTGAAACACAGCAGCTCGTCCCCGGGACGGCTCTCGGCATCGACGGTGCGCATCAGCGCCCGCCAGTCGCTGTCCACCAGCCGCTGCAGGGAAAGCAGTGACAGGCCCAGCAGTCCCGCCAGCACCAGCAGGCCGGCGACAGCAGCGACCCGGCGCGGCGCGGCGGCGATCACCGCCGCCAGCATCACCAGCACTACCGGCGCCGCCCAGAAGTAGTACCGGCCCAGCATGCTGCCGCCGCTGTAGTACTGAAGCACCAGGGGCCCGGCGGTGAGCCCGGCGGCGTAGAGGCCCAGCGCCGCCATGCGGCAGGTGAAGAACAGCCGCCGCAGCCGCGGCAGCAGCAGCACCATCAGCACCATCAGCGCCATCGCCGCCGTCACCACCAGCAGCGCCTGCGCCGGCAGCCGCCCTCCCGCCGTGCGGTCCACCTGCTCGCCGCCGACGAGCACCGCCGGGGCGGCGCCGATGCCCAGGGCCAGCTCCCGGAGCTTCGCCAGTGACGGCAGGTGCGCGTGGGCCACGTCCTCGGACACGGCCAGGCGGCTGAACCAGTAGGAGACCGCTACCGCCGGCAACAGCAGCGCCTGGACCGCCAGCCAGGAGGCGACCCTGCCCCGGCCCCGTTCGCGCAACAGCCAGTAGGCGGGCCACTGGGCGGCGAGCATCACCGCGGCATAGAAATAAGTGGCAAAAACCAGTAGCGTTGTCAAGGCGTACCCGGCCCAGCGGGCAGCGCCGTCGCGCCGGGCGGCCAGCACCAGCAGGTAGAAAGAGAGGAGCGCCAGCGGCGCCACCCACGCGTAGTAGATCACCGCCCGCGAGTACCACAGGAGGAAGGGGGAGACCGCCGCCATGGCCGCGGCCCACAGGGCGGCGCGGCGGCCAAAGAGCTCCCGGGCCAGGGCCCAGGTGAGAAGGACGGTGACCATGCCCGCGAGCACCGAGAGCGAACGGGCCCAGAAGGCGCTGGTGCCCGGCAGGTACCATGCCCGGGCCAGCAGGTAATAGAAGGGGGGATGACCCGCCGCCAGCGCCTCGCGGAGCAGGTCCGCCAGCGGCAGCCGGTTGACCATGATGTTGTAGAGCTCGTCGAAGTAAAGGCTGCTGCCGGTGAGCCGGAACAGGCGCAGTGCCAGCGCCGCCAGCATCACCGCCGACAACAGCACCATTTCCTTGCCACCGGCGCCACCCCGCTCCCGGGCACCGGTTTCCGCCGCAGGCTGCAAGCGGCCACCGCCTTTCCCTTTTTCTGCCAACATGCTATTCCCGCCGAATGCAGCGATGATAATCGATACCACGGCTGCCTACAATCGCGGCGGGGCCCGCTGCCGCGGCCGGCAGCGTGTAGAATGTAAATGAGAGCCATGGATGCCGCCGGCAGAAGATATCGCGACCTCGCCCACCGCTGCATGCGCTGCGGCGCCTGCATGGAGGTCTGTCCCACCTACCGGGTCACCGGCAGGGAGTCCCACGTGGCCCGCGGGCGCCTGGTGACGGCGGAAGCCTTCTTTGCCGGCGAGCTCGCCCCCGACGCCGCCCTCGAGGAACTGATGTCGCGCTGCCTGGGATGCACCGCCTGCGAGGCCGTCTGTCCCAGCGGCGTGTCCGTGAGCGAGATCGTGGCCGCTGCCCGGGGCGAGCTGGCAGGCGCCGCCCTCAAGGGCCGGCTGGGCCGGGCCGCCGCCCGCCGCTTCTTCGGCCGGGACGAGGGCAGGCCACCGCTGGCCTGGCGCCTGCTCGCCACCGCGGAAAGCAGCGTCTCCCGGCGACTTCCCGGGACGCGGCGCACCCTTCCCGCCCCGGCACCGCGCCCGCTGTCACGGCTGCTGCCCGAGGTCTCGCGGCCCCGCGGCGCGGTCCATGGCCGCGTCGTCTTCTACCCGGGTTGCGCCATCAACGTCTTCTACCCGGCCACGGGCACGGCACTGGTGAAGATTCTCAACCGCCTGGGGGTGGAGGTGGTAATTCCCCGCGGCTGGCAATGCTGTGGCCTGCCGCACCGCTCGCAGGGCGACATGCAGGCGGCGCGGCAGCTGGCGCTGGCAAACCAGGAGCTGCTGCTGGGCCTGGACGCCGACGCCGTGGTCACCGCCTGTTCTTCGTGTGCCCTGTCGCTCAAGCGGGGGGTGCCCGGCATCTCCGGCGCCGCCGCCGAGCGTTCCCGGCGGTTGGCGGAGCTGGTCGTGGACGTGCACTCCTACCTGGCGGGGCTCGACGTGGCTGCCGCGGCCGCCGATGGCGGCGCGCTCAAGGTCACCTTCCACGATCCCTGCCACCTGCGCCGGGGGCTGGGAGTATTCCGGGAGCCGCGGGACATCCTGCAGCACCTGCCCGGCGTGGAGTACCTGGAAACGGCGGGCGACAACGATTGCTGCGGCGGCGGCGGTCTCTTCGGCGTCCGCCATTACCGGCTGGCGCTGGAGATAGGCGCCGGGCGTGCCGAGGCCCTCGCCGCCAGCGGCGCCCAGGTGGTGGCCACCGCCTGCCCCTCGTGCCGCGCCCACCTCACCGACCTCTTCAACCGGGGCGGTTACGCGCTGCGGGTGGTGCACACCCTGGAGCTCATGGCAGGAGAGGGACTGCCGAAAGTAGAAGACGGGTTCGGCAGGGAGGCCGATCATGGACGAGAAAGCCATCCTGGAGCAGTTTCGCCGCAGCGGTGAAGACCTGGCAGCGCTGGGGCTGGTCTCCACCCACGGCGGCAACATGAGCATCCGCCACCACGGCACGATGATCATCACCGCCCATTTCTGCATGCTGGGCAGGCTGGGGCCCGGGGACCTGGTGTCGGTGCCGCTGAGGCAGGATCCCGACCACATCGACGGCGGCGCCTCCATGGACGCCGCCCTGCACCAGCGCCTGTACCGTTTCACGGACGCCGGTGCCGTCATCCACGCCCACCCCGCCCACGCCGTCGCCCTTTCCTTCGACAGCGGGAAAATCGTGCCGCGCGACCTCGAGGGGGCGGCGATGCTGGGCGAAATCCCGGTGGTCGACCCCGGCGCGGTCTTCGAGGAGGCGCCGCAGCTCCTGCAGGTACGGCCGGCGGTGCTGGTACGCGGCCACGGCAGCTACGTCGTCGGCCGCACCCTCGCCGAGGCGCTCGCCCGCACTTCCGCCCTGGGGCTGTCGTGCAGGATCCAGTGGCTGGCCGGTAGCGCCGGTGGCGGCGAGTGAGTCGAGGCTCGCCCGCAAGCACGGGGGCGACCCGCGTCCGGGCTTCGCGGAGGCGTGACCAGTGACTCCCTCGCTCGCGATCACCCTCTTCCTCATCGGTGCCGCCGGCGGCTTCCTTTCCGGCTGGCTCGGCATCGGCGGCGGCATCGTGGTGGCGCCGCTGCTGCTCTACGTGCCCCCGTGGCTGGGGCTGCCACCCCTGGACATGAAGGTGGTGGCCGGCCTCACCATGGTGCAGAGCCTCTTTGCCACCGGGTCCGGGGTGCTGGTTCACCGCCGCTTTCACCACGTGAGCCGCCAGCTGGTGCTCTGGGCGGGCCTGAGTACCGCCGGGGCCTCCCTGGCGGGAGCGCTTGCTTCCGCCTACGTATCGGCGGAGCTGCTGCTGGGAATCTTCGCGGTGATGGCCTTGCTGGCCGCGGGCCTGATGTTCGTTCCCCGGCGCTAGCCGGAGCACGAGCCCCCCGCGTCTTCCGTCCGCCTCAACCGCCCCCTCGCCGTCGCCGTCTTCCTGATCATCGGCTTCAGCGGCGGCCTGGTGGGCCAGACGGGTGCCTTCATCATCATCCCGGTGATGCTCTACGTCCTCGGCATCCCCACGCGCACGACCATAGGCAGCTCGCTGGGCGTGGTCTTCCTCGCCGGCATCGCTGGCACGCTGGGCAAGGCGGCCGCGGGCAAGATCGCTTACGGGCCGGCGCTGTTCCTGGTCGCCGGGGCCCTGCTGGGGGCCCAGGGCGGGGGGCTGCTGTCCCAGGCCACCGGGCGCGCCTTCCTCCGGCACGTTCTGGCGGTGCTGATCGCGGCGGCGGCGGCCAGGATCGCCTGGGGGCTGGTGACGGGGTGAAAGCCGTGAACGGGCCGGCCGGCGTGGAGGTACCGGCGCCCGCTTCTGGAAAAAACCCGTTGCTGCTGCTAATGTTTCCCTGTTTACCGAACGGAGGGGTGGAGCCATTGGGCAATGAAGAGGTGCGGCTGACGCAGCTCGCGCACGGCGCCGGCTGAGCGTGCAAGCTGAGTCCGTCGGACTTGCAGTCAGTTCTGGAACAGCTGCCTGCCATCCGCGATCCCCGCGTGATGGTGGGCTTCAACACCGGCGACGACTGTGCCGTCTACCGTCTCCGTGACGATCTCGCCATCATCCAGACGGTGGACTTTTTCACTCCCATCGTCGACGATCCCTATGACTACGGCGCCATCGCCGCCGCCAACGCCCTGAGCGACGTCTACGCCATGGGGGCGAAGCCGCTGTTCGCCCTGAATATCGTCGGCTTTCCGGCCAAGGGGATCTCCATGGACGTACTGGCACAGATCCTCGAGGGCGGCGCCGCCAAGGTGGGGGAGGCCGGCATCGAGATCGTCGGCGGTCACACGGTGGACGACAGGGAGCCCAAGTACGGGCTGGCAGTGACCGGTGTCATCGACCCCGCGGAGATCGTCTACAACTCCACCGCCCAGGTGGACGACGTGCTCTTCCTCACCAAGCCGCTGGGCATCGGCATCATCACCACCGCCATCAAGCGGGGGCTGGTCGACGACGACGCCGCCAGGGAGGCGGTGGCGGTGATGGGGACCCTGAACCTCGCCGCCTCGCAGGCGATGGTGGCGGTGGGCGTGAGCGCCTGCACGGACGTCACCGGCTACGGCATGCTTGGTCACCTGGGGGAGATGACCCGCGGCAGCGGCGTGGGCGCCCGCATCCGGGCCGGCTCGGTGCCGGTGCTGGGAGCCGCCCGCAACCTCGTCGAGGCCGACACCGGCATCGCTCCCGGCGGCACGGTGAAGAACCTGGACTTCGCCGACTCGTTCGTGGAGTTCGATCCCGCCCTCTCCCGGGCGGAGAGGCTGCTCCTGGCCGACGCCCAGACCTCGGGCGGCCTGTTGATATCCTGCCCGCCGGCCAGGGCCGACGACCTCGAGCAGGCGCTGCGGGAGGCAGGAGGATCAACCGTGGCCAGGATCGGCGAGATCCATACCGAGGACGACCGGGGCCGGATCACGGTAGTGCCGTGACCCCCGCCGCGATACGCTGCAGGCCCTCGTCGTAGAGGGGCGCCCTCGCCGACCAGTCGAAGCGCGCGGCCCTCCGGCGGGCCGTCTCCCCGTCCAGCAGCGACGGCTCCCGGAGCAGCGCCACCATTTTCTCCACCAGCTCGTCCTCGTCACCGTAGAGGTACTTCTGCGGCACCAGCGCCGGGTAGTTCAGCCGGTTGGGCAACAGGGGATGGCAGCGGCAATACATCGCCTCCACCACCGCCATGCCGAAGAATTCGTGGCGGGCGGTGGAGACCACCAGGTGGCTGCCCCACAGCAGCTCCGCGTAGGCCGCGAAGTCGTCCAGGAAGCCGTAATGGACCAGCTCGTCGGCGAAGCGGGCGCGCGCCCGCGTGAACTCCCGGGGGTCGCGGCGGGCATTGTGCCCCGCCAGGGCCAGCTCGAATCTCACCCCGGCCTGCTTGACCCGCGCCAGCACCCGGAAAAAGGCCTCGGGGTCCTTGTCGTACTCCCAGCGGTGGTTCCAGAGGATGCGCGGCACGCGGCCCCGGGGACGCCGGTGGCGGTCGAAGCGCGCCAGGTCCAGCCCCGGCTCCATCACCTCGCTCTTCCCGCGCGCCGCCGCCACGCTCTCCAGGTTCTGGTAGTCGGGAAAATGCTTGAGGATCCGCGGCAGCTCCCGGAAGAACTCCCGCAGGTGGTAGCGGGAATTGACCCAGGCACGGTCGGCTGCCGCCAGGCTTGCCCAGTTGATGTAGGCGTAGGTGAGATCGCGCTTCTCCAGGGGCGGCATGGGGTAGGTGGCCTGGTTCTCGTGGAAGTAGAGCACCACCGGCGTTTGCCAGAAGCGGCGGCGGGTAAGGGCGAGGAAGGTGGGGAGGTTCAGCATGTCGGAGGCGAGAACCAGGTCGCAGGGAGCCTCCGCCGCCAGCGCCCTCTCCGCCAGCGTCACCGCCCCGCCGTGGAGGCGCCACTTCCAGTAGCGGGCCGGCAGCGTCAGCAGTTGCAGCCGGTGCCGGCTGTGGCGCGCCAGCCCCTCGAGGAAGTAGCGGTGGGACCCCCCGTGATAAGGCTCCACGGCCAATATGCTCAAGCTGTCACCGTTCATCCCCCCGCCTGCTTTCCCCGGTGCTGCGTCCCGGTAGCCGGTTTGACGATCGCCTAAAAATGATAATTCCCCGTTGCCGGGGGGACAAGCGAAGGGGGGCGAGGCGGGAATGGCCTGCGATCATCACGCCGGGGCCTGGTTCCGCCCACGGCGCCGCCGTCAGTTGTTGCCGCCGAGAACCTTTCCAGCTCCCACACGAGCTCGGCGGTGTCGAAGGGCTTGGCGAGCCGGGGATTGTCCACCTGCTCCAGGTACCTGCTGGTCTCGGGGCTCACCGTGTCGCCGGTGATGAAGATGAACCTCTCCGCCAGCCTCGCATCGCGCTCGCTCACCAGGCGGTGCAGCGTCGCCCCGTTCATCTCCGGCATCTTGATGTCGCTGACCACGCAGTCGTAGTAGTTCCGGTCCAGCATGCGCAGGGCCACCTTG
This sequence comes from Actinomycetes bacterium, assembly GCA_024276735.1. Taxonomy (GTDB): domain Bacteria; phylum Actinomycetota; class Thermoleophilia; order BMS3ABIN01; family BMS3ABIN01; genus JAJRWQ01. The sequence continues at coordinate 6,786 of JAJRWQ010000072.1, forward strand.
CCGTTCCGCGCCGTGTCCACCGTGTGGCCGGATTGCTTCAGCGCCTTGGCCAGCACCTCCCGCACCACGGCCTCGTCGTCCACCAGCAGGATCCGCCCCGGGCGCGGGCGGTACGCGGCACCGGCAGGCTCGTCCTCTTCCTCGCCACCGGCACTGGTCACCGGCAGCTCCACCACGAAGACGGCACCGCGCCGCTCCGGCGATTCCAGCCTGATGCTGCCGCCGTGCTCCTCGATGATTCCGTAGCAGATGCTCAGGCCCAGCCCCGTGCCCGAGCCCACGTCCTTGGTAGTGAAGAAGGGATCGAAGATGCGGTCGCGGATCTCCTCCGGCACGCCGGGGCCGTCGTCGGCGAAGGCGATGCGGATGAACCCGTCGCGCTCGCTGGTGCTGACCTTGAGGCAGCCGCAGCCCCGGTCCTCCAGCATCGCCTGCTGGGCGTTGGTGATCAGGTTCAGGAAAACCTGTTGCAGCTGGTGCGGGTCGGCAAAGGTCTCCGGGATGTCCTCGTCGAGGTCCGTCTGCACGCTGATATCGTTCACCCGGAGGTCGTAGGCCTTGAGCTCCAGCGCCTCCCTGACGGCGTCGTTGATGTCGACCGGCTTCTTCTCCAGCTTGTGTTCGCGGGCGAAGGAGAGCAGGTTCTTGACGATGCGGGCGGCCCGCTGCGCCTCGCGGCTGATGCCTTCCACGTCCTCCCTGACGTCGTCGTCCAGGTCCTTCATCGCCAGCAGCTGGGCGTAGCCGGTGATGCCCGTGAGCGGGTTGTTGATCTCGTGGGCCACGCCGGCCACCAGCTGCCCCAGGGAAACCATCTTCTCGGCCTGCAGCAGCTGCTGCCGCAGGCGCTTGGCCTCGGTGACGTCACGCAGGAAGTGGATGGCGCGGTAGGGCCTGTCCCCGGCGCCGCGGACGACGTCCACGATTATCTCCAGCGTACGGCCGTCCCCCGTCTCCTCCTCGCCCCGGGCGTCGCCCCCGCTGCGCAGCGCCGCCGCCATCAGGCACGACGGCGGGGGCGCGTCCGTCCCGTGCACCAGCTCGTAGCACTTGCGGCCGGCGATCTCCCTGACGTCACCGCCGAGCATGCTCGCGGCGGCGCTGTTGATCCTGGTGATCACGTGGTTCTCGTCCACCACCATGATGCCTTCACCGGCGCTGTCGAGGTCTCCTCCCATTCCACCTTGGCGTCCCTGATGCTCTCGAAGAGCGCCTGTTTCTCCAGGGTCATCGCCACCAGGCTCGCCACCGGGGCCAGGGTGATGACGTCCTTCTCGGAAAACGCCCCCGCTCTCCTGCTGGCCAGGTTGAGCGTCCCCACCACCCGGTCCTCTACCAGCAACGGCAGGTGCAGGTGCGAGCGGAGCCCCATCGACGCCAGCTGCTCCTGCAGGTCGAATCCCTCGTCGCCGGCGATGTCCTCCACCAGCTTCGGCTCGCGGTGCTTCATCACCCACTCCACCGCGGTGCCCTTTGCCGGTATCCTCCGGCCGGCACTCATCTCCGGCACGGTACGGCCGTATACCTCGAGCACCCTCAGGTAACCGTCACCGCCGGGCACGGCGATGCTGGCACGGTCGAAGTCCACCAACCTGGCCAGCTCCACTCCCAGCTCATCGAAAACCTCTTCCAGCGAAGTGCCCGAGGCCAGTACCTCGGCTATGCGCTGCTTGGCGCGCTCCCGCTCCATCTCCCGCTGGGCATGCTGGTAGAGCTCGGCGTTCTCGATCGCCGACGCCATGCCCGCCGCGGCGGCCTTGAGCATTTCCATGTCGTCGTGATCGAAGGCCGCCGCCCGGCGGGAGCCAACCATGAATACGCCCAGCGGCTCACCGCTGCGCGCGGCCAGGGGCAGCAGCGCCAGCGTGCGGGCCCCGAAGCGTGCCAGTGCCTGGTACTTCTCTCCCGCAGTGCCCAGGTCGGTGACGATCTCCGTCTCCCCGGACTCCACCAGGCCGGTGATCTCGTCGCTGCAGGCCAGCGCGCTCATCTCCTTTTCCGCGTCCTGCGGCAGCCCCAACGAGCAGGTGGCCCCTTTTACCTCTGCCCCCTCACCGAAGAGGCAGACACAGGCCATGTCCACCACGTCGACGCCGGCGAGCTCCGCCAGCGCCCCTGCCGGCGCCTCCTTCGGGTCCAGCCTGCAGGCAGCCATGGTGGCCTGGTAGAGAGCCTCCAGGCGGGCATGCTCCGCCAGCAGCTTATCGTTGGCGCGCCGGAGCCCGGTGACGTCCACCAGCACCACGTTCTTGCCTGCACGGCGGCCCTCGTTGTCCAGGATGGGCCGCACCACGGCCTGGAGTATCCGCCTGCCGACCTCCAGCTCCAGCCGCCGCTCGGCGTTCTTGCGAAACACTTCGCAGCTCTCGCAGGCGTCGCGCTTCTGCCGGAAAGTTCCCTGTAGCTGGTTGTGACAATAGGTGCCGCACTGCAACCAGCAGCGCCGGTCGTCGCTGCCGTAGGCTGGGCACTCGGGATGCGTGCACTGCTTCTCTTCCCAGCACTTCACCATCTCTTCCTGCGGGCGCGTCGGCCGGGCCAGCGCCTCCTGGAGTTCGGGCACGCCGGTATCGTCCGTGCCCTCCAGCTCGCCGGCGGTCCGCCCCAGGAAGACCGCCGCCGCCGGGTTCACCGACTGGATCACGCCTTCCTCGTCGAGGACGATGATGCCGTCGCTGAGGCTCTGGTGGATGGAGCGTACCCGCGCCTCTTCCTCCTCCAGCGCCCGCGTGCTTCTCTCCAGCTCCGCGGCCATCCGGTTGAAGGAGGAGCCCAGGCGTGACAGCTCGTCACTGCCACCCACGTCGACGCGGGTGGAAAGCTCGCCGGCGGCCATGGCTGCCGTCGCCCGCTGCAGCCGTAACACGCGCGCGGTGAGCCGCCGGGAGAAGTACCAGGCCAGCACCAGGCCCAGGGCCAGGGCGAGCACCATCGAGGCCCAGCTGGCAGCCCTCGCCGTGGCCACGGCGGCCTCCTGCGCGGAGCGCTCGTCGGCCATCTCCTTCTCGAAGAAGTTCTTGATTTCGGCGAGGTCGGCGTGCAGGGAGTCGGCCCTGGCGCTCAGCGCCGCTGCCTGCGCCTGCAGCTCCGGGGACGAGGGGTCCTGCCGGGACAGCGGCACCATGGCGCCGTAGAATATCTGCCCTATTTCCTCGTGGCCTGCCTTGCAGGCCTGGAGCAGGTCCCTGGCATCCGGCGCCTGCTCGTCGCCGTGCCTCACGTCGTCCTCCACCTGGAGGGCGACCGCCTGGTGCCGGCTGTCCAGCTCCCGGCGCGCCTCCCCGAAGCTCTGCAAGGCGGCGTCGCCGCCACCGTGGATCAGCGCGTCCGCCGCCGCGCGCTCGCGCAACAGGGCCTGTTCCATCTCCAGGGAATCCACCAGCGCCCGGTTATGTTTCTCCACTTCGCCGTCGGCGTGCTCGTCGATGACGCCGGAATATACGCCGACGGCGGCGGGTATCACCACGGCGATCGCCGCCACGGCCAGCACCAGCAGCATCAGCTTGTGCTGCAGCCGGGCGCCGACCTGGTGCAGGAAGTTCGTCTTCGTCTGCATGGTTCCTGGGATGGCCGGTAGTTCGGGGGCGCCTCCGTCCCCCACCCGTAGGGGAGTTCCCCTAAACAGATCTATCGGTCATGTTCGTGGAGGAGATTACCGGAAGCAGTCGTGCCGCGGCGCTATTCCCGCACCTGGCCGGAGCCGCGGATGACGTAGCGGGTGCCGGTCATCTCAGTGAGCCCCATGGGCCCCCGGGGGTAGACGCGGTCGGTATTGATGCCACTGGCGGGGCCGGTGCCGAAGGGAACGCCGTCGGTGAGGCGGGTGGAGGCGTTCCAGTAGGTGGCGGCACTGTCGATGAGCGCCAGGAAACGCTCGCCGGCGTCGCGGTCCTCGGTGACGATGGCGTCGGCGAGGCCCGAGTGGTGCCGGCGAATGTGCTCGATGGCCTCGTCGAAGCCGCGCACCAGCTTCAGGGCGAGCACCAGGTCCAGGTACTCCTCGTCCCAGTCGGCGTCCGTGGCCTCCTTCCAGGCGGGCACGATCTGGCGGGCGTCGGCGTCGGCGCGCACCTCCACGCCCTTCTGTTCCAGGCGCGCCGCCAGCAGCGGCAGGAAGTCGCCGGCGATGGCCGCGTCCACCAGCACTGTCTCCACCGAGTTGCAGGTGCTGGGGCGGTTGGTCTTGGCGTTGTCGACGATTGCCACTGCTTTCTCCAGGTCCGCGCCCTTTTCCACGTACACGTGGCAGAGGCCCCGGTAATGCTTCATCACCGGTATCTTCGAGCTCTCGGTCACCGCCTGTATCAGCCGGTGGCTGCCGCGGGCGATAATGAGGTCGATCAGCCCCGCCAGGCCCAGGAGCTCGTTCACGGCCTCCCTGTCGGTGGTGTCGACGAACTGGATCGCCGCTGCCGGCAGCCCGGCCTCGCCGCCGGCGCGGGTCATCAGCCCGGCAAGCACGGAGTTGGAATGAAACGCCTCGGAGCCGCCGCGGAGGATGACGCAGTTGCCTGCCTTGACGCAGAGGCCGGCGGTATCGGTGGTAACGTTGGGACGTGACTCGTAGACGATGCCGATGACGCCGATGGGGGCCCGCACCCGCGAGACCTCCATGCCGTTGGGGGCCGTCCAGGAATCGACCACCGTTCCCACCGGGTCCGGCAGGTCCACCAGCCGCTCCAGGTTGTCCGCCATCAGCTCCACCCGCTCCCGGTTGAGCATCAGGCGGTCGAGCATCGCCACCGAGAGCCCTTTCTCCTTCCCTGCCTCCAGGTCACGGGCATTGGCAGCCTCGATCTCGCCGGCGCCCTGCCTCAGCGCCGCCGCCATCGCCGCCAGGGCGGCGCTCTTGACCTCCGGGGCCGTCGTGGCCAGGTCGTACGCCGCCCGGCGGGCGGCCAGGGCCATTTCCTTCATCGGCTGCACGTGGCGATCAAACTCCCGGGTGATTCGGGTTCACGGAACCTGCGTGGTTTCAACATTGGGAAACCTAGCATATTATATAGGATGGGTGGCATCCCTGCGCCGGCGGCCGCCGGCCGGTCGCCCGTCGGATACGGCTGCACACCAGCCGGCGTGCCTGCAACGACGGGCGTGAAAGGAGAACGGCCATGAGCAACGGCAACGACCTCGAGATCCCCCTCGACGTCCCGGCGGCTGCGCGCGAGCGCTACCGGGAGAACTTCCGCCTGATGACCCGCGGCACCGGCAGGCTGATGCTCTTCGCGGGCGACCAGAAGGTGGAGCACCTAAACAGCGACTTCGTGGGCGAGAACGAGCTGGGGCCGATCCCCGCCGACGACGCCGACCCAGAGCACATGTTCCGCATCGCCTCCCGCGGGACCATCGGCGTCTTCGCCACCCAGCTGGGGATGATCGCCCGCTACGGCGCCGATTATCCCGACGTCAACTACCTGGTGAAGCTGAACTCCAAGACCAACCTGGTGAAGACGGACACCATGGATCCCCTGAGCGAGCTCTGGCTGGACGTGGACGCGGTGGTGGAGCTGGCCCGCGAGTCGGGGCTGAAGATACCCGCCGTGGGCTACACCATCTACCTGGGCAGCACCCACGAGCCGCGGATGCTGTCACAGGCGGCGCGCCTGGTGAACGCCGCCCATCGCCACGGCCTGCTGGTGGTGCTGTGGATCTACCCCCGCGGCCGCTCGGTGGCCGACGAGAAGGATCCGCACCTGATCGCCGGCGCCACCGGCGTCGCCCTCACCCTGGGGTCCGACTTCGTCAAGGTGAACTACCCGCGGGCGGAAGGCCGGGAGTCGAGCGAGATCTTCAAGGAAGCGGTGGCCGCCGCCGGCCGCACGCGGGTGGTCTGCGCCGGCGGCTCCTCCACCGACAGTCGCGCCTTCCTTCAGCGCCTCCATGACCAGATCCACGTAAGCGGCGCCCAGGGACACGCCACCGGCCGCAACATCCACCAGAAGCCGCTGGCGGAGGCGGTGCGCATGTGCGACGCCATCTCGGCGATCACCCTCGCCGGCATGGGAGTGGACGACGCCCACGCCATCTACCTGGGGGAAAAGGAATTCGAGTTCCGGCCGGAGGAGGCCACCGCCTAGGGCCCGCCGCCCGGCTCCGCGCCCGTGCCGTGATCATCGACTTCCACACGCACATCTTCCCGCCGGAGATCATCGAGCAGCGCAGCCGTTACGTGCGCGAGCAAAAGTGGTTCTCCCGCCTATACGGTGACCGCAACGCGCGCATGAGCAGCGCCCGCGGCCTGGTGGAGGAGATGGACCGCTGCGGCGTCGAGCGCGCCGTGGCCTGCGGCTTTGCCTGGGACAGCTTCGAGCTCTACGTGCGTACCAACGACTACATCGCCGAGGCAGTGTCGCGCTTTCCCGACCGCCTCATCGGCTTCGCCAACGTGCCGCCGCTGCACCCGGAGGCGCCGGCGGAGATCGACCGCTGCGTGGAGATGGGGCTCAAGGGCATCGGTGAGCTCAAGCCCACGGGACAGGGTTTCAGCCTGGACGAGCCGGAAAAGCTGGCGCCGCTGGCGGAGGCGGCGGCGCGCCACGGCCTGCCGCTGCTGATACACATCAGCGAGCCGGTGGGCCGGTACTACCCGGGCAAGGGCTTCACCTCGCCCCGCAAGGCCTACCGCTTTGCGCTCGCCTTTCCCGAGCTCAAGCTCGTCTACGCCCACTGGGGCGGGGGGCTGCTGTTCTACGAGCTGCTCCCCGACGTGCGCCGGGAGCTGGCCAACGTCTACTACGACTGCGCCGCCAACCCGTACCTCTACGACGACGAGATCTTCGCGCTGGCGATGCAGCTTCCCATCCGCCACAAGCTCTTCTTTGCCAGCGACTACCCGCTGCTGCCGCTGGATTCCTGCCTGGAAGAGGTCACCGGCGCCGGGCTGGACGCGGAGCAGTCCGCGGCGCTGCTGGGAGGCAACGCCGAGGCCTTCCTCAGGGAGGCGGGGGCATGGAGCTGAGGCGCATCCTGGAGCAGCTGGCGGCGGGAGAGCTGGATGTGGAGACCGCCCGGCGCCGCCTGGCGGCCCACGGCTTCGCGGACGTGGAGGACTTCGCCCGCCTCGATGCCGGCCGCCACAGCCGCAAGGGGGTGCCCGAGGTGGTCTACGCCCCGGGCAAGACACCGGAGCAGCTGCTGAAGATCTGCCACCGCCTGCTGGAAGACACCGGGAGCGCCATCGTCAGCGGCCTCCGCCGGGAGCACTGGCAGGCCCTCGAGGAACGGTTCGGCGATGCCCTGGCCATCGCCTCGCGCGAGTCGGCGACCGCCGTGCTCAGGGAGCAGGGACAACCCCGGCCGGGCGGAGGGGGCACCGTGGGCGTGCTGGCGGCCGGCACCGCCGACGTGGGCGCCGCCGAGCAGGCGGCGATCATGGCCGCCGAAATGGGCTGCCGGGTCATCCGGGCCTACGACGTGGGGGTGGCGGGCATACACCGCCTCGCGGGCCCGCTGGAGGAGATGATGGAAGCCGGCGCTGCCGCCCTGGTGGTGGCCGCGGGCATGGAGGGAGCCCTGCCCTCGGTGGTTTCCGGGCTGGTGGCGGTACCGGTGATCGGCCTGCCCACCTCCACCGGCTACGGCATGGGGGGAGAGGGGGTGGCGGCGCTGCTCTCGATGCTGCAGAGCTGCTCGCCCGGGCTGGTTGCTGTCAACATCGACAACGGCATCGGCGCCGGCGCCACCGCCGCCCTGATCGCCAACAATGCCGCCGCCCGCCGCGCCGATGGCTCCGGGGGGGCTGCGGGCCAGGACGACCGCTGACGCCGGGGATCAAAAGAGGGTCAGGCCGTTCTCCCGCCAGACACCCATGCGGCGGAACTTGCCACAGCGCTCCCGCCGGCGGCGATCGGGCTTCATCAGCTCCAGCTGCCGCAGGTTCTCTTCCAGCGCCTCCTTGACGATCCGCGCCGCCGCCGCGTGGTCGCGGTGGGCGCCGCCGCGCGGCTCCGGCAGCACCTCGTCCACCACGCCCAGGTCCTCCAGGTCGGAAGAGGTGAGCCGCAACGCTTCCGCCGCCAGCTTGGCCTCCGCGGCGTCCTTCCAGAGTATCGAGGCGCAGGCCTCGGGCGACGACACGGAATAGATCGAGTTCTCCAGCATCAGCACCCGGTCGGCGAGCGCCAGCGCCAGGGCGCCGCCGCTGCCTCCCTCGCCGATGATCACCGCCACCGTGGGCACGTCCAGCCGCGCCATGCAGGCAAGGGTGGTGGCGATGGCCCCGCCCTGCCCCCGTTCCTCTGCCGCCACCCCCGGGTAGGCGCCCGGGGTGTCAACCAGGGTCAGCACGGGGATGCCGAACTTCTCCGCCAGGCGCATCAGCCGCTGCGCCTTGCGGTACCCCTCCGGCCTGGGCATGCCGAAATTGCGGTGGGTGCGGCTGGCGAGATCACGCCCCTTCTGGTGGCCGATCACCATCAGCGTGCGCCCCTGGTAAGCAGCCAGGCCGCCGACGATGGCGGGATCGTCGGCAAAGCAGCGGTCACCCCGGAGCTCGATGAAGCCGGGGAACATCAGGCCGATGTAGTCCAGCGCGTAGGGTCGCTCGGGGTGCCGGGCCAGCTTCACCTTCTCCCAGGAAGCTCCCTCACCGCGCCCGCGCACCCGGCCCAGCTCCCGCAGGCGCTGGCTTATCTTGGCTACCTCATCCTTGAGGTGAACGCCGGGCAACGTTGGCAAGCGACTTAATTCTGCCAACCGCCTTCGCAAGCGCCCCTCTTCTTCCTGCAGGGCGCGCTTCTTCTTCCCAAAGAGGCCGGAGGGCACAGGCGACACCTCATTCCAGCATCCCCAGTACCTGTACCAGGCGATCCTTGAGCTCCCGCCTGGGAACGATCATGTCGATCTGGCCGTGCTCCAGGTTGGATTCGGCGCGGCCGAACCCCTCGGGCAGCTTCTCCTTCACCGTCTGCTCGATGACCCGCGGGCCAGAGAAACAAAGCAGCGCCCCCGGCTCGGCGACGATGACGTCGGCGAGCGTGGCAAAGCTGGCCATGACCCCACCGGTGGTGGGGTGAGTGAGCGTGGCCACGAAGGGAACCGGCACCGAGGCCATCATCTCCACGGCACAGGTGGTCTTGGCCATCTGCAGCAGCGAGAGCATGCCCTCCTGCATGCGCGCCCCCCCGGAAGCACAGACGGCCACCATCGGGTAGCGGGCCTCCGCTGCCAGCTCGGCCGCCCGCCAGAAGCGCTCGCCTACCACGCTGCCCATGCTGCCCCCCATGAAGCGAAAATCCATCACCGCCAGCACCACGTCCATATTGTGCATGCGGGCGGTGCCCACCAGCATTGCCTCCGAGAGCCCGGTCTCGTATTCCGCTTCCTCCACCCGCTCGTGGTAGGGCCGGAGGTCATAGAACCCCAGCGGGTCGTCGGAGCGCAGCTCGGTGGCGATCTCCTCCCAGCTGCCCTGGTCGGCCAGCAGCTCTATCCGCTCCCCGGCCGACAACGGGAAATGATGCCCGCAGGCGGGGCAGACCCTGAGGTTGGCTGCCAGCTCTTCGGCGTCCATGGGGGCGCCGCAGGCGGGGCAGCTGTCGGCTCTCTTCTCCCCGCCGCCGCGGGGGCTGATCTCTACGGAACCCCGCTGTGCCATCTACGCCCTCCTTCAGAGAACCCTGAATACCAGAGTGGCGTTGTGTCCGCCGAAGCCAAAGGCGTTGGAAGCCGCCACCCGCACCCGCTGCTCGCGGGAGCGGTGGGGCACGTAGTCCAGGTCGCAGCCGGGGCCGGGATTGTCGAGATTGATGGTGGGGGGGCCGACGCCGTGCTCCATCGCCAGCAGGCTGGCGGCGGCCTCGATGGCGCCGGCGGCGCCCAGGCAGTGCCCCGTCATGGACTTGGTGGAGCTCACTGCCACTGCCTCCGCGTGCTCTCCCAGGGCGTTCCTGATCACCCGCGTCTCGATCTCGTCTCCCAGCGGCGTGGAGGTGCCGTGAGCGTTGATATAGTCCACTTCGCCGGCCTCGACGCCGGCGTCGGCGAAGGCGAGGGTCATCGCCCGGGCGGCGGCGCGGCCGCTGGGCTCGGGAGCGCTGATGTGGTGGGCATCCGAGGTGGCGCCGTAGCCGGCCAGCTCCGCGTAAACGTGGGCGCCGCGGGCCTCCGCCTGCTCCAGCGTCTCCAGCACCAGCACCGCCGAGCCCTCGCCCATGACGAAGCCGTCGCGGTCACGGTCGAAGGGGCGGCTGGCGCGCTCGGGCTCGTCGTTCCGCTCCGACAGCGCGCGCATGGCGGCGAAGGCGGCGATCCCCACCGGGGTGATCGAGGCCTCGCTGCCGCCGGCGAACATGGTGTCGGCGGCGCCGCGGCGGATCACTTCCAGCGCCTCGCCGATGGCGTGGTTTCCCGCCGTGCAGGCGGTGCAAATGGTGGTGGTGGGGCCCTGGAGGCCCAGCTGGATCGATACCTGCGCCGAGGCCATGTTGGCGATCTCCATGGGGATGAACAGGGGGCTCACCCGGCCCGGCCCCCGCTCCAGCAGCACCCTGGTCTCCTTGGCGAAGGTGTCCACGCCGCCGATGCCGCTGGCGATAATGGCGCCGGTGCGCTCGGGGTCGGCGCCGGGATCGATGCCGGCGTCCTCGGCGGCCATGCGGGCGGCGGCCACCGAGAACTGGGCGAAGCGGTCCATGCGCCGGGCGTTCTTGCGGTCAATGAAGTCCGTGGGCTCGAAGCCGCTCACCTCGGCGGCGATGCGCACCCGGTACTCCTCGGTGTCGAAGTGGGTGATGGGGGCCACGCCGGAGCGGCCGGCGGACAGGCTTTCCCAGAAGTCCTGCTTGCCGATGCCCACGGGCGATATCACGCCGATGCCGGTGATGACCACGCGCCGACGGTTCATATTCCCAGGCCTCCATCCACGGGGATCACGGCGCCGGTGATGTAGGCGGCGCCGGGCGAAGCCAGGAAGGCTACCACCGAGGCCACTTCCTCGGGCTGCGCCAGCCTTCCCAGCGGCGTGTTTTCACGAATCCTTTCCTTTGCCTCTTCCGGGAGCCCGGCGGTCATGTCGGTCTCCACGTAACCGGGGGCCACGGCGTTCACCCGCACCCCCCGCGGGCCCAGCTCCCGCGCCAGCGACCTGGTGAGGCCGATGAGGCCCGCCTTCGCCGCCGCGTAGTTGGCCTGCCCGGCGTTGCCGCGGCGGCCGATGACGCTGGACATGTTGATGATGACACCGCTGCGGACCTTCATCATGCCGCGCGCCACCGCCCGGCTGCAGAGAAAGGCGCCCCTGAGGCTGGTGGCAACCACGGCGTCGAAGTCCTCCTCGCCCATGCGCACCAGCAGGCCGTCGCGGTTGATGCCGGCGTTGTTCACCAGGATGTCGATCTCGCCCAGCTCGCTGCGGGCCCGCTCCACCATCTCCCGGACCTGGCCGGCGTCTGCCACGTCGCCCGCCAGCGCCACGGCGGTGGCGCCGCTGCCGGTGAGCTCGTCCACCAGGGCCTCCGCCTGCTCGTGCCCGCGGTGATAGTTGACCGCCACCGCCGCGCCCGCACCTGCCAGCGCCGTGGCCACGGCGCGGCCGATGCCGCGCGAGGCGCCGGTCACCAGCGCCACCCGTCCTGCCAGCTTTCCCTGGTCCCCTCCCTGCAACTGCTGCTCCTCTCCGGTGAAACGTTCACTGTTCCCGCGCTACCGCCGCGGCAGCCGGGGAAACGCCGCCCCCGCCGCCACGGCGAAACCGGCGTCGCCGGTGACGAGACCATAAAGATTATATGGATTCGTGCCCCCGTAAGGAACCGCGGGGGCCGCCAGTGACCTCAATCGAGCGAGAGCGCCTTGTCGATGCCCCGGGGATCGCCGGCCGCCGCCACCCTCGCATCCCTGCTGGTCCTGCGGATAAGCCCGGAAAGCACGCGGCCGCTTCCCACCTCGACAAAGCGGCGGTACCCCTCTCCTAGGAGCTGCTCCACCGCCTGCTGCCAGCGCACCGGCGAGACCATCTGGCGCTCCAGCAGCTCCGCTAGCCCCGCGGCCCCCTCGTAGCGGCAGCTGATGGAGGAGAGGAAGGGCGGGTCACGCTCGGAGTACTCCACCCGGTCGAGCTCCCGGCGCATCTGCGCCGCCGCCTCCTGCATCAGGAGGGTATGGAAGGCTCCGCCCACCGCCAGTTTCACCACCTTGCGCGCCCCGGCGGACTCGGCCTGCTCCATCACCGCCGCCACCGCCTCGCGGGTGCCGCTCACCACCAGCTGGCCGGGACAGTTGTAGTTCACCGGCCATACCCCATCCTGCTCCCGGCAAAGCTCCTCGATCACCCCCGCGTCCAACCCCAGGATCGCCGCCATCGCTCCCGGGGACCCCTCGGCGGCCCGGCGCATGATCTCGCCCCGCCTGGCGACCAGCTCCAGGCCGGTCTCGAAGTCGAAGGCGCCGGCGCAGGCCAGGGCGGCGTACTCGCCCAGGCTGTGACCGCAGGTGACCGCGGCGGCGAGCCCCTCCCCTGCCAGCGCCGCCGCTGCCGCCATGCTGCAGGTGTAGAGCGCCGCCTGCACCCGGTCGGTGCGCGACAGCTCCTCGGCCGGTCCCTCGAAACAGAGGCCGGCCACGTCCCACCCCACGACCTCGCCGGCGCGTTGAAAAACCGCGGCAGCGGCGGGATATGCCGCCGCCAGCTCCCGGCCCATGCCCACCGCCTGCGAGCCCTGGCCGGGCAAGACGAATACCATCCCCGGGTCCGGCACCGTCACCTTCCCAGCTCCAGGCGGGCGGGCAGCTCCGCGGCCACCTGTTCCGCCTCGGCAACCACGTCGGCAATGATCTCCGCCGCCGGCTGCACCCGGTCCACCAGGGCCACGCACTGCCCTGCCATCAGCGACCCGTCGCGGGTGTTGCCCTCGCGCATCGCCTCCCGCAGCTTGCCCAGGCCCAGCTCCTCGATCTCCATCGCCGTGCACTCGCCGGCGATGAACTCCTTCTCCTTTTCCTCGTAAAGCTTGGCCAGCTTGTTCTTCAGCGCCCGCACCGGGTAGCCGACGGCGCGGGCGGTCACCACCGTGGCCCGGTCGCCGGCCCTGACGAACTTCTCCTTCACCGCCTGGTGCACCGTGCATTCCTCGGCGCAGACGAAGCGGGTGCCCATCTGCACCCCCTCGGCGCCGAGCGCGAACGCCGCCACCAGCGCCCGGCCGTCGGCGATGCCGCCGGCGGCGATCACCGGTATCTCCACCGCCCGCGAAACCAGCGGCACCAGCACCATGGTGGTGGTGCCGCCGATGTGCCCGCCGGCCTCTTCCCCCTCGGCGACCACGGCGTCGGCTCCCTGCCGCTCCGCCCGGCGGGCCAGGGCCACCGCGGCCACCACCGGCACCACCTTGATGCCCGCCTCCTTGAGCACGGGGATCACGTCCGTCTTCTGCACCGCCCCCAGGGTCACCACCGGCGGCTTCTCTTCCAGCACCACCGCCAGCTGCGCGTCGAACTCGGGGCTGATCATGATCAGGTTCACGCCGAAGGGACGGTCGGTGGCCTCCCGGGTGCGGGCGATCTCCTCCCTGAGCATCGCCGCCGGCATGGCGCCGGCGCCGATGATTCCCAGGCCGCCGCCGTTGGAGACGGCCGCGGCCAGGGCGGCGTCGCTCACCCAGGTCATGCCGCCCTGGAGTATGGGGCGGTCGCTGTCCAGTATCTTGCAACCCCTGTTGGCCATGGTCGCTGCCTCCTGTTCTCGTCAAGGCGCCCTCCGCGGGGCGCGGGCTACCAGCGGGCCAGGCAGGAGCCCCAGGAGAGCCCGGCCCCGAACCCCGTCATCAGCACCAGGCTCCCGCGCTCCAGCCGCCCCGCCGCGGCTGCCTCGTCGAGACAGATGGGGATGGAGGCGCAGGAGGTGTTGCCGTAGCGGTCGAGGTTTGTGAATATCCTCTCCGGCGGCAGCCCCAGCTTGCGGGCGGCGGCGTCGATGATGCGGATATTCGCCTGGTGCGGCACGAACAGGTCCACGTCGGAAACGTCGTAGTCGTACTTCGCCAGCACCCTCTGCGCCGAGGCCGCCACCACGCGGGTGGCGAAGCGGAACACTTCCCGCCCGTTCATCTTCAGGTAGTGCTGGCGCCCGGCCACGGTCTCGGGGCGCGCCGGCAGCCGCGATCCCCCCGCCGGCAACTTCAGCAGCTCGGTGCCGGAGGGCTCGTTGCCCAGGTCGAAACCGATGATGCCCTCCTCGCCCGCTGCCGCCGGCCCCAGCACCAGCGCCCCGGCGCCGTCACCGAAGAGTACCGCCGTGCTGCGGTCGGACCAGTCTATCATCCGCGACACCACCTCCGCACCTACCACCAGCACCCGCGTCGCCTGGCCGGCGGCCACGAAGGCCCGGCCGGCGGCCAGGGCGTAGATGAAACCGGTGCAGGCCGCGGAAACGTCGAAGGCGGGGACGCCGTCGGCGCCGATGCGCCCCGCCAGGTAGGAGGCGGTGGCGGGAAAGGGGGCGTCGTGGGAAAGGCTGGCCACGATGATCAGGTCCAGCTGCGCGGGCCCCAGGCCTGCCGCGTCCAGCGCCTTCTTCGCCGCCGCCGCCCCCAGGTCGGAGGCGGCCTCGCCGTCGTCGGCGATGCGGCGCTCGCGGATGCCGCTGCGGGAGGAGATCCACTCGTCCGAGGTGTCCAGCGACAGGGAAAGCTCGTCGTTGGTCACCACCCGCTCGGGCACGTGGGTGCCCCAGGACAGGATTTTCACCGCCGGCGCCGCCATGGTTCAGTCGCGGGCGCCGGCGCCCGGCCCCTTGCCCCGAGCGCTCATACTTCCTCCCTCTCGGTGAGGGCAAAGGTGATCTCGGCCTTCACCACCAGCTCGCCCTCGGCGGTGGCGCGGGCCGAGGCCTTGCCGATGGCGCCGCGCATGCGCGTCATCTCCACCTCCAGGCGCAGCGTCTCGCCGGGACGAACCACGCGCTTGAAACGCACGCCGTCGATGCCGGCGAAGAGCACCAGCTTGCCGCGGTGGTCCGGGTGGGAGAGGGCGGCCACCGCCCCCGCCTGCGCCAGTGCCTCCACCTGCAGCACCCCGGGCATGATGGGGTTGCCGGGAAAGTGCCCCCGGAAGTAGTA
This sequence comes from Actinomycetes bacterium, assembly GCA_024276735.1. GTDB lineage: Bacteria > Actinomycetota > Thermoleophilia > BMS3ABIN01 > BMS3ABIN01 > JAJRWQ01. The sequence continues at coordinate 21,836 of JAJRWQ010000072.1, forward strand.
CTCGTCCCCGCTCACGTGCCTCAGGGCCACTACCCGCTCGCCCGGCACCAGCTCCACCACCTCGTCCAGCAGCAGGAACGGCTCCCGGTGGGGAATGATCTCTTCTATCTGCCTGCGATCGAGTCTTTGCATGGCTCCTCCCGGCAGGCCACCGGCCTCCCCGGGACTGGATTGAACGGCTGGATGTCCTCCGGGCGGAAAGGTTATCACAAAAAGGGCGGCGGCTGCGCCCGCGGGGGCCTACTCGGCCTTGATCTCTTCCTCGGTGGCGCCGGAGCTGCTGGAAACCACCCGGGCCACGGCGCTGACGCGGTCGCCCTGGCGCAGGTTCATCACCCTCACGCCCTGGGTGGAGCGGCCCATGCAGGAGATGTCCTTCGCCGGCACCCGGATCACGGTGCCCTCCTTGGAGATCAGCACCAGCTCGTGGTTGTCGCGCACCACCCGCGCCGCCACCAGCGTTCCCTTGGCCTCCGTGTGCTTGATGGTGCGCACGCCCTTGCCGCCGCGGTGATGCCGCGGGTAGTCGCTGATGTGGCTGCGCTTGCCGTAGCCGGCATCGGTGACCACGAACAGGTCGGCGTCGTCGCGGGCGACGTTCATGGTGAGCACGCGGTCGCCCCGGCCCAGGGAGATGCCCTTGACGCCGCTGGTGGCCCGGCCCATGGGGCGCACGTCCTTTTCGCTGAAGCGGATCGCCTGCCCCGACTCGCTGATGAGCATCACGTCGTCGTCGCCGTTGGTGTGCCGCACCGCCACCAGCTCGTCACCCTTGCGGATCTTGATGGCGATGATGCCGTCGGACTTGAGCACCGTGTCGTACTCCTTGAAGGCGGTCTTCTTCACCATCCCCTCGCGGGTGGCCATCAGCAGGTAGCGGGCGTCGCTGTAGTCGCGGGTGGATATCACCGCCTTGATGCGCTCGTCGCTCCTGAGCGGCAGCAGGTTGACCACCGCCCGGCCCTTGGAGGTCCTGCTTCCCAGGGGGATCTCGTGCACCTTCAGGCGGTACACCTTGCCCACGCTGGTGAAGAAGAGCAGGTAGTGGTGGGTGGTGGTGATGAAGAGGTGCTCCAGGCAATCCTCTTCCTTGGTGCCCATGCCGATCACGCCCACGCCGCCGCGCCGCTGCTTGCGGTAGGTGTTCAGCGGCAGCCGCTTGATGTAGCCGGAGTGGGTGATGGAGATTACCATGTCCTCCTCGGCGATCAGGTCCTCGATGTCCAGGTCCTCCTCGCCGGGAGCGATCTGGGTGCGGCGGTCGTCGGCGTACATCTGCTTGATCTCCAGCAGCTCTTCCTTGATCAGCTTGTAGACCTCCGCCTCGTCGGCGAGGATCTTCTTCAGCCAGGCGATGCGCTCCATCAGGTCCTTGTGCTCGCTCTTGATCTTCTTGCGCTCCAGCCCGGTGAGCTTCTGCAGCCTCAGGTCCAAAATTGCCTGCGCCTGGACCTCGCTCAGCTTGTAACGCTTCATCAGGCCGCTGCGGGCGGCGTCGGTGTCCTTGGCGCCCTTGATCAGCTTTACCACGGCGTCGAGGTTCTTCAGGGCCGTGAGCAGCCCCTCGAGAATGTGCGCCCGCGCCTGCGCCTTGCCCAGCTCGTAGCGGGTGCGCCGCACCACCACGTCCCGCTGGTGGGCGATGTAGCACCGGAGCATCTCGCGCAGCGACAGCGTCCGGGGGACGCCGTCCACCAGCGCCAGGTTGATGACGCCGAAGGTTCCCTGCATCGGGGTGTGCTTGTAAAGGTTGTTCAGGACCACCTTGGGCACCGAGTCCCGCTTGAGCTCGATGACGATGCGCATGCCGCTGCGGTCGGACTCGTCGCGCAGGTCGGAGATCTCGGGTATCTTCCGGTCCCGCACCAGCTCGGCGATCTTCTCCACCAGGCTGGCCTTGTTGACCTGGTAGGGCAGCTCGGTGACGATGATCGCCGGCCGCTTGCCCTTCAGGGTCTCCGTGTGGGCCTTGGCCCGCACCCTGATGCGCCCGCGGCCGCTGCTGTAGGCGTCGCGGATGTCGCTGGTGCCCAGGATGATGCCGCCGGTGGGGAAGTCGGGCCCCGGCAGGTATTCCATCAGCTCTTCCACGGTGATGTCCGGCTTGTCGATCATCGCCACCACCGCGTCGATGGTCTCGCCCAGGTTGTGCGGGGGAATGTTCGTGGCCATACCCACGGCGATGCCGCTGGAGCCGTTCACCAGCAGGTTGGGAAAGCGCGCCGGCAGCACCGCGGGCTCCATGGTGGACTCGTCGAAGTTGGGCACGAAGTCCACCGTCTCCTCGTCGATGTCGCGCAGCATCTCCATGGCCAGCTTCGAGAGGCGGGCCTCGGTGTACCGGTAGGCGGCGGGGCTGTCGCCGTCGACGCTGCCGAAGTTGCCCTGGCCGTCGATCAGCGGGTAGCGCATGGAGAAGTCCTGCACCAGGCGCACCATGGTGTCGTAGACGGCGGCGTCGCCGTGGGGGTGGTACTTACCGATGACGTCGCCGACGATGCGGGCGCTCTTCTTGTAGGGTTTGTTGTAGGCCAGCCCCAGCTGCTGCATGGCATAGAGCACCCGGCGGTGCACCGGCTTCAGCCCGTCGCGCACGTCGGGCAGCGCCCGGCCCACGATCACGCTCATGGCGTAATCGAGGTAAGAGGAGCGCATCTCCTCTTCCAGCTCGCGTGGCTCTATGCGGCCGTCCAGGTCGGTGACAGACATCTTTTCAGCTCACCGTCTTTCGTCCTCGTGTCTTCACGTTCTCAAATGTCCAGGAAGCGCACCTGGCGGGCGTTGGCCTCGATGAACTCCCGCCGCGGCTCCACCTTGTCGCCCATCAGCGTGGTGAAGATCTCGTCGGCGGCGGCGGCGTCCTCCAGGGATACCCGCAGCAGCGTGCGCGTATCCGGGTTCATGGTCGTCTCCCACAGCTGCTCCGGGTTCATTTCGCCCAGGCCCTTGAAGCGCTGCAGGTTGACGCCTTCCTTGGCCAGCCCCAGCAGCGCCGGCCGCACCTCGTCGAAGTTGTCCGCCCGCCGCTGCTTCTTGCCGATGGCGAACTCCAGCGGCGGCTCTCCCAGGAGCTTCTTCATGCGCGCGTAGAGGTCGCGCATGCTGGCCAGCTCCTTGCCGGCCAGCAGTTCCGCCTTCACCTCGACGGTGCCGGCGGCCTGGGTGCGCCGGTCGATCAGCCTCAGCACGATGCGCCCCTCCCGCTTGTCCTCCTCGACGATGTCGAGGCGGTCGAAGCGGGACCCGGCCCCCTTGGTCTTCAGGAAGCGCCGCAGGGAGGCGTAGTCGCGCACGTTCTTCTTCTCCAGCAGCGTCTGGGCGCGCAGGTAGTCCACCACGGCGTCGCCGTACTGTGACCGCAGCTTGGCGTCCCATCCCTCGTATTCCTTGTAGAGCCTCAGGAACCGCTGGTGCTTGGCGCGGCTGAGCGTCGCCCGCCGGCCGCGGGCATCGGTCACGGTGATATCGTCCAGGCGGTCGCGCAGCAGCAGCTCCTCCAGCTGGTGCTCCTTGTCCAGGTAGATCTCCTGCTTGCCCAGCTTGACCCGGAAGAGGGGCGGCTGGGCGATGTAGACCATGCCCCGGTCGATGGTCTCGGTCATGAAACGGAAGAAGAAGGTGAGGATCAGGGTGCGGATGTGGGCGCCGTCCACGTCGGCGTCGGTCATGATGATGATCTTGCCGTAGCGCGAGGCGGCGGGATCGAAATCCTCGCCGATGCCGGTCCCCAAGGCGGTGATGATCGCCTGGATCTCCTTGTTGGAGAGGATGCTGTTCAGGCGCGCCTTCTCCACGTTGATGATCTTGCCCCTGAGCGGCAGGATCGCCTGGAAGGCCCGGTCGCGCGCCTGCTTGGCGGAGCCGCCGGCGCTGTCGCCCTCCACCAGGTATATCTCCGCCTTCTCCGGGTCCTTGACGGCGCAGTCGGCGAGCTTCCCCGGCAGCGAGCTGCTCTCCAGGGCGCTCTTGCGGCGGGTGAGGTCGCGGGCCTTGCGCGCCGCCGTGCGGGCCCGCGCCGCGGCGATCGCCTTGCTCACGATCTGCTTGGCCTCGCCGGGGTTCTCCTCCAGGAACTCCGAGATCCTGGTTCCCACCGCCGTCTCCACGAAGCCCCGCATCTCCGAGTTGCCCAGCTTGGTCTTGGTCTGGCCCTCTAACTGGGGGCTGCGCAGCTTCACCGAGATCACCGCCGAGAGCCCCTCGCGCACGTCGTCGCCCGAGAGTGCTTCCTCCTTCTCCTTGAGTAGCCCCTTGGTGCGGGCGTAATCGTTGATGACCCGGGTGAGGGCGGCGCGAAAGCCGGAGAGATGGGTGCCGCCTTCCTGGGTGTTGATGCTGTTGGCGAAGGAAAAGATGCTCTCCACGTACGAGGTGTTCCACTGCATCGCCACCTCCACCTCGCCGCGCTTGCCCTGCTTCTCCAGGTAGATGATGCTCTTGTGCACCGGGTCCTTCTTGCTGTTGATGTGCCTGACGAAATCCTTGAGCCCGTTTTCGTAATGGAAGGTTTCTTCCTGCCCCTCGCCGCGCTCGTCGGTGATGGTGATCTTCAGGCCCTTGGTGAGGAAGGCCATCTCCCGCAGGCGCCGCGCCAGCGTCGAGTAGTTGTACTCGACCTCCTCGAATATCTCCGGGTCGGCCATGAAGGTGATGGTGGTGCCGGTATCGTCGGCCTTCGCACCCTTGCGGAGGGGTCCGCGCGGCACTCCCCGCTCGTATTCCTGGGTCCAGACGTGGCCGTCGCGGCGGATCTCCACCGCCAGCCATTCCGAGAGGGCGTTCACCACCGAGAGGCCGACGCCGTGCAGGCCGCCGGAGACCTTGTAGCCGCCGCCGCCGAACTTGCCGCCGGCGTGCAGCATCGTCAGCACCACTTCCGCTGCCGGCTTGCCGTACTTGGCCATCTTGCCCACGGGTATGCCCCGGCCGTCATCACTCACCGTCACCGAGTGGTCGGGGTGGATGGTTACCTCGATCTCGCTGCAGTAGCCTCCTGCCAGCGCCTCGTCGACCGAGTTGTCCACCACCTCGTAAACCAGGTGGTGCAGGCCCCGGGAGCCGGTGGAACCGATGTACATGCTGGGCCGCTTGCGCACCGCCTCCAGGCCCTCGAGCACGGTGATGTCTTCAGCACTGTATGCAGTCTTCGCCTTGGTTTTCGGCATCGATTTACCTCTGGTCGGTCGGTCTGGTATTGCTCATCGCGGAGCGGGGTCGCCGTTCGCGACGGGGCGTGGCCGTGGTCGGGATTCGACGCTCACCGAGGCGCGTTCCGGCTTCGTTCGCTGCCTGTGGGCACGGCTGGCGGGGTCCCCTGAAAGCATACTGGATTATACCATACGGGGTGTCTCCCACCCAAGAAGCCGCACCCAAACTTTCCCGCTATTTGCGGTATTTCAACCGTTCCTGCGCCTGGTGCACGAAGCGTATCTCCCGCACTTCCTCCGGCGGCCCCGCCTGGTTGAGCCGCTCCGTCAACTCAGGTGCCATCAGGCTCAGCTCGCAGGCCCAGCCGCTGCTCGCGCAGCTGACGGTCATCACGCCCTGGCGCAGCGTCCGCACGCGCGTCACCGCGGCCACCTCGTCACCCACTGCTTCCTGCCAGAGCTGCTGCAGCCCCAGGCCCGGGCTCCGGCGCCAGATCTTTTGCCGCTCGCTCTCCACGATATCGCCGATGCGTGCCGGTCCGGCCATCGTCATCTCTCCCTGTCTATGCCGCCGCCCGCCACCGAGAAGACGGCCGCGCCACCGAGCTCCATCCCGGCGAAGAGGCCGGCGTCGGCGGCGGTGACCATCACCTGTCCCTCCCCGCCCAGCAGCACCTCCATCAGCCGCTGCCGCCTGCCGGGGTCCAGCTCGCTCATGACGTCGTCGAGCAGCAGTATCGGCGCGCCGCCGCCCTCCCTTTCCAGCTCCCGCTCGGCCAGCAACAGGGAGAGCACGGCTGCCCGCTGCTCGCCCTGCGAGCCCAGGCGACGGATGCTGCCGCCACCAAGGCTTATTTCGACGTCGTCACGGTGGCTTCCTGTTCCGCTCGACTGGCGCTCGAGGTCGCGCCGCCAGTCCTGCTGCAGCCGTTCCAACAGCAGCGCCCGGGGATCGTCCGCCGCCGTCATCCCGGAGATTTCGCTCTCCAGGCGCAGCCTCACCGGCCTTTCGTCGCCGGTGATGCGCCGGTACTCGCGCTCCAGCAGCGGCGACAGCAGCCGGCAATACTCTGCGCGGGCGGAGGTCACCTCGAGCGCCAGCGCCGCCAGCTGGCGGTCCCATGGCGCGATCTCCGCCATCTCCACCAGCCCAGCCGCCGCCCGCCTGAGAAAGGCGTTCCGCTGAGACAGCACCTGCCGGTAGTCGCGCACGGCCCTGGCATGCGCCGGCCGCCGCCGCGAGATGGCCTCGTCCAGGAAGCGGCGCCTGAAGGCCGGTGCCCCCTTGACCAGCTGCAGGTCGTCCGGGTTGAAGCAGAGCACCGAGCCGCCTCCGAGCCAGCGGGGGCCGCCGCCGTCGTTCACCCGGGGGCCGGCACCACCGCGGTAGGATACGCTGCGCCTCAGGATGCCGCCGTCCACTGCCAGCTCCGCCCTGAGCAGGAACTCGTCGCTGCCGGTGCGGATCATCGCCGCCTCCCTGGCGGCCCGGAACGACCGGCCACAGCAGGCATACTGCACCGCCTCCAGGATGCTGCTCTTGCCGGTACCGTTGGCGCCGATAATCACGTTCAGCGCCGGAGAAGGCTCGAGGACGGCCCCCTGGTAATTGCGAAAATTACTGAGCTCGAGCCGCCGGAGGATCACTTCCCGCGACCGGCACTAGTCGGTGAGCCGCACGGGCATGATCAGGTAGAGGAAATCGTCTTCCTCTCCCTTGACCAGCCCCGGCCTCAGGGGGCTTATCAAGCGCAGCACCACCTTGTCCCCGGCCACGCTCTCGATGCCGTCACGCAGGTACTCCGGGTTGAAGCCGATCTCCACCTGCTCGCCTTCGTAGCTCACCGCCATGCTCTCGCTGGCCTCGCCCACCTGCGGCGTCTGCGCGGACACGGTCATCTCGCCGGCCGAGAGCTTCAGGCGCAGGGGCGCGTTCTTCTGCGCCATCAGGCCCACGCGCGACACCACCTCGAGCAGCTCCTCCTTGTCCATCGATGCCTCGTGCTTGAATTCCTCCGGCAGCAGCTGCTGGTAGTTGGGAAACTGTCCCTCGATCAGGCGCGAGGAGAGCAGCGTACCTCCCAGGCCGAAGAGTATCTGGCCGTCGCCGGACGATACCTCTACCTCCTCCACGTCCCCGGCAGTACAGAGCCGCGCCAGCTCCTCGGCCGCCGCCCGGGGGACGATCATCTCCTTCTTGTCCGCCAGGGTGCTCTCCGCTTCCACCTCGATCACGCTCAGGCGGTAGCTGTCGGTGGCCACCATCTTCACGCTGGAGCTGGAGAATCTCACCAGCACCCCCGTTAACACCGGCCGCGTGTCCTCCCTGGACGCCGCCCGGGTGACGGTGCCGATGGCCCTCACCAGCGGCTTCGCCCCCACCCGGAAAGAATCCCCCTCCGCCTCCGGCAGGCTGGGAAAGTCGTCCACGGGAAGGCAGCTCACCTGGAACTGCGCCGGTCCCGATTCGATGGCGGCCACGCTCTCGCTCTCGTTGAAGTCCAGCTCCAGCTCACCCGCCGGCAGGCTCCTGACGATGTCCACCAGCAACCTGCCGGGAAGCACCGCCGCCCCTTCCCGCTCCACCGTCGCCTTCACCTTCATCCGCAGCGACATCTCCATGTCGGTGCTGGCCAGCTCCACTTCCTCGGTACCGCTGGTTGCCACCCTGATTCCAGAAAGCACCGGCATGGCGCTTTTGCTGGCGGCGGTCTTTAGTACCGCTGTCAGTCCCTCCAGCAACAGCTCTCTGGCACACTTGATCTTCATCTACACCCCTCCGTCGATGATAATTAAACAAATATACATCATAGCCTTATTAATATGTCAGCGCCCCACCGGTGGAAAGTCGAAAAAAGCCCAGCAAAGTAACGAGAAAACATCTCGGAAACCCCTGTGGAAGGGCCAGGGACGGCGGGTGAAAACCCCGTAGATGAAAAATGGATGGAGGGAAGGGCGCGCAGGCGCCGGTGGAACGGCAGGCGGCTTTTGTACCGCCGGGGCGGCATTGCCCACAGTTTTTCAACGGCGCCTCTTCAGCTTGCTGGTGATCTGTTGCACGAGGTTGAAGACCTCACGGTCCTCCTTGATCAGGTTGGAGATCTTGCCGATGGCGTGGATCACGGTGGTGTGATCGCGGCCACCGAACTTCTCGCCGATGTATTTCTGGGACGAGTCCGTCAGCTCGCGGCAGAGGTACATCGCCACCTGGCGCGGGAAGACGATGTTCTGGCTGCGCTTGCTGCCCTTGAGATCTGACATGGAGATACCAAAGGTGCGGCACACCTCGTTCTGGATCTCGTCGATGTCGATCCGGGTATCGACGCGGTTGGGCAACAGGTCTTTCAGGGCCTCGCGGGCGAGCGGCATGGTGATCTCCGAGCCGGTGAGCGACGCCAGGGCCACCACGCGGATCAGCGCCCCCTCCAGCTCGCGGATGTTGGCGGGGAAGCCGTCGGCGATGAAGGTGAGCACCTCCGGGTCCTCGATGCGGATGCCGTCGGAGGCGACCTTCTTGCGCAGGATGGCTACCCGGGTCTCCAGGTCGGGCGGCTGGATGTCGGTGATCAGCCCCGACTCGAAGCGGCTGCGCAGCCGCTCCTCCAGGGTGGCGATCTCCCGCGGCGGCCGGTCGCTGGTGATGGCGATCTGCTTGCCGGCCTCGTAGAGGGTATTGAAGGTGTGGAAGAACTCCTCCTGCGTCTGCTCCTTGTTCTCCAGGAACTGGATGTCGTCGATCAGCAGCACGTCGTTCTCGCGGTACTTGCGCTTGAAGCCCTCGATCCGCTTCTGGTCCATCAGCGAGTTGATGAAGTCGTTGGTGAACATCTCGATGGTGAGGTACTTCACCGTCAGCTCGGGGTTGTTGGTGGTCACCAGGTGGCCGATGGCCTGCAGGAGGTGGGTCTTGCCCAGGCCCACGCCGCCGTAGATGAAGAGGGGGTTGTAGGCGGCCGCCGGCGCCTCCGCCACCGCCAGGGCGGCGGCGTGCGCGAAACGGTTGCTGTTGCCGATGACGAAACGGTCGAAGGTGTAGAAGGGATTCAGCATCTTCTGCTGCCGCCCGCCGGCAGGCTCGGGGGCAGCCGCCAGGCAGCTGCCGTCGCTGTCGGTGACGGAGACGCTCTCGGCAGCGGCAGGGGAAGTCACCACCCTCACCTCCAGCGAGCGGCCCGCCACCTCGCCGATGGAATCCTCGATCAACGGCAGGAAGCGGCTCTCGATGGTGCGCTTGGTGAACTCGTTGGGGGCGGCGAGCAGGAAGGAACTCTCCTCGATGCCGATGGTGTCGGTCTTGTCGAACCAGATGTCGTAGGTGGAGCTGCTCAGGGACTGCCGGATGGTCTCCTTGGCTTGGCGCCAGATGGTCTCTGCCTGTTTGTCCATGAAACCTCCTCCGTGACTGGTTTTGCCCGGCCCCCCGCCACGAGGTGACAGAACAGCTTGGTTTTCCGCAGATGACCATCGAATCGCCGCCGAAACACCGCGGCGGCGCGGGGGAGCCGCGGCGACGATTTTATAGCCGCCGGGTCGATAAAACAAGGCAGCGCGCGCGCAGGGCGGAGGCGAGTTTTCCACAGCAGTTGTGGATAAATCAAGCCCCGGGTCCGGCTGGCGGTGCAGATCACGGGAGGCCGTGGCCGCGGACCCGCATGGCCAGCAAGAATGCGCAGGCGACGGCTATCCACAACTGTTGAAAGCGTGTGGAAAACCTTGGGCGCCGTGCGCCGGGCGGTAGTCTAACGAGACGACGGTTTCTGCAACCAGGGGGAGGGGATAAGGAATCGGGTGACGGAGGGAGAAGAAAACGATACGGAAACCGGTAGACCGAGAAAGGCGAGAACAGGCCGTGGCCACCATACTTGCATTCGCCAACCAGAAGGGCGGGGTCGCCAAGACGACTTCGACCCTCAACGTGGGCGTCGCTCTCCGGGAGATGCACCGGCGCGTGCTGGCGATCGATCTCGATCCCCAGGCAAATCTCACCATGTGCCAGGGCATCGACCCGGACGGGCTCACCCGCAGCACTTACGACGTGCTGGTGCACCGCACCGACATAGCCGATGTAGTGGTCCGCTGCGAGATCGACATCGCCCCGGCGAGCATCGATCTCGCCGGCGCCGAGCTGGCGCTCTCGTCGGCGATCGGCAGGGAGCGCTCGCTGGAGAAGGCGCTGATGCCCATCCAGCATCGGTACGACTACATCCTCATCGACACCCCGCCGTCGCTGGGGCTGCTCACCATCAATGCCTTCACTGCCGCCAGGGGTGTAGTGGTGCCGGTGCAGTGCGAATACCTGTCGCTGCGGGGCCTGGCGCAGCTGGAGCGGACGCTGGAGATGGTACGAGAGAACCTGAATCCCGAGGCCAAGATCGTGGGCATCCTGCCGACGATGCTGGACGTGCGCACCATCCACGGACGCGAAGCGGTGGATGTCCTCAAGGAATCGTTCGGTGACCTCGTCTTCGACACGGTGGTGAAGAAGACGATCAAGTTCGCCGAGGCGCCCGTCAAGGGCCGGTCGATACTGGCGTACGACCCGGGGGGCGAGGCGGCGGAAACCTATCGCAAGCTGGCAAAGGAGTTGCTCAATGAGAAGCCGGGCGAGCATGAAGGAAGGGGCGCTGGCGAACCTCTTCCGGCATACGGAGCACATATCTGAGGATACGACCATCGAGGAAAGGCGGCCGGCGCCGCGGCAGGAAGAGCCGCGGCCGGAGACCCCCTACATCGCCTCGATAAAGGTGGTTGGAGTCGGCGGCGGCGGCACCAACGCCGTGCAGCGGATGATCGACGCCGGGGTGATGGGCGTCGAGTTCATCGCCGTCAACACCGACGCCCAGGGGCTGCAGAACTGCGAGGCCGACGTGAAGATACACGTGGGCGGCGAGCTCACGCAGGGGCTCGGCGGCGGCGCCGACCCCGCGGTGGGCGTGGAGGCGATGGAGCGCAGCCGCGACGAGGTTAAGAAGGTGCTCAGGGGGGCGGACCTGGTATTCATCACCGCCGGCGAGGGCGGCGGCACCGGCACCGGCGCGGCGCCGGTGATCGCCGAGATCGCCCGCGACCTGGGGGCGCTGACCATCGGCATCGTCACCAGGCCCTTCAGTTTCGAGGGCACGCGGCGCAACATCCAGGCCGAGGAAGGCATCCGCCGCCTGAGGCGGGCGGCCGACACGGTGATAGTCGTGCCCAACGACCGCCTGCTGCAGGTGGTCAACCGCGAGACCAGCCTCCTGGAGGCCTTTGCCGTGGCCGACGACGTGCTCCGCCAGGGAGTGCAAAGCATCTGCGACCTCATCAACCTCACCGGCCTGATCAACCTCGACTTCGCCGACGTACGCACCATCATGAGCAACGCCGGCAGCGCCCTGATGGGCGTGGGCGAGGCCAACGGCGAGAACCGGGCCAAGGTGGCCGCGGAGGCGGCCATCGGCTCACCGCTGCTGGAGACGTCGATCGAGGGCGCGAGGGGAATCCTGCTCAACATCCGCGGCGGCGCCGACGTCGCCCTCTACGAGGCCAACGAGGCAGCGCAGGTGGTCTCGGCGGCGGCCGCCGAGGACGCCAACATCATCTTTGGCACCACCGTCGACGAAGGGCTCGGCGACGCCATCCGCGTCACCGTGATCGCCACCGGCTTCGACGAGAAGGCCGCGAAGCCGGCAAGCATCCGCACCGCCGCTGCCGATGGCGCCGACAGCCCCCGCGAGGCGGAGCCGGAGCCGGAGGCGGAAACAGAAGCGCAGTGACGGGCGCCGTCCCGGCCCCGCGGCGGCCGGGAACATGACTGCCCGCCCGGCGCCGGCCCGGCAGTGGCTGTCTCAGGGAAGCTCCACCACCACGCAGGTCATGGTCTGCGCCACCCCGTCCACCGACTGGATCTGCGACACCACCTTTTCTCCCAGCTCGCTGACGTCTGCGCCCTCGATGTAGGCGATGACGTCGTAGGCGCCGGTAACGGCGTGGGCGCTGCTCACGCCGGGCACGGCGGCGATCTGCTTGCGCGCCTCGCCCGCGCGCCCCGGCGAGGCGTTCACCAGCACGTATGCTGCCGCCATCGATACCACCTCCTCGAAAAGGATAGAATGGTCAGGCATTAACTTATTCCCCGGGGGACCCGCCGTCAACACTTGCCGCGGACCCCGGGCGGAGGATCGCCACGTGAAGAGGCTCATCGTCAACGCCGACGACTTCGGCATCACCCGGGGGGTCAACCGGGGCATCGTGGACTGCCATCGCCGTGGCATCGTCACCAGCACCACCTTGATGGTGAACGGCGAGGCCGCGGCGGCGGCGGCGCGGCTGGCGGCGGAAAACCCCTCGCTGGGGGTGGGCCTGCACCTGAACCTGAGCTCCGGTCGGCCGGTGTTGCCGCCGGAACGCGTGCCCACGCTGGTGCGGCGCGACGGCGGCTTTCCCGGCGCCGCCACCATGCTGGCGCGCCTGAGCGCCGGCGTCGTCGAGCGGCGCGAGCTCGAAGGCGAGATCGCGGCCCAGCTGCAGGCCTGCCGCTCGCTGGGGATCGAGCCCACGCACGTGGACAGCCACCACCACCTGCACGCGCACCCGGTGCTGGCGACGGCGCTGGTGCGGGTCTGCCGGCGGGAGGGGATCGACAGGGCGCGGGGGTTCAAGTTCCGCCCCGGCAGCGTCAAGGCGGCGGCGATCCGCCTGGCGGCATTCCTGCCGCGGCGGCTGAAGACACCGGACCGCCTGGCCGGCATCGAGGTGATGGGCGAGCGGGACGTGGCCGCCTACCTTGAGGAAAAGCTTGCGCTGCCCGGGGACGTGCTGGAATACATGTGTCACCCGGGCTACGTGGACGAGAGGCTGATGGCGGTAACCAGCTACAACCGCTTGCGCCTGGTGGAGCTGGAGGCCCTGCTCTCGCCGGAGGTGCGGCAGGTGATCGCAGCGGCGGGCGTCGAGCTGGTGAGCTTCCGGGAGCTTTGAGGTGCCGCGGGAAACA
>JAJRWQ010000073.1 GCA_024276735.1 Actinomycetes bacterium
CCCAGCCACTACTCGCGCAACGTGATCGTCATTTCCTGGATCTGCACCATCGCCAGCGTGGCTGCGGTGCGCCTGGTCATTTACCTCTTTCAGAAGTACAATCGCCGCCACGGGCGCTACATGAAGAACACGCTGGTTCTCGGCGCCGGCTCGGTGGGCATCTCCTGTGCCCTCAAGCTGATCCGCAACCCCGACCTGGGGCTGAACTTCGTTGGCTTCCTGGACGAGCACCCGTCGCCGCGGGCGGGGGAGGTGGGTGATTACCCGGTGTTCGACGACTACGGCCGCCTGGAAGAGGTCTTGGAAGAGTACCGCATCCAGCACATGGTGGTGGCCTTTTCGCGCGACCGCCACGACAAGGTGGTGCAGCTGATGGAACGCTGCCTGCCCTACGGTGTCGACTACACCATCGTGCCGCGGCTGTACGAGGTGTTCAGCGACCGCATCGGCGTCGAGCACATCCGGGGGCTGCCGGTGGTGGGGCTGAAGCGCAGCAGCGTCTCCGGGCTGCAGGGATTCGTCAAGCGCAGCATGGACATCGTCGTCTCGCTGGCGCTGCTGGTACTGTTGTCGCCGCTGATGCTGGTCACCGCCCTGGCGATCAAGCTGGACTCGCCGGGCCCGGTGCTCTACCGGCAGACGCGGCTGGGCAAGAACGAAAAGCCCTTCCAGATGCTCAAGTTCCGATCCATGCGCAGCGACACCGGCACCCGTCCCGGCTGGACCACCGCCGGTGATGTCCGCCGCACGCGCGTGGGCAAGGTGATCCGGCCGCTGGCCATCGACGAGCTGCCGCAGCTGATAAACGTCATCCGCGGTGACATGAGCCTGGTGGGCCCGCGCCCGGAACAGCCGGAGTTCGCCCGCGAGTTCTCCCACCAGATTCCCTCCTATTCCAGCCGCCACCGGGTGAGGCCGGGGCTCACCGGCTGGGCGCAGATCAACGGGCTCAGGGGCGATACCGACATCGCCGAGCGGGTGGAATACGACATCTACTACATCGAGAACTGGAGCCCCTGGTTCGACATCAAGATCATGCTCAAGACCCTGATTGCCTTCTTCAACCGCGAGGCCTGAGCCCCGGGAGGGGCACGCTCAGACCGCTACCTGTTCCGGCTCGCTGCCGGCCGCCCGGCGGTAGCGGGCGATCCAGGTTTCCACGTTGCGGTCGTAGCGGTTGAGAATGGGAGGACGGTTGTCGCTCTTGTGCAGCTTGATGGTGGACGCGTCCATGCGACCGGCCGCGTGGGGCGTGGACTTGACCATCTGCCGGAACTGTATCTTTCTCACCAGGCTTTCGAACAGGTCGCCGGCGGGCCCCGACAGCAGCTTCTCCAGCAGGCGGCGCCGCCGGCGCCAGGCAGGGCTGCGGCGAATGGCGAAACCGCGGCGCTCGTCGTCCGGCAGGTAGGAGGGGAAGAAGTCGAAGACCCACGGGTTTTCCGCCAGGAAACGGTCGAAGGCGCCGTGCTCGTCGTAGACGGCGATGCTCCCCAGGATCTCGCGGGCGTAGAAGAAGTTCTGGTTGTTGCCCTCCAGGTGCAGCTTGTCCTCGCTGAGGAACATGTTGAAGCAGAAGTCGGGGTTGTGGCCGAAACGCCGCCACAGGCGCAGGAAGAAGTAGGTGGTCCAGGGCCGGCGGGGCGCGGTGATGATCAGCAGGTCGATATCGTCGTCCCGGGGCGAGTTGAAGGCGGCGAGGGCGCCCGTGACCAGGGCCGTCCTCAGGAACGGTATGCCCTGTAGCGGCGCCATCCGCCTGACGGCGATCTCCAGCTTCTCCCTGGACGGCGGCTCCCGGCCGTCGCGCACGCGGCAGTTTTCCTCCCTGCCTTTCAGGAAGTAATAGGAGTCGCGCCGGTCGACCACGGCGGCTAGGGCCTCGCTGGAGGCCAGCCGCTTCCTCGCCTCTTCCACCGTCAGCTCTTCACCGGGGGCGAAGCGGACGATTTCCTCGACGGTGAGGGGGAAACGGAAGATATCCGCGTAACACAGGGACATGATGATTGCCTCGTCCCTGGTTCTGTCGCTTGCTGCTGGGGTCATGAGCTTGCCGGCTTGTCCCGGGGGTCGTGTGGCAGGCCTGCCGCTGCTGAATATCGGCTGAAAAAAGTATATGCTTTCTGGCGCCCGTTCTCAATCACGACGGGTGACGCAGGCAGTGCGGGCGCTGCACTTTTTTCCGCCGCCGCCGACAGATATATCGACCGCCGGCCGGCAATGTTTACAGGGGAGATCCGATGAAAGTGGCGATTGCACACGAGTGGCTCACCACCCTCGGTGGCTCCGAGCGGGTGGTGGAGGCCTTCCTGGAGCTCTACCCGGAAGCACCCGTGTATACCACCTTTCTCTCCAGCCGCAACCTGCCGGAGTCGATGCTTTCGTGGGACATCCGCACCTCTTTCGTGCAGCGGCTGCCTTTCATCGACCGGGTGGCGCAGCGCTACATTCCCCTCTTTCCACTGGCCTTCGAATCGTTCGACCTCTCCGGTTACGACCTGGTGCTTTCTTCCAGCTCGGCGTGCGCCAAGGGCGTGATCACCGGGCCGCGGACCCTGCACATCTGCTACTGCCATGCGCCCCTGCGCTACGCCTGGGAGCCGCACCTGGACGCGCGCCTGGCGCACTCGCACCCCCTGGTCAGGGCCGGCAGCGGCCTGCTGCTCCACTACC
The DNA here is from genome assembly GCA_024276735.1 of Actinomycetes bacterium. Lineage (GTDB taxonomy): Bacteria > Actinomycetota > Thermoleophilia > BMS3ABIN01 > BMS3ABIN01 > JAJRWQ01. The sequence goes on from JAJRWQ010000073.1 coordinate 2,674, forward strand.
TGCGTCTCTGGGACCGCCTGGCGGCTGACCGCGTGGACTACTTCATTGCCAACTCGGCCAACATCGCTGCCAAGATCGCCAAGTACTACCGGCGCCGGGCGACGGTGATCCATCCCCCGGTCGACGTGGAGCGCTTCCCGGTGAGCCGCCGGCGCGG
>JAJRWQ010000074.1 GCA_024276735.1 Actinomycetes bacterium
AGCACCTGCCGCTGCAGCTCCGGCTTGTGAATGCGCAGGCTGCCGCTGGCGATCTCCACGCCGTTCAACACCAGGTCGAAGAGGCTGCCCCTCACTTTCAGGGGGTCCTCGTCGAGAAAGGCGATGGTCTCCTCGTTGGGCAGCGTGAAGGGATGATGCTCGGCAATTATCTCGCCGCTGTCCTCGTCGCGCTTGAACATGGGGAAGTCGGTGACCCAGAGGAATTTCCATCCTTCCTCCACCAGCCCCAGCTCCTGGGCGAGGCGACTGCGCACGGCGCCGAGGACGGGAACGGCGGCTTCGACGGCGTCGGCAACGAAGAAGACGATGTCTCCCGCTTCGGCGCCGACCGCGCCCAGCACTGCCTGGAGCTCCTCCGGGGACATGAACTTGGCGATGGGCGACTGCACCTCGCCGCCTTCCTTCACTACCAGGTAAGCCAGCCCCTTGGCTCCGTGGCTCACGGCGAAGTCCGTGAGCTGGTCGATCTCGCGGCGGGAGAAGGTGGCTGCCCCCGGCCCGCGGATGGCCCTGACCAAGCCGCCCTTCCCGACGGCCCCGGCGAAGACGGCAAACTCGCTGCCGCGGAAGATCTCGGAAACGTCGATGATGGGCAGCTCGTAGCGCAGGTCCGGCTTGTCGGTGCCGTACTTCGCCAGCGCCTCCTCGTAAGTCATGCGGGGGAAGGGCCGCTCCAGCTCCACTTCCAGGATCCTGGCGAAGAGATCGGCGACCATCTCCTCCATGAGCTCGGTGATCTCCGCCACGCTCATGAAGGACATCTCCATGTCGATCTGGGTGTGCTCCGGCTGGCGGTCGGCGCGCAGGTCCTCGTCGCGGAAGGCGTGCGCGAACTGGTAGTAGCGATCGAGGCCGGAGACCATCAGGAGCTGCTTGAAAAGCTGCGGTGACTGCGGCAGGGCGTAGAACTTGTGCGGCTGCAGGCGCGAGGGCACCAGGAAATCACGTGCGCCCTCGGGGGTGCTCTTGGTGAGCACGGGCGTCTCCACCTCGATGAAACGGTGCCCGTCCAGGAAATCGCGCACCGTGCGCACGACCCGGTGGCGCAGCAGGAGATTGTTCCGCATCTCCTCGCGCCGGAGATCGATGTAGCGGTAACGCAGGCGCAGGACCTCGTCCACCTCCACGCGCTCCTCGACGCCGAAGGGCGGCGTTTCGGCCCGGTTCAGGATCTCCACCTCGGTGACGTTCACCTCTACCTCGCCGGTGGGCAGCTCGGGGTTTACCGTCTCCTTGGGCCGTGCCGCCACCGTCCCCTTGATTGCCAGCACGTCCTCGGAGCGCAATGAATGGCCGATGGCGTGCACCTCGCCGGAACGCTCCGGATCGAAGGCAAGCTGGACGATGCCGGTGACGTCGCGCAGATCGATGAAGACGATGCCGCCATGATCGCGCCAGCGATGCACCCATCCATTGAGGACCACCTGCTGGCCCACGTGCTCGTTTCTCAGTTCTCCGCAGTAATGTGTCCTCATGGCTCCATCTCGCTCATTTCCTGCCGACTTATTATCTAACTCGCAAGCCCACCCCGCCACCCGCCGCTTTCGGGGACGTTCTTTCCTAATATTCCTAATTTATTCAAACCCTTTGATTAATATTCATTAGCGGGGCAACGAACTGTCACCTATCCTTCACTGACAGAAATAGAATGTTGCTAGTTGTGCAGGTAAATCCGAGGCAATAAACTTCTTCGGCCCGCTGAATTTCTACACCGCCCAGTGAATAAATATTCAGCCGTCTGCATATTTTAGGAATATTAGGAAAGAACGTCCCCGTTTACGCGCTCAAGGAGGTGAGACACCAAGTCGTCTAGTGGTTCCAGGGGGAGCTCTGATTGCTGGCCGCTCTTCATGTCCCGGATCGTGGCCTTGCCGCGGGCCAGTTCGTCACCGCCGATGATGACCACGACGTTCGCTCCCAGGCGGTCCGCCTGCTTCATCTGTCCCTTGAGCTTGCGGCCGGCGTAGTCGGTGTCTGCCGCCACGCCGCGGCGGCGCAACCGGTGCAGGGCCTCCACTACCAGCGGGCGTGCGCCCTCGTCGAGCACGGCGAAGAATACCTGCAACCGTCCGCTGCTGCCCTTCTCGCCACCCCCCATAGCCAGGACGATACGCTCGATGCCGGTGCCGAAACCAACGGCGGGGACGTCCGGGCCGCCGATCTCCGCCACCAGGCGGTCATAACGGCCGCCGCCGCCGATGCCGCTCTGGGCGCCGAGGCGGCTGCATTCAAACTCGAAGGTGGTACGAGTGTAGTAATCGAATCCCCGGACCAGCGTTCCGTCCACGCGGTAATCGCGCCCCAGCCGCTCCAGGTAACCCTTGACCGCCCCGAAGTGCTCGCCGCAGGCGTCGCAGACATTTTCCACCAGCAGCGGCGCCTCGGCCAGCACCGCCTTGCAGCCTTCCTGCTTGCAATCGAAGACGCGCAAGGGGTTCAGCTCCGCCCGCTCGCGGCAGTCCTCGCAAAGCTCATCCGACGCTCCATCCAGGAACCGCCGCAGGCGTTCGAGGTAAGCGGGACGGCAATCGGGGCAACCCATGTTGCCCAGCCTCAGCGTCACGCCGGAGACCTCCAATTCATCATAGAGATCCGACAGCAGCACGATCACCTCGGCATCCAGCGAGGGATCATCGGAACCGATGGCCTCCACTCCCAGCTGGTAATGCTCGCGGAAGCGGCCCGCCTGCGGCCGCTCGAAGCGGTACATGCGCTCGTGGTACCAGAGCTTCACCGGCTGCGCCAGCTTGTGCATGCCATGCTGAACGTAGGCGCGCACCACCGGCGCCGTCCCCTCCGGCTTCAAGGTCATGCTGCGCCCGCCCTTGTCCTCGAAGGTGTACATTTCCTTGCGCACCACGTCCGAGGAGGCGCCAACGCCCCGCACGAACAGGCCCGTTTCCTCGAAGGCGGGTGTTTCGATCCTCCCGTAACCGGCGGCGGTGAAGATACGTGCGGCCGCGTGCACTATGCGCGAGCGCAGCGGGCGGTCGTCTGGCAAGACGTCGTATGTCCCCTTGGGCCCCTGGTGCTTCACCAGTCGATATCCGCCAGGAAGATGTTGTTTGCCTTTTCGTTCGCCAAAGTGGTTTCGTTGCCGTGTCCGGGATGAACCACCGTCTCCGGCGGAAATTCTCCGTTCAGCTTGCGGATCGATGCCACCAGCTCCTCGAATGATCCTCCCGGCAGGTCGGTGCGTCCCACCGAACCGTGGAAGAGCAGGTCCCCAGTAAACAGCATTCCCTCGACGCTGAAAGAAAGGGAACCGGGAGTGTGTCCCGGTGTGGCAGTGACACCGACGCTCATCCCTCCCGCTTCCACGATGTCGCCGTCTTCCAGAACCCGGGCCAGCACTGCCGGCTTTACCTCCGGCATTCCCGGGAAGAGACGGTAGCGCTCCGGGTCGGCCAGCACCGCCTCTACCTCGCTGCTGCCCAGGATCGGCGCTCCCGTCGCCTCGGCCAGCTCGGGGGCAGCGCCCAGGTGATCGTGGTGTCCATGGGTGACCAGGATCACCTCGATGCCGGCGCCAAGCGCATCCAGGGCGGCTGTGATCACTTCCGGGTCGCCGCCTGGATCCACCACGAAACCCCGTCTTTCCGACCCGTCGACGACGATGTGGCAGTTTGCCTCCAAAGCGCCGACCGGTCGCGTTATGACCTCGATCTCACCGATGGCGGCCTCCACGCCTGTCGATGCCGGGAACAGCTAAAGCTAACAAAAAAGGCCGGCCGGCGGCAAATTGGGCGGCATAATTGCTGGGCTCGCCGGGTATTCATCTTCCGGGCGGTGTACTAACACTGGCCCCGCACAATGATAACGACCGGAGGCGGAACCCGATGTCTCGTTACCGGAAATTGTCTGCCAGGCTCCGTCGGTTCCGGAAATGGGCCCTGGCGCCGGCGTTGATCCTGGCGCCGGTGATTCTGAACGGCGGCGGCTGCGGCGAGGCAACGTCAACTTCCGCTCCCGCCACTTCCGCATCGTTGATTACCCTGGACCCTGCCCGGGAGTCAACCCACCTCTCCCGCGCCGGCGATGCCTCCGATGCCTTCTGGGTTCGGGGTCTCGACTTCCGCTGGGGAAGCATCGAACGGACACCGGGCGAATTCGACTGGTCCGCGGTCGATACCAGGGTCAGGGAGGAAAGCCGGGAAGGAATCTGCTTCCTGGCGATGGTGCAGCCTTTCGCTTCCTGGGACCAGGATGCCTGTCACCAAGACCCGCGCTACGTTGCCCAGCTGCCTAGTGAAGACGGTACCGAGACCGTCAAGGTAGGCAAGCCCTGCGACATGGAGGCGTACGCCCATTTCCTCCGCCGCCTGGTGGAACGCTACGACGGTGACGGCCGCGATGACATGCCCGGCCTGGAAGTGCCGATCAAGTACTGGGAGATCATGAACGAACCTTCGATGCAGGGCGGCAGGATCGGCGGCGTGGGAGAAGAGCTGAAATTCTTCGTGGGCACACCCGAAGAGTACCTGCAGATCCTCGAGACCTCGTATGACACGATCAAGGGGGCCGATCCGGAAGCCCGCGTGGCCCATGCCGGCATCGCCGGCATGCAAGGAGAGTTCCTCGAGTTCTGGACCCCCATCTTCGAGAAGGGTGGTGGTGCCTACTTCGACATCGCCAACATCCATTCCATCAGTACTGGTTCCGACCGGGTAGACCTCTTTACCCTTGCTTTCCGCAATTTCCTGGAAAAGTACGACCTCGGTGACAAGCCGATCTGGATTACCGAAGTGCAGATCGGTTCCCTCACCGAAAAGCCGGAGTCCCCGGCGGCCTTCGAAAGGCTGCTGGTGGAATCGACGGTGTCTTCGCTGGCGCACGGGGCGGAAAAGCTCTTCTAGATCGACAACTGGCTCGCTTGGGGTGCACCACCGGGGCCGGGGGAGGCGGCAGGCGGGACAGCCGGGAAGCCCGTCGCTCCACCGCCAGGGTCGGGACCACCTCCGGGAAAGGGACCGCCTCCCGGCAGCGGGAATGCAAGCGGCCAGGGGCCGCCGCCGGGACCGCCGCCCGCCGGTGAACCACCAAGCCAAAGAGGCAACGGGCCGGCCGTCGGCGGCATCGCCGCCGAAGTTCAGCAGGTGTACCTCACCCTGGTGGAGAAACTCAACGATTTCGACAGCGTGGAGATCGTCTACGAGGACTACGATGAAGTGCCTGGTGAAAACAGCGGAGCGTGCTCCCGGGCAGGCGTCTACAGGTTCAGCGGTCCCCGCGGCGTCGTCTACGTTTTGTGGGGAGGCGCTTCTCTACCGGCGGAGATCAGCGATAAGGTGCGGGTAACCGATATCCACGGCACCGCCAACGAGATGGAGGCGTCCGCACTGGTGATCGGGGACGATCCCGTTTTCGTCGAGCCGCTCTAGTGCAACTGGTCGGCGAGCACCACCGGCGGCGGTGTTACTTCCTCACCGGAAATGGTATACGAGCTGGAAACCGCGGCGGCCGCTGCTTCACCTTGTTCACGCGTGCGCGCATACACGGTCGCCAGCAGATCTTCTTCCACCACCTCGTCCCCCGTTTTGGCGGCAATCACCACCCCCACGGCATGATCCACGGGCTCCCCCTTGCGCGAACGCCCGGCGCCCAGGGCATGTACCGCTCTTCCCACCGCCAGGGCATCGATGCTGCTG
>JAJRWQ010000006.1 GCA_024276735.1 Actinomycetes bacterium
AAGGACGACGCCACCCAGATCCGGCTGCTGGAGAGCGGTGGGGCGGACCCGGAGAAGGATCTCATCGGCGCCGCCAACGGCGAGCGTTCCGAGGGCAAGAAGCCCGGCGCCGATGGTGAAGGTTCGTAGTTTCTTCGTCTGCAGCAGCTGTGGCTACGAGGCCCGCAAGTGGCTGGGCCGCTGTCCCGGCTGCGGCGCCTGGAACAGTTTCAGCGAGGAGTTCGCCGGCGAGCGCAGCGCCGCCCCGGTGCGGGAGGCGGAGCCGCTGCGGCTGGCAGAGGTGGCGGCGGCGGAAGCGGTGCGCACCGGCACCGGTATCTCCGAGTTCGACCGGGTGCTGGGGGGAGGCATCGTGGCCGGCTCCCTGGTGCTGGTGGGCGGCGAGCCCGGCATCGGCAAGAGCACCCTGCTGATGCAGGTGATGGGCAATCTCTGCCGCCGGTGGAAGGTTTTGCTGGTTTCCGGGGAGGAGTCGGCGGCGCAGGTGAAACTGCGCGCCCGGCGCATGCTCCAGGATATGGGTGAGGTCGAGATCCTGGCGGAGACCGACCTCGACGTGGTGATGGCCGCCATCGAAAAGGCGGCGCCGGAGCTGGTCGTAGTCGACTCGGTACAGACCCTGTACAGCAGCGGGATCGGGTCGGTGCCGGGGTCGGTGGGCCAGGTGCGGGAGGCGGCCACCCGCTTCATGCGGCTGGCAAAGGAGAACGGCGTTCCCGTCTTCCTCGTGGGCCACGTCACCAAGGAAGGGTCCCTGGCGGGCCCGCGGGTGCTGGAGCACATGGTGGACACGGTGCTCCAGTTCGAGGGAGATCGCAACCATACCTACAGGGTGTTGCGGTCGATCAAGAACCGCTTCGGCTCCACCAACGAGATCGGCATCTTCGAGATGAAGGATACGGGCCTGGAGCCGGTGACCGATCCCTCGGCGCTGTTCGTCGAGGAGGGAGCGCGAAGCTCCGGGTCGGCGGTGCTGGCGGCGCTGGAAGGAAGCAGGCCGTTGCTGGTGGAGGTGCAGGCCCTGGTGGCGCCGGCGGCCTCGGCCTACCCGCGGATCGTGGGGAACGGCGTCGACCGCGGCCGCCTGTCGATGATCGTGGCGGTGCTGGGGCGCCGCGCCGGCGTGGACCTGGGAGCGAGCGACGTCTTCGTGAACGTGGCCGGGGGCGTGCGCGTCGAGGAGCCGGCCGCGGATCTGGCGGTGGCGCTGGCGCTGGCATCGGCCCGGCGCGACGTGCCGCTGAAGAGGGGCATGGCCTGCTTCGGCGAGCTGAGCCTCACCGGCGACCTGAGGTTTTGCATCGGCGCCGAACGCCGCCGGGACGAGGCGGAGAAGATGGGAATCGAGACCCTGCTGGTGCCGCGGAAGAACGCCGGCGATCTCGAGGCGGGCGGGGTCGAACTGCTGGCGGCCGGTGACCTGGCCACGGCGCTGGCACGGGCAATGGGGCGGGAAGCTTGATGAAGAAGATAAAACCGGAGACGAGGCTGGACCCCAGGCTTTACGACGCCGTGAAGATGGTGGCCCCGGGACGGCCGCTGCGGGAGGGGATCGACAACATCATCCGCGGCTCCTCGGGAGCGCTGATGATCATCGGCGACGTGCGCGAGATCTCCTTCCTCTTCTCCGGCGGCATCCGCCTGGAGTGCGAGTTCCGGCCCAGCATGCTCTACGAGCTGGCGAAGATGGACGGCGCCATCATTCTCAACCGGACCGCCACCCGCATCCACCGGGCCAACGTGCACCTGATGCCGGACCCGGAGATCGAGTCGCGCGAGACGGGCACCAGGCACCGCACCGCGGAGAGGGTGGCGCGCCAGACCAAGGCGCTGGCCATCTCGATATCGCAGGACCGCGACGTGGTCAACCTCTACGTGGGCGACCTGAAGTACACGCTCACGGAGATCAGGGTGTTGCTGGCCAAGGCGGACCAGGCGCTGCAGACGCTGGAGAAGTACCGTTCCCGCCTGGACCAGGTGGCCGACAACCTCACCGCCCTGGAATTCGAGGACGCGGTGACCCTGAACGAGGTGGTGGGAGTGGTGCAGCGGGCGGAGATGGTGGCCCGCATCGCCAACGAGATCGAGGGCTACCTGCTGGAGCTGGGCGTGGAGGGACGGCTGATCGCCATGCAGCTGGAGGAGCTGATGGCCGGCGTGGAGCGCGACCGCGAAGCCCTGATCCGGGATTACCTGCCCGGCAGGATGACCGCCGAGGCGGCGGACGAGAACATCAGGCGCCTCTCCGCCGACGAGCTGTTCGAGCCGGAGGCGGTGGCCAGGGCGCTGGGCTTCCGCCGCAAGACGCATACCAGCGACTACCGGCTGTCGCCCCGCGGTTACCGGGTGCTGGGGCGGATGCCCAAGCTGCCGCAGGCGGTGATCGAGAACCTGGTGAGCCGCTACGGCAAGCTGCAGGCGATGATGTTCGCCGACGAGGATGAACTGGTAGAGGTGGAGGGTGTAGGCAGGGTGAGGGCGCGCGAGATCGGCGAGGGGCTGGTGCAGTTCCGCGAGCTGATGCTGGCGGAGAAGTACAGCCTGCGCTGAGCGGCGCGTGGCAAGGTAATTGACACGTACATTTTTTAACGGGTAAAGGAGGCTGGACCATTGGATTATCAAGTAGGCGACAAGGTCGTCTACCCGCACCACGGCGCGGGCACGATCACCAAGAAGGAAAAGCGTGAGGTGCTGGGCAAGAAGAGCGAGTACCTGACGATACGCATCCTCCATAACGACATGACCGTGATGGTGCCGGTGGAAAGCGCCGAGAAGACGGGCCTGCGCAAGGTGATCACCTCCAAGGACGTGGACGAGGTGATGGCGGTGCTGGCGCAGGGCGAGACCAGGATGCCCAAGAACTGGAACCGGCGCTTCAAGTACAACCGGGAGAAGATCAAGACCGGGGACATCTTCGAGCTGGCGGAGGTGGTGCGCAACCTCTCCATCCGCGAGGCGCACAAGGGGCTTTCCACGGGTGAGAAGCAGATGTTCAACCGCGCCAAGAAAATTCTTTCCAGCGAACTGATGTACGCCAAGGGTTTGAACGAGGAGGAGGCGGACAGTTTTCTCGAGGAGGCGCTCAAGGGCGCCCACCCGGTGGGAGCCGGCAAGCGCAAGACCGACGACTGAAAACAGCGAGCGCCGTCCCGCGGGGCGGCGTCGAGCGGCCGCCGGCACCGCGCCGGCGGTTTTTTCGAGCGGCAGGCTGGTGAATGGTGTGAACCTGGGGGTGATCATAGCGGCCGGGGGCAGGGGCCGGCGCATGGGCGGCGGCTCCAAGCAGCTGCGGCGGCTGGCGGGCCGGCCGGTGCTGGCACACACCGTCGCCGTCTTCGACCCGCTGCCGGCGGTGGCGGAGATCGTGGTCGCCGTGGACCCGGCGGACATGGACCGCTGCCAACACGAGGTATTGATACCTGGAAACTTTCAAAAGGTCAAGGCACTGGTCCCCGGGGGACCGCACCGCGCCGCCTCGGTGCAGCACGCGCTGGCGGCGCTCACGGACGCGGTGGACACGGTGGCGGTGCACGACGGGGCGCGGCCGCTGTTCGAGGGGTCGCTGCTGGAGCCGGCCCTGGCGCTGCTGGACGCCGGGGAAGCGGACGGGGTGGTCTTCGGTATCCCGGTGACCGACACCATCAAGGAGGTCGATGCCGACGGCGTGGTCACCGCCACGCCGGCCCGCGACCGGCTGCGGGCGGCACAGACGCCGCAGGTGTTCAGGCGCGCGCTGCTCGAGCAGGTCTACCGGGCGGCGCCGGGGGCCCTGGCGGCGGCCACCGACGACGCGGCGCTGGTGGAAGCCGCGGGAGGCCGGGTGCGGGTGGTCCCGGGGAGCCCGGAGAACATCAAGCTCACTACCCCGGTGGACATGGACCTGGCGGCGGCGATCATCGCCCGGCGGCGGCGCGCTTCCGGCGACCGGCGCCCGGGAAAGGAGGCTTCGTGAGGTACCGCACCGGGCTGGGAATAGATGCCCACCGCTTCACCGAGGGACGGCGGCTGGTACTAGGGGGCGTGGTGATCGACCACCCGCGGGGCCTGGAAGGGCATTCCGATGCCGACGTGCTCTGCCACGCCGTGGCCGATTCGCTGCTGGGAGCGGCGGGCATGGAGGACATCGGTCACTACTTTCCCGACGACGATCCCGCCTACGCCGGCGCCGCCAGCATCGAGCTGCTGGCCCGGGTGGCGCGGATGGTGGGCGACCGCGGTTTCCAGGTGGGCAACATCGACGCGGTGCTGGTGCTGGAGGAGCCGCGGATCGCGCCCTACCGCGAGCGCATGCGCCGGTCGCTGGCGGCGGCGGTGGGCATCGATGCCGCCGCGGTGGGCGTGCGCGGCACCACCACCGAGGGCATGGGCTTCACCGGCCGCGGCGAGGGTATCGCGGCGATGGCCGTCTCTCTGCTAGAATGCGGGTCGGGCAGTTGCCGGCGGTAGGTGTCGCCAGGAAGCCCCGGCGGCCGGCGGGCGGCTGCTGCCGCCGACGGGGAAACGTTGTTGTCGCTGGAGGAACAGTGATGTATGCGATAAACTTTTATTCCCACATATATGACGACCAGCTCAAGCGCCAGCGCAAGACGGCCACCATCCGCCTCGGCGACAAGAGCCACAAGTACAAGAAGGGGCAGCTGGTCTGGATCACCATCGGCCGCAAGTACGGGCCCAAGCAGAAGCTGTTCACCGCCATCATCGACAGCGTCGAGGTGAAGACCATCGACGAGCTCAGCCCCCGCGACATCGAGCGGGAAAACCCCGAGTTCCGCCGCGTGGACGACATCATCAACCTGCTGGGGCAGATCTACAACTGCGAGCTGACCCTGGAGGACACCGTCACCGTGGTTCATTTTTCCCAGGTGACGGAGTAGGCGCTTCAGGGGCCCGTGAACGGCGGCGCAGACAAGCAGCGGCCGGTGCGCGTGCGTTTTGCTCCCAGCCCCACCGGCACCCTGCACGTGGGCTCGGCGCGGACGGCGCTCTACAACTACCTCTTCGCCCGCAGCCGGGGCGGCAGTTTCATTCTCCGGATCGAGGACACCGACACGAGCCGTTCCCGGCGCGAGCACGAGCGCTCGCTGCTCGAGGACCTGGCCTGGCTGGGGCTGGAATGGGACGAGGGGCCGGACCGCGGCGGCGAGCGGGGGCCCTACCGCCAGAGCGAGCGCCTGGAGCTCTACCGGCGCCGGGCGGCGGCGCTGGTGGAGCAGGGGGCGGCCTACCACTGTTTCTGTTCCCGGGAGCGGCTGCAGGAGCTGAAGGAGAGCAGCCGCCGCCGGGGCGAGCCGCCACGCTACGACGGGCGCTGCGCCGGCATCGGCCGCGAGGAGGCCCGGGCGCGGCTGGCGGCGGGAGAGGCCGCCACCGTCAGGTTCCGGGTGCCCGGCGGGCAGCGGCTGACGGTGGATGACGTCATCCACGGCGCGGTGGAGTTCGACACCGACCTCGTCGGCGACTTCATCATAGTCCGCTCCGACGGCACCGCCGCCTACAACTTCGCGGTGGTGGTGGACGACGCCGCCATGGGGATCACCCACGTGATCCGCGGCGAGGACCACCTCACCAACACCGCCCGCCAGCTGCTGCTGTTTCAGGCGCTGGGGGAGCAGCCGCCGCGCTACGCCCACCACTCGCTGATCCTGGGGCCCGACGGCGGCAAGCTCTCCAAGCGGCACGGCGCCACCTCGGTGGGCGATTTCCGGCGACGCGGCTACCTGCCCCAGGCGATTGTCAACTACCTGGCGCTGCTCTCCTGGTCACCCGGGGAGGGCCGGGAGCAGATGACGCTGGCGGAGATGATCTCCCAGTTCGACCTGGAGGCGGTTTCCAGCAGCCCGGCGATCTTCGACGCCGGCAAGCTGGACTGGCTCAACGGGCTCTACATCCGCGAGCTGGACCCCGCCGGGCTGCGGCAAGCGGTGGACCCCTTCCTGGGCGCGGGGCCGGGGGTCTCCGAGGGCCGGCTGGCGGTGGCGCTGGCGGCGATCCAGACGGCGCTGGTGACGCTGGACCAGGCGCCGGCGGCGCTGGAAGCGTTCTTTGCCCCCGTTCCTCCCGGCGGCGGCGAGGCGGCGGCGGAGCTGGAGCTTCCCGGCGCCGCGGCGGTACTGGAAATGCTGCTGGAAAGGCTGGACGAGCTGCCGGACATGGAAGACTTGCCGGCGGCGGAAGCGGAAGCGGCGATCGCGGCGGCGCGCGAGCTGTTAAAATCTCTAAGGAAGCAGTGTAAAGAGGAGGGCATTGCGCCCAGGGTGCTCTTTCGCACCCTGCGCATCGCCCTCACCGGCTGTACCTCCGGGCCCGAGGTGCCGTACCTGCTGGCGGGGCTGGGACGGGAAGAGGTACGCAGGCGGCTGGCGGCTGCCAGGAACAGGACGTAAGGACGATGCGAATCTACAACACGCTTACCCGCAGGAAGGAAGAGTTCGTCCCCCGCGACCGGGGGAAGGTGGGCATCTACGTCTGCGGCCCCACCGTCTACGGCTACGTGCACGTGGGCAATGCCCGCCCCTACGTGTTCTTCGCCGTGCTCGCCCGCTACCTGAGAAGCCGCGGTTACCGGGTGACGCTGGTGGAGAACATCACCGACGTCGACGACAAGATCATCGAGCGCGCCCGCGAGGAAGGAACCAGCGCCGACGAGGTGGCGCGCCGTTTCGCCGACGCCTACATCGAGGATACCGGCCGCCTGGGGCTGGGGCGGCCCGATATCGAGCCGCGGGCCACCGAGCACATCGGCGAGATCATCGATCTCTGCCGGCGGCTGGAGGAGGCGGGCTATGCCTACGAGACCGGCGGCAGCGTCTACTTCCGCGTGGAGCGCTTCGCCGGCTACGTCAAGCTGTCGGGGCAGAAGACGGACCAGATGCAGCACTCGGAGCCGGAGCGGGAGGGAGAGACCAAGGAGAGCCCGCTCGATTTCGCCGTCTGGAAGGCGGCCAAGCCGGGCGAGCCCAGCTGGGAGAGCCCCTGGGGCCGGGGCCGTCCCGGCTGGCACATCGAGTGCACCGCCATGTCGCTCAAGTACCTGGGCGAGAGCTTCGACATCCACGGCGGCGGCCGCGACCTGGTATTTCCCCACCACGAGAACGAGGTGGCCCAGGCGGAGGCGGCCGGCGGGAAGCAGTTCGTCCGCTACTGGATGCACAACGGCATGATCACCCGCCGCGAGGAGAAGATGAGCAAGTCGGTGGGCAACATCTTCCTGCTGCGCGAGTTCCTCAAGGAGTACGACCCGCGGGTGCTGATCCTCTTCTTCGTGGGCTCGCATTACCGCAGTCCCCTGGAGTACTCGCGGGAAAACCTGGACGAGGCCGCCAGCCGGCTGGAACGCTTCCGCAACTGTTTCTGGCGCCTGGACGAGCTGCTGGCGGCGGTGGAGGCGGGCCAGCTCGCCGGCGACGGTGACGCCGCCGCCCTCGACCAGGCGGTGGCCGCCGCCGAGGAGGAGTTCCACCGGGAGATGGAGGACGACGTCAATACCGCCGGCGCCCTGGCGGCGTCGTTCGGGCTGGTGCGCGCCGTCAACGAGTACGCGGAAGCAGGGCAGAAGCAGGGCGCCGTCTCCCGCGGCTCGCTGCAGCGGGCACGCGCGGCGCTGGCATCGCAGCTGGGCATCCTCGGCATCGAGTTCACCGCGGAGGATTACCAGGGCGGCGAGCTGGAACAGGAGCTGCTGGAGCTGGTGGAGCAGCGGGAACAGGCCCGGCGGGCGGGCGACTACGCCGCCGCCGACGCCGCCCGCGATCGCATCCGCGCCGCCGGTTACGAGGTGCGCGACACGCCCCAGGGGCCGAAGCTGGTGCGGCGCGACTAGGCGGCGATCTTCCTTGGTATACATCATCGACGGCTACAACGTGATGCACGCCCGCGAGGGCGGCGACATCCAGCGCCGGGACTTGGAGAGCAAGCGGGCCGCCTTCATCGAGGACGTGGTCAATTACCTCGCCGCCGCCGGCGAAGAGGGGATCATCGTCTTCGATTCCCGGCGCTCGGAAGCGAGCGGCTGCCGCACGCTGGAGGGTACCCCGGTGACCGTCTGTTTCTCCTCCCGCCTCGAGAGCGCCGACCTCTTCATCGGCAAGCTGGTGCAAAAGATGCTCAGCACCTCTTCCGAGCGCATCCGGGTGGTGAGCGCCGACTGGGAGGTGCAGCGGGGCGCGCTGCGGGAGCGCGTGGAGCGGATGCCGCCACGCAACTTTCTCGGCGACATGGGGGACTTTGCAGAAAAACTTGCATTTTCTCCAGAAAAGGATAAAATCCGCTGGAGGTTCGAGGATCGCGTGGATGGGGAAACATTGCGTAAATTGGAGGCAATTCGCCGGGACGAGCGGTCCGGGTGAGCCGGAAGGGAGCTCACCGGCAGGGGCAGGGAATCGCCGCCGGGCGGCGAAAAAAACTCTCACCGGATTCGCTCCGCGAGAGGCGCCGGCAGCCCGGGGCACCAAGAAGGGAGGGACGTTGAGCAGCAGACCGGAGTCCGCCAAGCCTGGCCCGACCGCGAGGTCCCAGGCGGATCGCAACCAGAGCCAGGAGGAAGACCTGGCCCTGATCGAGAAGGTGCGGGCGGGTCAATTCGCCGCCTTCGAGAAACTTGTTGCCAAGTACCAGGGTTTTGTCAAGCTGAAGGCCAGCTCGTACTTCATGTCCGGCGGCGACATCGACGACCTGGTGCAGGAAGGGTTCATCGGTCTCACCAAGGCGGTGCGCGATTACAAGAGCGATCGCGAGACCTCTTTCCGCAGTTTTGCCGAACTTTGCATCACCCGCCAGATCATCACCGCCATCAAGACCGCCTCCCGGCAGAAGCACGCGCCGCTCAACGGCTACCTCTCGCTCAGTCACTCGCCCAACTCCCACGACGACGGCGAGTGCCCGCTGGGCGACATCCTGCCGGGCCCCCAGGTGCAGGACCCGGTGAACCAGGTGATCAGCGCCGAGGAGGTGGCCAGCCTCATCTGCTCCCTGGACCGTTCGCTCAGCGACCTGGAGCGGCGGGTGTTCCAGCTGTACATGGAAGGCCACTCGTACGAGCAGATTGCCTCCCGGCTGGGCATCGACTCCAAGAGCGTGGACAACGCCCTGCAGCGCATCAAGCGCAAGGCGGGCCTGCACATCAAGAGCCGCCAGGTTCTCCTCTGACCGTTCGCGGCGGCGCCCCGGGGCCGGCGGGTCCCCTTCCCGGGCAGGTATTTCGCGGGTATAATCGTGGCGGGCACGGGCGGCCTGTCGCCGCAAGCCCCGCTGCCAAAGAGCCGTGTCGCTTCCCGCCGCCGGGCGGATGGCGAGCGCACGGGGCCGCCGGGCCGCCGGTGCAGTGACGCCGGTGTAGCTCAGTTGGCTAGAGCAGCTGATTTGTAATCAGCAGGTCACGGGTTCGAATCCTGTCACCGGCTCCATTTCCGACCCCGGCGTTCGGCGCCACGGCCGCCGCGCGGGTGTCCGCCGGCAAGCACGGTTCACCTCCCTTCGGCGCCTCCTCGCCAGGCTTAGAAAAGCGTTTACCGGGGAAAAAGTAGGTAGTTCGGCTGTAACGGAAGGCAGAAACGGCCAGCGCGGCGGTGGGGCTGTACGGGCTGCGGGAAGTCGGGGCATGACCAGCATCGACCACGGAAAAACCGGGCGCCTTGACCGCGGGGCGGCAGGCGCGGAACGACTCTTGGCCGACGCCGGCCTCGACGGCGCCGGGTTCTATGCAGCCATCCTCGACACCATCGACGACGGTGTCAG
>JAJRWQ010000075.1 GCA_024276735.1 Actinomycetes bacterium
ACCAAATGGCCTCTGAAAGGAGCGACCATCGGGAGCCTTACGCGAAGCCTGAGCTGGTGAAGCAGGACAACTTGAAGGAGATCACCTTCGAGTGTCCCAACTGGCAGTGCAGCGTAACGGTCCCGCCGCCGCCCGCCTAAGCAGCGGCCGGCGATAACGGCAAGACCGGGGCGGCCCCGCGAGGGGTCGCCCCTCTTGTTTGCCGCGTCAGCGAAGAGCGATGGCGCCCGCGGCGCCGCGAACGCTGACAATCAGCGATCGTGGTAATGAAGAACGAGGGTGTTGGGAGGTGCCACGCTGAAACGGCGCCGGGAAAGGGCGGACGGCACCTCTCTGCCGGGCTGGCAGGATCCGGGGAAGGGAATCAGCGGTCACCCTGCAGGCGATCGAGGATGGCACGCACTTCCTCGCGGTATGCCGGCGCGGCATCGTAGGGAGCGCGTTCCTCGAGGTCGGCCCGGCGCACGTCCTCCCGGAAGGAAAGACATCCAAGGAAGCCCGCCTCGGACTCCAGCCCGGCGCAGAAGCCCACGTCGGCGTCAGTGACCTTGTTGGCCACGGTCAGCACCTGGTCGATGCCGATCTCGCCGGCGAGGCGCTCGATGGTGGCAGCGGTTTGCAGGCTGCGCCTGCCGGGTTCGACCACCACGATCATGGCATCGACGCCGCGGGCGGTGGCCCGGCCCAGGTGCTCGATGCCGGCCTCCATGTCTACCACGACGTCGTCCTTCTCACCCAGGAAAAGATGTGTCAGCAGCGAGCGCAGGAGCGCCGATTCCGGGCACACGCAGCCGCCGCCGCCCTTTTTCACCGTTCCCAGGCGCAGCAGCCGCACTCCGTGGGCAGCCACGGAAAACTGTTCGGGGATATCGTCGACGCGGGGATTGAGCTTGAAGACCGGGGCCTGTGCACCTGGTTCCGCCCCGGTTCGTTCCCGTACCAGGCCGCTCATGGCGGCAATGGGGGTTATCGATTCCGCCGCCTGCGGATCGATGCCCACGGCAGCGGCGAGGTTGGCGTCGGGATCGGCGTCGATGGCGTAAACGTTCCTGCCCTCGGCCGCCAGCAGGCGCGCCAGCGTCCCGGCCAGCGTGGTCTTGCCGACTCCTCCCTTGCCCGTAACCGCGAGTTTCATTGATGCCGCCTACTATGTATAGTGGTTGATGAATATGCGGCCGCAGGCTCGCAAAGACACCCGGGCAGGCCGTCGTCGGCAAATATACCCCCTGCTGGCAAGGTTCGCGATAAATTAATGGTATTTAACTAATATTATAGGTAATTTACATCATGTTTATACGAACCATTTTGAAGTAAACTAATTTCATTGCCAATAAAGAATTTTATCGGCATGGGGGTTGGGAAGAGGTTGGAAAGGAAGCATCGGGCACGATAGAGCGGGTCCAGGGAGATGGGCGCCACGGGTGGCGCCGGAACGGAGATGTTGCTCCCGGAGGGCCCGTTCCGCGTATCTCCCGCCTCTCAAGATCAAGCCCAGGGCAGTGATCATTCCCCCAACCCTTGCCGGTGCGAACCCGGAGGTGAGCAGCTGGTATAACCTTTTCCCGTGGCGGTCCCTCCCGGCCGTGCTTTCGCCGGGCAACGGGTGCGGGCAGGGCCGTGCAACCCGGGCGGAAAGAGCCTACAATATGATGAGAGGAAGCGGGTGGGGGTGGACCGGTAAAACAAGGCAAGGAGCGGCAGAGCAAATGGAAACGGTCAACTCTCTTACAGGCGGGAAAAGGGGAAGGTTGCGAAGGTCGGCGGCATTGAAGTTGGTGTTGGCGGCGGTACTGTTGGCGCTGGCGCTGCTGGTCATATCGGCTGCAGGTTGTGGTAGCACGGACGGGCAGGGGTCTTCCACCTCTGCGCTGGACGAGGAAGGAGTGACCGGCACCGTTGCCGGAAACGATACGACCGGGACAGCCACCGGTGACAGCGTAGCTGAAGAGGAACAGGCCGACGTGATGGTGGATTATTCGTGGGACCAGTGCGTTGCCGACATGAAGGTCCGTTACGGGGACGAGGAGACGGCGCGCAGGGTTTGCGGCTCCATCCGCGAGGATTACAGCGACAGGAGCGAGAGTGAGCTGGAAGCCGTCTTGCCGGCAGTGGAGGCGAAAGAGAACGTCAGTCCCGCGGCCGGTGGGGGCCCCGCAGGTAGTAACGGCGGTGGCGCCACTGCCGGCGGCGGAGCCAGCGGCGGTGGCAACAACACCGGCGGTGGCAGCGGTGGAAATGCCGGCGGAAACGGCGGCAACGGTTGGGGCGAGATAGAGATACAGGTACCGCCCTCTCCGTGAGCCGGAAGCAAGAAGGAAAACAGCAGAAGAAGAGAGGTATAAGGGACTTGGTGACAGGCGGCCTCAAGGCCGATGTCGACCGGCGGTTGGCCGGGGCACGGCTGAACATAGCGACCTACGACGTCCATGGCCTGGTTACGCGGGTCTACTCGGACGATCATCTCCTGGCCCTCTCGATCCAGGACTTCCTGCGCCCGTTCCGGGGGCTCCCCGGGGAGGAGGCGGACATCGAGTTCTACCTGCTCACCAGGGGGACCGAAGGCGACGGCGGTGAGAGTGATTACCGCGGCGAGGGAGAGCTTCTCTACGACTGGCAGGTGCTGCGCTATCGCAGCAACGGCAGCCTCCGGTACCAGGAGGTGCCCGGCGGCGGCTGGATCGTCGCCGACCTCGAGCGGGGAACGGCGGTTGCCTTCGTCGACGAAGAGATCGCCGGCTGCCCCTGGTCGGTGGCGCACGTGATCTTCTTTCCCATCTGGGCACAGATGCTCAAGACGCGGGGGGTCTTCCCGGTGCACGCGGCAGCGCTCGACCGCGGCGGCACCGGCATCCTCTTCCCCGGCAAGAGCAACTGCGGCAAGTCCACCCTTTCCCTGCACCTGTTGCACCACGGCTACCGCCT
The DNA here is from genome assembly GCA_024276735.1 of Actinomycetes bacterium. Taxonomy (GTDB): domain Bacteria; phylum Actinomycetota; class Thermoleophilia; order BMS3ABIN01; family BMS3ABIN01; genus JAJRWQ01. The sequence continues at coordinate 2,923 of JAJRWQ010000075.1, forward strand.
GCTGGGCGACGACACGGTCTTCGTGAGGCGCGCCGGCAAAGGGGCGGAGCTGCTCTTCTTCCCGGAGGAGATCAACGTCTCCGACGATTCGATAGACCTGTCCGCACAGCTGGCGCTGGCGCGGAACATCACCCGGGACCGCTGGCGGCCGGAGCGGCGGGTCAATTTCAGCGAGATCGGCCCCCAGTCGCTGGTGGAATCGGCGGCGGCGAAGCTGCTGGTGTTCCCGGTGATCGCCGAGGACGGCAGGACGCGCTACGAGCGTGTTGCTCCCAAGGATGCACTTTCCGAGCTGATTCTTTATTCGTTCCTGTTCATGGACCCCATGACCAGCAAGGAGAACTTCGCCCTGCTGGCGGGGCTGGTGCAGACGGTCGACAGCTACCGGCTCTTCATGGGGCGCGACGGCGACGAGCTTGCCGGCGCCGTCGACGAGATGATCGCCGCCGCGTAAGCGTCGTGGCGGCAGGCAAGCCTGGATGCGCCAACCAACCGGTTGGGGAAGGAGGAAGCTCCGACCGCGTTGTTGGATAGCGGCCCGTTACGTGCGGGTTGCGAAAATATGAGGATGAAAGGAGGTTAGAGATATGCAGATAAGCTCGAGAATGCTGATAAGGACGGCGATAGTGATCCTGGGCGTCATGCTCGCCCTGGGTCTGTACCTGTCCGTCAGTGCCACCGACGAGGCGAGCGCGCTCAACACCAGCGAGTGGCAGAAGGTGGCCGGTTACATCGACAGTTACATCAGTGGCCAGTACAACCCCGCCAATGACGGCGAGGCCGGCTTCACCATCGATGCCGCCACGCTCAAGAGCCGCCTCGACTCCAACGGTGACAATATCTACCTGGGCGAAGGCGACGACGCCGCGGGTGCACCGATCCTGGTGGACGTGCTGAGTGGTTACTCCACGTGGATCCCGGCAACCTCGTTGCGGGTCAACTGGAATAGCACCGCTGCCAGCACGTCGACGGTGAACACCATCGCTGCCAAGGTGGCTGCCCACGAGAATGCCGGCTTCAGCACCGACATCATCACCTACTGCCTCACCGGTCACACGGAGAGCGTGGTAGCCGGTGCTTACGGCGCCATCTCGCAGGCGGGCGGCTTCGGCGGCACCACGCCGCCGGCGGTGCTCGGCCTCAAGTGGGGTCGTTACGGTTGGGGTACCGGTTCACACGGCTACGGTAACACCAAGAATATCACCGCTAGCACGGTGACCCCGGGCACCAACTCCCTGGCGACCAACGCCAATTGCACCGGTGCGTCGCCTGACTCGGAGCTGGTGCGCTGCACCGCGGCGCAGGCCCTGAGCGTGGTAGGCGCGGGCCCGCTGCCCTGGGCGGCGAGCTCCGACGGCAGCTACCAGCCGGTAGACCTGCGGAGCAGCATCAACAGCACCATGGCCAACCAGACCACCGGTGGCGCCTACGCCATCCAGGATCCGCTGCAGACGCTGTTCAGCAGCGCTGGCGGCTATGCCAACCTGGCCAAGATCAACCCGTCCGGCGGCAAGGTGTTCTTCACCAACCGCACGCAGCACACGGCGGGTATCGCGGCCGTGTCGGCACGGATGCTGGGCTACAACGCCACCTTCGCCAAGTGGGGTCTCCCGCAGTGGAACAACACCATCGGCGAGAAGTACACCGGTGGCGCCGGCTATCCCGTCGGTGCGTACACCATCGACACGGTGGCGCCGACGATCACGGCCGGCCCCACGGCCTCGGCTGGCGCGACCAGCGCCACCATCAGCCGCACCACCAGTGAGCCGGCCACCACCAAGGTGGAGTACGGCACCACTTCCGGTGGCCCCTACACCACCACGGTGAACGATACCGTTCTGCACGCCAACAACACGGTGACGCTGAACGGTCTCACGCCTGGTGTCACTTACTACGCGGTGGTGACGGTATGCGACGGCCAGGCCAACTGCACGGTGTCGAGCGAGGTCAGCTTCACCACTACCTGCACCAGCGGCAAGCCGGTGCTCACGCCCCTGGCGCCCTCGGCCTACTGGGCCTCGATGGCGGACTACACCAACGGCGTGCTGACGGTGGACTGGCCGATCCGCAACGACGGCACCGACAGCGCCTACAACGTGCAGCTGACCAGCAGCAGCGCCAACAACGGCGTGACGCTGGCGAGCACGATGCCGGTATCGGTGGGTACCATCGCTGCTTCCGGCACCGGCACTGCGACCGTGAAGTACAACATACCCACGGGCGTAGGCTCGTTCCATGTCAGTAACATGGCCAGCGCCGACGATCAGTGTGGGAACACCTACACTTATCCCTAAGGCGCAGTAACCGCATGTGAACGGACAGGAAACGAGGAACAAGTGAAACATAGGAGGAACCGCATGAAGACGACCAAGGAAGCGCGGGAACCCTATGCCAAGCCGGAGCTGGTTAAGCACGACAACTTGAAGGAAATCACCTTCGAGTGTCCGAACTGGCAGTGCAGCGTAACGGTCCCGCCGCCGCCGCAGTAAGGCGGTAACGGATAGCAAGCCCCGCGGGGGCGGCCCTCACGGGCCGCCCCCGCTCTTTCTGCAGCCAGCCCGCCGCTCCGCATCCCGCGGGCACGGCGAGGTGTGCAAGCGCCGGGCGTGAGAACCGGTTTGTCCCGGCTGGTTTCCGCGAAGCGGCGCCGGTGGCCATAGGCCATCAAGCCTGGGGCGGCAAGGGATATACGCTGGCTCCTTCCAGCCCCAGCGAGGTCATTCCGCTCTCCGGCAGCCTGGCGAAACCCTGCTTGTGACGTTTCTTGTCCGCGTACATGCGCTTGTCGGCCAGGCTCATCAGCTCGTCGGCGCTGGTGGTTTCTTCCGGGTAGCTGGCGAAGCCGATGGAAGCACGCAGGGGGCCGACAGCGGTCTCGCGGATCGAAACACCCTCGTGGGTGAGGAAATCGTGGCCGGAGATGATCGCATCCAGGCGCCGCGACAGCACCTCTGCGCCCCGCCTGTCGGTATGGGGGGCGATCACCACGAACTCGTCGCCGCCGAAACGGTAGTGCTTGAGCGCCGCCAGCGTGGTGTCGCTCTTGCGCAGGCTGCGTTCCAGCAGCGACGCCATCTCCCGGAGCACGGCGTCACCGCTCATGTGCCCAAAGGTATCGTTGATCTGCTTGAAATTGTCCAGGTCGATGATCAGCAGCGAGAAACAGGTGGGGAATTCGCGGCCGTAGCGGTCGATGCGGGCGATCTCCTTCTCGATTCCCTCGTGCAGCGCCCGGGTATTCCCCATGTTGGTTAGCGGATCGACGAGGCTCAGCTTGGCGATGGTCTCGCGGTCGCGCTCCAGGCGGCGGAGCATGTCGTTGTAACTGGCGGAGAGCAGCGCCAGGTGCGGGTCCGCGTAGTCGGCGCGGTCACGGGCCGCCTCCAGGTCGCCCTCCCGGGCCTTTTCCATGGTTTGCGCCAGCCGGCGCAGGGGCCCCAGCGCCGACCTGACGGCCAGGTAGTTGGCGGGCAGGCAAAGCAGCATCCCCCCGGTGAAGAAGACGGCGCCCATGACGAAGGCCGGCTGGTTCTCGTAGAACTGCGCCAGCCAGGTGCCGCTGAAGGCACCGATGGCAACCACGATGCAATTGGCGAAAAGGATCTTGCCGGTAATGGAGAAGCCGGACACCTTCCGGCGTTTCCTTGCCCTGTCGGCAGGCATCGGGGCACCCCCTCCCACGTGACTTACGGGCAGAATGTCGGAAGGAAAGGCTGTCTACTTTAACTGTTTTACATGCGCTGGGTGAACATGTAAGCTAGGTTCGCACGCGGTCCGGGAGGTTTGATTGCAGGATTTCATCGCCCCCCTCGAGGAATTCATCAAGGGAACGATCGACTACTTCGGGGCGTACGGCGTCTTCGCCGTCTTCATCTTGATGGTGCTGGAGAGCGCCTGCATTCCCATCCCCAGCGAGGTGATCATGCTTTACGCAGGTGCCCTGGTGGCGCGCGGTGACATGACCCTGCTGGAGGCCACCGCCGCCGGATCCCTGGGCAACCTCGTCGGCTCCTGGCTGGCCTATTGGGCGGGGAGATACGGGGGGCGCCCGGCGCTGGAGCGGTATGGCCGCTACATCCTCATTTCCCGCTCGAAGCTGGACATGGCCGACCGCTGGTGGCAGCGTTACGGTGACATCGCCGTCTTCTTCTCGCGCATGCTGCCCATCATCAGGACTTTCATCTCCCTGCCGGCGGGGATCAGTCACATGCGCTTCGGCCGTTTCACCGCCTACACCCTGCTGGGGTCCATCCCCTGGTCGCTGATGCTTGCCTACCTGGGCGTGAAGTTAGCCGAGAATTACGACGAGGTGATCCGGCCCCGCCTGGAACTGATCACCTACTCGGCCCTGGCGCTGGTGGCGCTGGTGGTTCTCGGCATCTGGTGGCATCGCCGCCGCAGCGCCGCCGCCGGGGCGGGCACGGGCGGCGATTGACCGCGAGGGTAGCGACTTGAGTACACTTCAGGCGCTGATACTGGGGCTGGTGCAGGGGCTGACGGAATTTCTGCCCATCAGCAGCTCCGCTCACCTGGTGATCGTGCCCGACCTGCTGGGATGGGAACAGCCTTCCACCACCTTCGACGTGGTTCTGCATGCAGGCACGCTGGTGGCGGTGGCGGGGTACTTCCGCCACGAACTCTTGTCGATCGCTGCAGCCTTCGTGGGCGGCGATAAAAGGGACGCGCATTGGCGGCGCCTGGGCTTCCTCGTCGCCGCCGGCACCGTGCCCGCGGTGGTCGCCGGCGTTCTCTTCGAAAAGAGATTCGAGGAGTTCTTTCTCAATCCCACGGCGGTGGCGGGCTTCCTGCTGGTCACCGGGATATTGCTAATCGGCACCGGGCTGATGATCGAGGCGAGCGAGGATGTAGGCAGCAAGAGACGTGGCATCACCCAGGTGACGGTGAAGGATGCCGTCTACATCGGCCTGATGCAGGCAATGGCCATCGCCCCCGGCATCTCCCGCTCCGGGTCCACCATCGCCACCGGCCTCTTCCTGGGCCTCGGCCGCGAGGCAGCGGCCCGCTACTCGTTCCTGCTCAGCGTGCCGGTGATCGCCGGGGCCACCGTCTTCAGCCTCCGTCACGGTCTCTCGGCGACCGGTGAGAGCGTCGCCGCCCTGCTGGTGGGCTTCGCCGCTGCGGCCCTTTCCGGCTTTGCCGCTATCCGCTTCCTGATGGGCTTCATCCGCCGGCACAGCCTCAAGGCGTTCGCCTACTACTGCTGGGTGCTGGGCGGCTCGATGATCCTGTGGCACTTTTTCCGCTGAAAGCGGCTGCCGGGGCGCCTGCAGGTACGGGTATCTCGTCGGGAGGAGGCGCCACGGCACACTGGTTGAAGATCCCCTTGCCTCGTGATAGAAAGATCTCGTGAATAGTCAAGTGCTCCTCGTCCTGGTCGTGGTGGCTGCGGTCGCTTTCGACCTCATGAACGGCTTCCACGACGGTTGTAACGCCGTCTCTACCGTCATTTACACGAAGGCGATGCGGCCGCGTACCGCCATCCTGATGTCGGCGGCCTTCAACTTCATCGGTCCTTTCCTGGGTATCAAGGTGGCGGAGACCATCGGCGGCGTCATCCACTTCGGCGATGCCGACGGCAACACCATGGCCCGGCTGGTGGTGGCGGCGCTCATCGGCGCCTTTCTCTGGGACCTGCTCACCTGGCTCTGGGGGCTGCCGGTGAGCTCTTCCCACGCGCTGGTGGGCGGCCTGCTGGGAGCGGGCATGGCGGCGATGGGCTCCGCCGGCATCAACTGGCACAAGGTGCTGCTGGTGCTGGCCTCGCTGCTGCTGTCGCCGCTGCTGGGAATGTCGGTGGGGGCGCTGCTGATGCTCATCTCCCGGAGGATCCTGCGGGCGATCAGGCTGGACATCGAGCAGGCCGACGGCTTCTACCGCAAGATGCAGATCTTCTCCTCGGCGTTCGTCTCCTTCACCCACGGTTCCAACGACGCTACCAAGGTGATGGGCATCATCACCCTCTTCCTCGCTGCCTATTACAACTGGACCGAGCTGAGCGTGCCGGTCTGGGTGATCATCCTCTGCGCCGGCGCCATGGCCGTGGGCACTTACCTGAGTGTTGCCTCCTTTCGCCTCATACGCACCCTCGGTGAGGGCATCACCAAGCTGCACCCGGTCCACGGCTTCTCGGCGGAGACCGGTGCCGCCTCGATCATCTTCCTCGCTTCCCGCCTGGGCCTGCCGGTTTCCACCACCCACGTGGTCACCTCCTCGGTGACGGGAACCGGCATCGCCACCGGCCTGCGCAATGTTGGCTGGCGCACCTTCCGTGATATACTTCTTGCATGGATTGTTACATTCCCGTTTTGCGCGGCGGCAGCGGCGGGTACGTATTACCTGTTGACAGCAATTTCCGGGTAGGTGATAAATGGGACTCTGGGGGAAATTCAAGGATTCGATGACCGGCGCCGGCGTAGAGGGCACCGTGCGCGACCTGGGCAAGGCCAGCGAACAGCGCACGCTGAACCAGGTGCTGGAGATGGTGGACCTGGTGGTGTCCATCACCGAACGCCTCTTCGACGTGGTCAAGTTCTACTGCGCCGATGCCTACGAGGCGATGGAACAGGCCGCCGGAGAGCTGGACGAGATGGAGAGCCGCTGCGACCGCATGCGCCGGGAGATTCTCTCTGGCCTCTACAGCTCCGGCTTCTTCCCCATCAGCCGCGTTGACCTCCTGCGCCTGGTCAACGGCCTCGATCACATCGCCAACCATGCCACCGGCGCCGGCGACCGCATCGCCATGCGCCGTTTCGAGCTCTCGCCGGAGCTCAACCAGCTGCTGGAAGAGATGGCGGAAACGGATCTCAAGGCAGTGCGCAAGCTGCGGGACGTGATCCTGAAGATGCAGCCCAGCATGCGGCAGGCGATGGAGGACTCGGAGGAAGTGGACCGGATCGAGGGCGAGGTGGACGGCTACTACGTCCGCATCTACGCCATCCTTTTCGACATGGACATCGACTTCAAGACCTTCCACCAGCTGAAGGCGATCATCGAGCGGCTGGAGGAGCTCGCCGACCAGACCGCCTACTGCGCCGAGACCATCAGGCTGATCGCCATCCGCCACCTGGAGATCTCCTGAGCGAGGAGCCCCGCCCGCAGGCCGGCCCGGGGCTGCTGACGGTTGATAGTCACGGAGGTGCCAGCGGTCGATGCCCGGATTGACCCCCTTCGAGAAACTGCGTCGCGCGGGAGTGACTCCCGAGCGCTCCCTGGGACAGAACTTTCTCGTCGACGCCAACATTCTCGACGTGATCGAGGCGGCCGCCGGCCTGGACGAGGCGGACGTGGTGCTCGAAGTGGGCCCGGGCCTGGGTGTGCTCACCGAGCGCCTGCTGGCGCGGTGCCGCTGCCTGCACGCGGTGGAGATCGACCCGGCGCTGGCAGCGCTCCTGGAGGAAGAATACGGGCGGCACCCGCGCCTGGTCCTGCATCGCGCCGACGCGGTGCGACTGGACCTGGGGGCCCTGGAGCCGCCACCGAACAAGTTCGTCTCCAACCTTCCCTACAGCGTGGCCGCCCCCCTGGTCGCCAGGAGCCTGGCGGCGCTGCCCCGGCTGGAGCGATGGTGCCTGATGCTCCAGGAGGAAGTGGCCGACAGGCTGTTCGCGCCTACCGGCAGCCGCGACTACACGGGGCTGTCGGTGCTGGTGCAGCTGCAGGCGGCGCCGGTATCGCGCCGGCGCATCTCCGCCAACGTCTTTTATCCCAAGCCGCGGGTGCGGTCGGTGCTGCTGGTGTTCGACCGGAAGCGCTTCCTGGCGCCGGAGCGCCGGCAGCGGCTGGAGCAGCTGGTGCGGGCCGCCTTCGGGCAGCGCCGCAAGATGCTGGTCAACAGCCTCGCCGGCGCCGCGTCACCGCCGGAGCCGCTGGCGTCCCTGGAGCCAGCGCGCCGCCGGCAGGTGGTGGCCGCTGCACTGGGGCGGATGGGGCTCTCGCGCTCGGTGCGGCCGCAGGAGCTGGCGCCGGACGCGTACCTGCAGCTGAGCGAGGAGCTCCGGTCCGTGGCCGGCGGTGATAGTGATGCTTGAGCTGGCGGCGCCGGCCAAGATAAACCTCTTCCTCCTGGTGGGAGGGCGCCGCCGGGACGGTTACCACGAAGTCTTCACCCTGATGGAGAGGGTCTCGCTTGCCGACAGGCTGCGCTTCGGCAGGTCGGGCGGCGGCATAGAGGTGAGGGGCATGGAGATACCTCCCCGGGAGAACCTGGTCTACCGGGCGCTGGCCGCCCTGGGCGAGCTGGCCGGCTTCGACCCCGCCCTGGAGGTGGAGATAGAGAAGCAGGTCCCCGCCGCCGCCGGGCTCGGCGGTGGCAGTAGCGACGCCGCCACTGCGCTGCGCGCCGCCGGGGAGCTCTGCGGGCGCCGCATCCGGGAGGAGATACTGGTGCAGGCGGCAGCGGCGACCGGGGCGGACGTGCCCTTCTTTCTCGGGGAGGGGCTGGGGCTCGCCTCCGGCGCCGGGGAGCGCCTCGAGCCGGCGCCGCCCCTGCCCGCTTACCACGCGGTGATCGCGGTGCTGCCGGACGCCGGGCTCTCCACTGCCGCGGTATACGCTGAATACGACCGGTTGCTGCCGGGGCCGCCGCCGCTGGAGAAAAGGGTGGCGGAAAAGCAGCGGCAACTGGAAGGCGTCACCAGCCTGGAAAGCCTGGTGCCGCTGCTCGAGAACGACCTGGAGCCGGCCGCCCTATCCCTGGTGCCGGAAATCGGGGAGCTTAAGGAGGAGCTGTCGGGGCAGGGAGCCGATGCTACCCTCATGAGCGGCAGCGGCCCCGCGGTATTCGGCCTTTTCCGCGAGCGGCGCCGCGCCGGGGCGGCGGCCGCCGCCATGGCGCGGCGCTACCGTGCCTGGCTGGTGCATCCCCTGAGGGGCTGACCGGCCCCACCCCGGGGAAAAGCAGACAATTCCCATCAGCGTTACGGTATCTAAGCGCTTTTTCTGGCTGCGTTCGCTTTTTCTTATAGGGGAATGCCCCGCGGGTCTTTCGGCGTTTTCCCCGATACCATTTTTTCCGGTCCCGGGTAGGATAGGGGCACCAAGGCAAAGGCGACGCCGTCAGGGGGCACGGCTGGCGTTTTCCGGGACGCACCCGCAGAGGGGCGAGGAAGTTTTCGAAGTTGGGTACCCCCACCCTGGCGGGCGGAGCCGGCTGGAGCTCGGCCGACTTCGCCCGCCGCCCGCTCTTCGAGGTACCCGGCAGTCGATCAACCGGAGTCTCCCCGAACCGGCCGCCGCCGGCAAGGAAAAAGGCAGGCATCGGCGGGTGCCGGCAGGCGCCGCCGCAGAGAGGGGGAGCAGCATTGCAGGCGGACAGTTTTCTCACCAGGGTCAAATCGGGTGGCGGCTACCAGAGCAAGGGCGAGGCCAGCAGGGCGGCCCACGCGGTATTCGGCACCATCAAGACCTGGTTTCCGCCGGATACCGCCGAGGAGCTGGGCCGCTGCCTGAGTGGTGACGCATCGCAGCTGTGGCGGTACTCGCCGGTGGCGGCGCTCTCGGGCCCGCCCCGCTTCCGCGAGGGCGCGGAGGACGCCGGCGGCTGGCGATACTTCGTCCTCAGGGTGCAGCAGCTGGGTCATTACCGCTCCCCCGGGGAGGCCCGCCGTGCCGCCAGCTCGGTGCTGGAGGCGCTGGCCCAGGTGCTTCCCGGTGAGCAGCTGCCGCTGCCGCGGGTGACTTTCCCCGGAACGGATGGTCTCTCCGGCGACACTACCTGGGCTGCCTGAAGGGGAGGGCATGTTGGTGCCGGCGATAGCGACGAACAGGCTCGAGCAGGAAGGGGTCTCGTCCCGGGAGCATTCGCCGCCGTAACCGGCGGCGCCGGGCCGCGGCAGCGGCAGCCGTATCTCCCGGCGGGCGGAACGCCGGCGAGCCTCACCGGCGGCAGCGGGCGCACCCGGAAAACATGGATACGAAAAGACGGCCGGCCCCCAGGGGTCGGCCGCACGATTTTCACCGCCCGCCGGCCCGCGCGAAGCAGGTGATATCGCTGCTCCTGCCGCGGTAGGCAAGCCTGCCGGCGCTTGAACTTTCCTGGTTGCTACCTTATACTTTTTTCGCCTTCATTGGCTGCCCTTGGGGCGTAGCCAAGTGGTAAGGCAACGGGTTTTGGTCCCGTGATTCGGAGGTTCGAATCCTCCCGCCCCAGCCAAATACAAGTCGGAAGCGAGCGAGGAGTCGCTCCCTTTTTTTGCCTGCCGCCTGCCGGGCTTGCAGGCGCCACTGGTGGGAGGCCCTTGAACGACCAACCTGCGAACTCACCCCCCGGGCAGAGGGGGAACCACCCCCTGGCAGCCGTCGTATTGGCGGCGGGGCTGGGAACGCGCATGAAATCGGCGACGCCCAAGGTGCTGCACCGGCTCTGCGGGCGGCCGCTCATCGGCTGGGTGATGTCGGCGCTGGCGGCGGTGGAGCCGCAGCGCACCCTGGTGGTCCTGGGCAGGGGCGTGGAGGCGGTTTCCGGGGAGCTGCCCCGGGGCGTGGAGACGGTTTTACAGGAGCAGCAGCTCGGCACCGGCGACGCCGTGCGCTCGTGCAGGGACGCACTCGCTGATTTCGAGGGCGAGGTGCTCGTCCTCTACGGCGACATGCCCCTGGTGAGCGGGGAGGAGCTCCTCCGCCTGCTTGGGGAGCACCGGCGCGAGGGGGCTGCCTGCACGTTGATGACGGTGGTTCTCGACGACCCCGGCCATTACGGCAGGATCCGCCGTGGCGCCGACGGGTCCGTGGAAAGGATCGTGGAGTACGCCGACGCCGGCGAGGAGGAACGGCAGATCAGGGAGGTGAACGCCGGCGTCTACGTGTTCGCCGCCGAGGCACTTTGGCGGACACTGGCGCAGGTGGAGAGCGACAACGCCCAGGGCGAGGTCTATATCACCGATGCCGTGGGCCTGCTGGTGGCCGCGGGGGAGAAGGTGCACGCCTGCCCGGCGGCGGACACCGCCGCGGCGATGGGAGTGAACTCGCGCCTGGACCTGGCGCGCGCCGCCGCCGAGATGCGCCGCCGCATCCTGGAGCGCCACATGCTCGCGGGAGTGACGGTGGTGGATCCCGCCGCAACCTACGTGGAGGCGGACGTGGAGATCGGCCGCGATACCGTCCTGGAGCCGATGACGGTGCTCAGGGGCGAGACGCGGGTGGGAGAGGGCTGCAGCATCGGCCCGTCCGCCACCGTGGTGGACACGGTGATCGGTGACGGCGTGACGCTGGTGGCTTCCCACGTGGTGGGGGCCGAGATCGCCGACGGGTGCAACGTGGGTCCCTTTGCCTACCTGCGGCCGGGGGCACGGCTGGAGCGGGGGGCGAAGGCCGGGACCTTCGTGGAGATCAAGAACAGCAGGGTCGGCGAGGGGGCGAAGGTGCCGCACCTGAGCTACGTGGGCGACGCCGAGATCGGCAGCGGCACCAACATCGGCGCCGGCAACATCACCGCCAATTACGACGGGGTGAACAAGCATCCCACGCGCATCGGTGACGGCGTGCACACCGGGGCCGACACGATTTTCGTGGCCCCGGTCGACGTCGGTGACGGCGCCATGACCGGCGCCGGCTCGGTGATCACCGGCGACGTGCCCGCCGGCGACCTGGGGATCGCGCGGGCGCGGCAGCGGAACGTCGCCGGTTACGCCAGGAAGAAAAGGAAAGAGCAGGGGGGCACGGGAGAAAGCAATGAAAGGTAATGCCTGCCTGCCGGCCGGCCGGGGAAAAGAGGAGTGATAATGGCTCCAAGCAGCATACTGGTGCAGAACAGCAAGCGGCTGATGCTCTTCAGCGGGCGCAGCAACCCGGAACTGGGGCAGAAGATAGCCGACAAGCTGGGAATCGCGCTGGGTGATATCGAGACCAAGACTTTCAGCAACGGCGAGATCTACGTGCGCTACCGCGAGAACGTGCGCGGCAGTGACGTCTTCCTGGTGCAGTCCACCAGCCCGCCGGTGAACGACAACCTGATGGAGCTGCTGATCATGATCCAGGCAGCGCGCCTGGCTTCCGCGCGGCGGATCACCGCGGTGATGCCCTGGCTGGGGTACTGCCGCCAGGACAAGAAGAGCGCCGGCCGCGAGCCGATCAGCGCCAAGCTGGTGGCGGACCTGCTGCAGCGGGCGGGCGCGGACAGGGTTTTGACCATGGACCTGCACCAGGGACAAGTACAGGGCTTCTTCGATATTCCCGTCGACCACATGACGTCGCTTTCCATACTGGCCAGCCACTTCCGCCTCCTGCAGGTACCGCCGGAGGAGATGGTGGTGGTATCACCGGACGTGGGCGGCGTCAAGCGGGCCAAGAAGTTCGCCGACAAGCTGGGTGTGGACCTGGCGATTCTCACCAAGACCAGGCCCGAGCACAACGTGGCGGAGATCACCGAGGTCATCGGCAGCGTCAGGGACAAGGTGGCGATCATGGTCGATGACATGATCGACACCGCCGGCACCATCGCCGAGGGGGCGAAGGCGCTGCTCGACGGCGAGGGCGCCCGGGAGGTATACGCGACCGCCACCCACCCGGTGCTGTCGGGTCCCGCCTACGAACGCCTGGAGTCCTCGCCGGTGAAGGAAGTGGTGGTCACCGACACCCTGCCCTTGAATCCGGAAGGCGGGTCGAGCAAAATAAAGGTCCTGTCGGTGGCAGCGACGCTGGCGGATACGATACAGAGTGTTTTTCGTGACGAATCGGTGAGCCGCCTCTTCGAAGGCGACGATCAATTGTTCTAGAGAACCGGGAGTGTTGAGATGAAGACTGTGGACCTGGAAGTAAAGGAACGCCGGAGCGCCGGCAGCGCCGAGGCGCGGCGCATGCGCCGCAGCGGCATGGTGCCGGGCGTCTTCTACGGCGCCGGCAGGGACAGCATACCCCTGAGCGTCGAGGCGGCGGCGCTGAAGCGGGCGCTGGGACGGGAGCGCGGCAACGTTATCGTCAACCTCAACTTTGCCGACAGGGGCGAGACCCACGCCGCCATCCTCAAGGATTACCAGAGCGATCCCCTGGGGAGGGGCCTGCTGCACGTGGACTTCCTGGAAGTGAGGATGGACCGGCCCATCGAGGCGACGGTGCCCATCGGGCTCACGGGTACCGCTGCCGGCGTGCGCGAGGGCGGCGTCATGGACCAGACGCTGCGCGAGGTGCAGGTGCGCTGCCTGCCCGCCGACATTCCCCAGGTGATCGAGTACGACGTCGATGTCATGGAGATCGGCGATTCCATCCGCGTCAGCGACCTGCAGCCGCCGGAAGGAGTGGAGATCCTCGATGACGGCGAAGCAGCGGTAGCCAGCGTACTGCCTCCCACCATCCTCAAGGAAGAGCCCACGGAAGCAGAGCTGGAGGCGGAAGCGGAAGAGGCGGAAGAGGCTGCGGCCGAGGGCGAGGAGGCCCCGGAGGCCGAGGAAGAAGGCGCCGAAGCCGAGTCGGAGGCCGCGCCGGAAGAATAGGCGCTTCCCTGCACCCGGCGTTTCCAGCGGCGGTCGCCGCCGCCGGGCGGCGGGTGCGGGCCGGCTGGAGATCAGGGCAGGGACGGGAACCGAGTGTTACTTATCGTCGGCCTGGGGAACCCGGGGAGCAGGTACGAAAGAAGCCGGCACAATGCCGGTTTCATGGCGGTGGACCGGTACCGCCGCTGGCAGCAGCTGGGCCGCTGGCGACGGCGCTACCTGGGCCGCTGGTGCGAGGGGCGCGCCGCCGGCCACGACGTGGCGCTGCTGCAACCGTATACCTTCATGAACGAATCGGGCCAGGCGGTGGCGGCCGCGGCCGGGGGCAAGCAGGTTCCCCCCGAACGCATCGTGGTGGTCCATGACGATCTCGATTTTCCCTTCGGCGTGATCCGCATCCGTGCCGGTGGCGGTACCGGTGGTCACCGCGGCCTGGAGAGCGTTGCCGCGGCGATCGGCAAGGACTTCATCCGCGTGCGCATCGGCATCGGCCGCCCGCAAAACCCCTTCGTCAGCACCACCGACTGGGTGCTTTCCGATTTCGACGCCACCCCCGGCGAGCTGGAACAAGTGGTGGACAGGGCCGCCGAGTGCATTCACGCCATCGTCACCGGGGGCGTCGAGGCCGCCATGAATGCCTGCAACCGCCGGGACGACGGCGAATGATGCCGGCGGCCGGCCGGGCTACAGGCCGCCGGTGACGGGGGACAGGGTATGATCACCAGCCTTCTCGAAGGGCACGAACGCTTCCGGGAGCTGGTAGCAGCGCTTCCGGGCGGCACCGTGCGCCTGCATGCTCCCCGCGTATTCCAGGGATTTCTCCTGGCGGCGCTGGCCGGCTCGTGCTGGGAGGGCCGTTCCCTGCTGGTGGTGACCGCGGAGGCGGACGCCGCGGAGAGGCTGCTCAACGACATGGCTGCCTTTGCCGGGGAGGGGGTGGTGCTGCCGCTGCCGCCGCGGGAGGTGGTGCGGGGCAGCGACGCGGCGCCCTCGAACCGCTCGGTGGGTTACCGGCACCGGGCACTGGCGGCCCTGGCCGCCGGCAGGCCGGTGGTGCTGGTGGCCGACGCGGTGACCCTGCTGGAGAAGGGCCTGGATCCCGGGCGCTGGCCGCAGCCCCTGTCGCTGGCCACCGGGGAAACCGCCGCCCTCGACGCGGTGATCGAGCGGCTGGTGACCCTGGGATACGAGCGGGTGGACCAGGTGGAGGACAGGGGCGAGTTCGCGGTGCGCGGCGGCATCGTCGACTGCTTTCCCTCCACCGCGGATTCCCCCCTGCGCATGGAGTTTTTCGGCGACGAGCTGGAGTCACTGCGCCGCTTCTCACCCTTTACCCAGAAATCCCTGGCGGAAGAAAATATGGCCACCATCTATGCCGCCAGGAAGGGGGAGCCGCCCGCGGACGAGGGAGGAGCGCCGCCGGACACCCCGGGCCACCTGCCCACGGTACTGGTGGACCGGCACGGCTACGCGGAGGCGCTGGCGGAGTTCGCCGCCGAGGCCCGCGACATCGGCTCCGCCGCCTGCTACCACGATCCCGGCGAGCTGGAAGCAGTGCTGGCGGAGAGGGCCCTGCTGGAAGTCGACAGCATGCCGGCCGGCCAGCACTTCGGCTTCGCCGCCACGGGAGTGGGCCTGCCGGTGCGGCGGCAGCCGGAAGCACGGCGCAACCTGCAGAAACTGGTGGACGACGGCTACCGCGTCTTCGTGTTCTGCGAGACGCCCGGCGCCGCCGAGCGGGCGCGGTACGTGCTCGACGGCGCGGCGGACATCCTGCCCGCGGGAACGCCGCCGCCGGCCGCCGCCGGCGCCTGGCTGCTGGCGGGCAGGGCGCCCACGGGCTTCATCAGCCGCGAGCTGAAACTGGCGGTGCTGGACCAGCGGACGCTGCTGGGCACGGCACGTCCCCGCTCCCGCCCGCCGGCGGGCCGCAGGCTGGCCGGCTTCCGGGACCTCTCGCCGGGTGATTACGTCGTTCACGAGGACCACGGTATCGGCGTCTTCGATGCCGTCACCACCCGCACCGTGGCCGGGGTCACCCGTGACTACCTCCACCTGCGCTACCGGGACGGCGACTCCCTGCTGGTGCCGCAGGGGCAGCTGGACAAGGTCACCCGCTACATCGGTCCCGGGGAGGCGGCGCCGCCGCTGAGCAAGCTGGGAGGCAAGGCCTGGGCGCGGGCACGGGCACGGGCGCGCAGCGCCGCCCGCGAGATGGCGGGGGAGCTGCTGCAGCTCTACGCCGCCCGCAAGAGCCTGCCGGGCCACGCCTTCGCGCCAGACGGCCGCTGGCAGCAGGAGATGGAAGCGGCCTTCCCCTACCGGGAGACGCCCGACCAGGAAGCGGCCATCGCCGAGGTGAAGGAGGACATGGAATCGCCGCATCCCATGGACCGCCTGATCTGCGGCGACGTGGGCTTCGGCAAGACCGAGGTGGCGCTGCGGGCGGCCTTCAAGGCGGCGACGCAGGGCAAGCAGGTGCTGATGCTGGTGCCGACGACGATCCTGGCCCTGCAGCACTACCAGACCTTCCGTGAGCGCTTCGAGCCCTTCCCGGTGAAGGTGGAGATGCTGTCACGCTTCCGCTCGCCGGCCGAGGGCCGGCGGATCGCGCGCGAGTTCAGCGAGGGGCGCATCGACGTGCTCATCGGCACTCACCGGCTGCTGTCAGCCGACGTGCTGCCCCGCGAGCTGGGCCTGGTGATCATCGACGAGGAACAGCGTTTCGGGGTGGTGCAGAAGGAACGGCTGCGGCAGCTGCGCCTGCAGGTGGACGTGCTCAGCCTCACCGCCACGCCGATACCCCGCACCCTGCAGATGTCGCTCTCGGGCGTGAGGGACATCAGCGTCATCGAGACGCCGCCGGAGGGCCGCAATCCCATTCGCACCTACGTGGGCGAGTACGACGACCGCCTGGTGGTGAAGGCGGTGGAGCGGGAGCTGGAGCGTGGCGGCTCGGTCTTCTTCCTGCACAACCAGGTGGAGAGCATCGAGGAGAAGGCCGCGGAGCTCGAGGCGCTGATGCCCGGGGTGCGCTTCCTGGTGGCACACGGGCGCATGCCCGAGCGGCGCCTGGAATCGGTGATGGCCGCCTTCATCGCCGGGGAGGCGGACGTGCTGGTTTGCACCTCGATCATCGAGAGCGGCCTGGACATACCCACGGTCAACACGCTGATCGTGGACCGGGCCGACAGGCTGGGGCTGGCACAGCTGTACCAGATACGCGGCCGCATCGGCCGCGCGCGCACCACCGCCTACGCTTACCTCTTTTATTCTCCCCTCGAGCGTCCCACCGAGGATGCCATGGCGCGCCTCACCACCCTGGGAGACTACACCGAGCTCGGCTCCGGCCTGCGCATCGCCATGCGTGACCTGGAGATCCGCGGCGCCGGCGACCTGTTGGGGGAGGAGCAGTCCGGGCACGTGGCGGCGGTGGGCTTCGAGATGTACCTGGACCTGTTGCGCCGGGCCGTGGCCGAGCTGAAGCAGGAGCCCGCGGAGGAGCAGGAGATCGCCCGCCTGGACGCGGACGTCGACGCCTACATCCCCGGGGAATATGTGCCGCCGGAGGCGGCGCGCATCGACCTCCACCGGCGCATCGCCGCCGCCCGCAGCGCCGAGGAGCTGGAGCGCCTGCGCGCGGAGCTGGCGGATCGTTTCGGCCCGCCGCCGCAGGTGGTGGAGAACCTGCTGCTGATGCAGGAGGTAAGGATCAGGGCGACGCTGCTGGAGGCAGCCGCGGTAGGCTGGCGGCAGGGGCGCCTGGAGCTGACCGGCATCGAGATCGGCGCCGCCGGGCGGGAGCGGCTACAGGAGTCGGGCCTGCAGTGCGCTTATCACCCCCTGAAGCAGCGGCTGGTAGTCTGGCCGGAGCAGGAGGCCGGTGACCTTTCCGCCATCAGGACGGTGATAGATGGTATAATCAAAGCTGTTTTGTCGCCGGATGCGGCGACCTGAAAAAGCGAGGTTCCAGATGTACAAGAAGCTGTTACTGATGGCGTCGGTTCTCGGCCTGCTGGTGATCATGGCCGGCTGCGGTGGCCTGCCCCGGAGCGCGGTCGCCGAGGTGGACGGCAAGGTGATCACCCGCGAAGACCTGGATTTCGCCATCCAGGATTACAAGCAGCAGTTCGGCGAGCAGAGCGTCCCCGCCGAAGGCACCCCCGAGTACCAGCAGCTGGAGAAACAGATAGTGAGTCGCCTGGTCGACGAGGAAGTGCTCTGGGCGGAGGCCGAGAAGATGGGCCTGGAAGTCACCGAGGAGGAGATAAACGCCAAGGTGGATACCGCCGAGCAGCAGGTGGGCGGCGAGGAAGCGCTGCAGAAAAAGCTGGACGAGGCCGGCATGACCCTGGACCGTTACAAGGAAAACGTGCGCAAGAGCCTGCTCTTCCAGAAGATCTACCCCGAGGTGACCAAGGACGTGCCCGAGATCACCGACGAGGAAGCGCGTGCCTACTACGATGCCAACCCGCAGGAGTTCCAGAAGCCGGAGACGCGCCAGGTGAGCCACATCCTGGTCTCCACCGAGGAAGAGGCCCTGCAGGTGAAGGCGCGGCTGGAGGCGGGAGAGGACTTCGCCACCGTCGCCCGCGAGGTGTCCATCGACGAGGGCACCAAGGACCAGGGCGGCTCCCTGGGCGAGGTGCCCACCGAGAACAGCGGTTTCGTGCCCGAGTTCGAGAACGCGATGAAGCAGCTGCAGGTGGGGCAGATCTCCGACCCCGTCCAGACCCAGTACGGTTACCACATCATCCTGGTGGAGGCGATCAACCCCCCCGGCATGCAGTCCTTCGACGAGGTCCGCGACGACCTGAAGATGGGCCTCAAGCTGCAGGCCGAGAGGAAGGTCTTCGACGCCTGGCTGAACGAGGTGCGCAGCCAGCACGAGATCGTCTACGCTGACGAGTTCGCGCCCGCGGAGACCACCGATACCTCCACGGGGGCGGCGGCAGCCGGGCAGTGATGGCGGCCGGGGACAGGGATTAGTGGTGGAGCCCCTGCCCGTTCCCATCCCGCGAGCGTGATGCCTGCCGGTGAAGCAGGCGAAGGCGGGCGCGAGCAGCGGCTGGCGGCGGCGCTGGTCGAGCTGGACCGGGTGGTACGGCTGCTCAGGGAACGCTGTCCCTGGGACCGGCGCCAGCGCTTCAGCGATATCGTCACCTACACCCTGGAAGAGACCTACGAGCTGATCGACGCCGCCCACGCCGGCGCCGGCGGCGAGGCCGCCGGCGAGCTGGGCGACCTGCTTTTCCACGTATTCTTTCTCTCCCTGCTGGCGGAGGAGGACGGCTGGAGCGATCTAGCCGCCGTCGCCGCCGGCATCACCGAGAAGCTGGTGCGCCGCCACCCGCACGTCTTCGCCGGCGACCAGGTGGAGGACGCCGGCGAGGTGGTGCGGCGCTGGGAGGACATCAAGCGCAACCAGGAAGGCCGGGAAGGCATCTTCCACGACGTGCCCGCGGCGCTGCCGGCCACGCTCTTTGCCCGGCGCCTGCAGCAGCGGGCGGCGGCGGCGGGGTTCGACTGGGACCAGGCGGAGCCCATCTTCGGCAAGCTGGAGGAGGAGACGGCGGAGCTGCGGCAGGCGTTGTCCGAGGAGGGAGAAGTGGAGGCGGAGCGGCGCCGCGGCCCCGAGACGGCGGTCTACCGCGAGCTGGGCGACCTGCTCTTCGCGGTGGTCAACCTGGCCCGCAAGCTGGAGGTGGACCCGGAACTGGCGCTGCGCAGCTCCTCGCAGCGCTTTCGCGAGCGGGTGGAGCGGGCGGCGGAACTGGCGGCCGCCGACGGCGAGGACTTCGCCGGTTTGCCCCCCGAACGCCAGGAAGAATATTATCAGCGTGCAAAATCCGACTAGCAGGAGGTCCGCAGCATGTCCAGGATCATCGATCTCTTTGGTCGCCAGATTCTCGATTCCCGGGGCAATCCCACCGTCGAGGTGGAAGCGGAGCTGGACGACGGCTCCCTGGGCCGCGCTGCGGTACCCTCGGGTGCCTCGACCGGTGCCTTCGAGGCCGTGGAGCTGCGCGATGGCAACGAGAACGAGTACCTCGGCAAGGGTGTCGGCAAGGCGGTGGAGAACGTGAACGGGCCCATCGCCGAGGCCGTCATCGGCCTCGACGCCACCGACCAGCGGGGGATCGACGAGCTCTTGGTGGAGATCGACGGCACCGACAACAAGGGCAACCTCGGCGCCAACGCCATTCTCGGCACCTCCCTGGCCGTCGCCCACGCCGCCGCCGAGAGCACGGAGCTGCCGCTCTACCAGTACCTGGGCGGGGTGGGCGTGCACCTGCTGCCGGTACCGATGATGAACATCCTCAACGGCGGCGCCCACGCCGACAACAACGTCGACATCCAGGAGTTCATGGCGGTGCCGGTGGGGGCGCCCAGCTTCGCCGAGGCGCTGCGCATGGGCTCGGAAGTCTTCCACACGCTGAAGGCGGTGCTCAAGGAGGCGGGACTGGGAACCAGCGTCGGCGACGAGGGCGGCTTCGCCCCCAACCTCGGCTCCAACCGGGAGGCGATCGAGTACATCCTCGAGGCGGTGGAGAAGGCAGGCTACCGTCCCGGCGACGACGTGGCCATCGCCCTCGACCCGGCCTCCTCGGAGTTCTTCGAAGACGGCGGCTACCACCTGGAGGGGGAGGGCCGCACCCTCGACCCCGCCGGCATGGTCGATTACTACGCGGAGCTGGTGAACGCCTACCCGATCATCTCCATCGAGGACGGCATGGCCGAGGAGGACTGGGAGGGATGGGCGCTGATGACGGAGAAACTGGGCGACGCCATCCAGCTGGTGGGGGACGATGTCTTCGTCACCAACACCGAGAGGCTGAAAAGAGGAATCGACTCCCGGGTAGCCAATTCTATTCTTATAAAAGTGAACCAGATCGGTACGCTCTCGGAGACGCTCGACGCGATCGACATGGCCCGTGCGGCCGGCTACACGGCGGTGATATCCCACCGCTCGGGGGAGACCGAGGACACCACCATAGCCGACATCGCCGTGGCCTTCGGCACGGGGCAGATCAAGACGGGAGCGCCTTCACGTACCGACCGGGTTTGCAAGTACAACCGATTGTTGCGCATTGAGGAGCAGTTGGGCGAGACGGCCCGTTACCCGGGCCGGGCGGCTTTCCCGCAAGCCTGACCAGGCCGGCGCCCCGGCAACGCGGGGCGGGGCAGCTCCGGAGAAACGGTAGCGGAGGTTGTCGACCACACACCCCGTCGGCGCCACCGGCGTCGTTTCCCGATGCAGGCAATCCTCCGGTTGTAGACGGGCGGGCACCAGCGTCAAGCCAGAGGAGGAGGTAGTAGATGTCGGGGAACGACATTATCGAGGTGACGGACGCCGATTTCGATACCGAGGTATTGCAGTCGGACCTTCCCGTTCTCGTCGATTTCTGGGCCGAGTGGTGCGCTCCCTGCCGCATGGTGGCGCCGGCGATCGAAGAGCTGGCCCGGGAGCGGCGTGGCGAGCTGAAGGTGGTGAAGCTGAACGTGGACGCCGGCGGCGCCACCGCGGCCAGGTACGGGGTGATGAGCATCCCCACGGTGATTCTTTTCAGGGACGGCGAGGCGGTGGCACGGGTGGTGGGGGCGCTGCCCAAGGAATCCCTGGTGCAGGAACTGGGGCTATGAGAGCAGGAGCGCTTTGCCGCCCCGCACCCGCTAGCTCCGCTTATTCGACCTCTTCGGCGTAGAGCGCTTCCACCAGTTCCAGGTTGAGCAGGATGAAAGGCAGCTCCTGGACCGGCTCGTCGTCCACCAGCCGCCGCAGCTCCACCTGCGAAAGGGTCATGTAACGGTCGGGAAAGTGTCGCAGCAGGTCCGACGGCCGCCTGTCGGTGGTGCGGCCGCTGATGTTCACGTACACGGTCCCCGTCGCCTTCATGCCGCCGGTATAGGCGGTGACCTTCAGGCGTACGTTGCCGGTCTCGATGGTGAAGCCCCTGCGGGCGTCGCCGGGATCGCCTTCCATTGGTCCCTCCTACCTCCTGGTCAGCAGTTCCTTGCGCTTTCGTTCGACGCCCCCCTCGTCCTGCAGCTCCCACTTGCCGCAGCGGCCGCCCCAGCGGGCCAGTGTCTTGCCGTCCACCTTGATGCGTACCACCTCGCAGGTGTTGGAGCAGCCCTTGCAGGTGAAGGATGAAGTCTGGTACTCGAGATCGGAGACCTCGAAGCCCTTGAAGTTGCTCTCGCCGGGCTCGAGCTCCAGCTCCATGGCCAGGATGGCGCTGCCGATGGCGCCCATCACGTTGTGGTGCGCGGGAACGATCACCTCGGTCTCCAGGGCGTCCTCGAAGGCCCGCTTCATGCCGGCGTTGGCGGCCACGCCGCCCTGGAAGACGATGGGCGACTTCAGGTCCTTGCCCTTGGCGAGGTTGTTCAGGTAGTTGCGCACCAGCGCGTGGCAGAGGCCGTAGATGATGTCCTCCACTGCCACCCCCACCTGCTGCTTGTGGATCATGTCCGACTCGGCGAACACCGAGCAGCGGCCGGCGATGTGCGCCGGCGAATCGGAAGTGGCGGCATAGTCGCCGAACTCCTCGATGGGGATGCCCAGGCGCGCCGACTGGTGGTCCAGGAAGGAGCCGGTGCCGGCGGCGCAGACGGAATTCATGGCGAAGTCGGTGACGATGCCGTGGTCGAGGATGATCAGCTTGGAGTCCTGGCCGCCGATCTCCAGCACCGTGTTCACGTCGGGCACCACCTGTGACGCGGCCACGGCGTGGGCGGTGATCTCGTTCTTGACGATGTCGGCGCCGGTGATGACGCCGGTGAGATGGCGGGCGCTGCCGGTGGCGCCGGCGCCCATGATCTCCACCTCTTCGTCGAGCTGCGAGACCAGCTCGCGCAGCCCCTCCTGTACCGCCTTGATGGGCTGTCCCTGGGTACGGCGGTACACGGCCGCCACCACGGCGGCGTGCTCGTCCAGGATCACCAGGTTGGTGCTCACCGAGCCTACGTCGATGCCCAGGTAGCCTTTTCTCGTTGTTTCCATGTCTCTCTCCTTTTTCGTCGCCGCCCCGCGTGGACGGCGGCGCGCATCAGCGGCCCCGGTCGCGGGGCCCGCAACCCTAGACCGCCTGCAGCCGGCTGCCCCGCCGCGCCTTCAGCAGGTCCAGGAAGGCTTCCACCCGCGTCACCATTCCCGCCCGCCCGGTCTGCTCGTCGAAGGTGAGGGTGAGCACGGGGATGTCGTGGTCCTGCTGCACCCGCGGCAGGATGCTGGTGGCGATGTTCTCCGGCATGCAGCCGAAGGGCAGCAGCTGGATGACGCCGTCGAAGCCGCGCTCGGCGAAGATCACCGTGGTGCCCACGGTCTCGCGGCCCTCCCCGCCCACGTTCTGGTCCAGGTAGGGGGCCGCCTTCTCCTCGATCAGCCGGTGAGGATAGCCGAAAATGATGTTCTTCCTGTGGGGGGCGATCCAGTCGGTGACCCAGACGCTGCGCTCCAGGTAGACGCCCTTGTGGCCCAGCATCTCCTCCAGGCCGAAGTTGCTGAACGGCTCCAGCAGCAGGTAGAACTCTCCCACTATGCCCACCTTCAGCACGTCGCGGCCGGGGTCCTGGTCGACGGCCTCGATCACCGCCATCGATTCCGCGGCCGCGGCCTCGATCTCTTCCCGCGTGTCCGCGGCCGCCATCACCGCCTCCGCCTCCTTCAGCGCCCGCGTGGTGTCACCCCGGTTCACCTCGTACGCCCGGATCTCCAGCGCGCGCTTGTAGAGGCTATCGAAGGCCCGGGCCTTGGCGAACGATACCTTGAGGATCTTCCAAAGCTTGCGGATGCTCAGGCCCGGGGACAGCGCCTCGAAGGTCTTGTAGAAGGCCCAGGCACCGTCGCTGAACGGTTCCAGCATCATGAACCTGAAGTCATATCCCAGGTCACGCAGGATCCGCTCCTCGACGATGCCGTAGTAGCCGAAACGGCAGGGGCCGTGGCCGCCGGCCATCACCAGGGTGTCGGCGCCGGCTTCCAGGGCCTCGATGAAGTTGCCGATGTTGATCTTCAGCGGCAGGCAGGCGAACTCGGGGCCGTACTTGGCTCCCAGCTCCAGGGTGCGGGTGGAGGAGGGAGGCGGCTTCACGTAGTCCACGCCCATGCGCCGGAAGAGGTCCTCCAGCATCAGGTGCAGGTTCCCCATCTGTGGCGCCGTGACCCGCATCAGGCCGCCGTCCTCTTCTTCCTGCCCTGGCGCATCAGCATGTCGGTGAAGGCCTCGATGCGGGTGACCAGCCCCGCCTCGCCGCTGTGCTCGTCGATGGTGATGGACATCAGCGGCACCCGGTGTTCCCGCGCCCGGTGCTCGATCAGCACCTGGATCAGGGAATCGGGGCCACAGGCGAAGGCGAGCACGTAGACGATGCCGTCGACCATCTTCTTCTCGGTCCAGATGTTGACAGCGCCCATGATCTCCTTCTCGTAGCTCCAGTAGAGCTGCTTGGGAACGTCGGTGGCTGCCTGCATCAGCAGCCGGTGGTCGGTCATCTCCGGCAGCACCAGCTCGGCCCCCATCTCCTCCAGGCGGGCGATCAGGTTCTGGGTCAGGTAACCGTCGTAAATGTTGTAGGGATGCCCCAGCAGGCCGATGCGCCGGCGCTGGGAGCGCGGCGGCCGCCGCCGGGGAACGTTGAAGCGGCTGGTCGGCAGCAGGTCGAGCGGCTTGCGCCCGGACAGCAGCCCCTGCTGGTAGTGTTTCTGGGCCAGGCGGGCGTTTTCCAGCGCCGCCACGGCGGCCGCCCTGCCGAGGCCGAAGCGCTCGCGGGCGAACTCGATCAGCTGGTGCTTGAACTCGCGGGGCTTTTCCCGCTGGTTCAGCCGCGGCGACAGCAGCGGCGGCAGCTCCAGGTCGCCCGCCACGGCGCCGATCATGTCCGGCAACCCCAGGAACTTGGGACAGGTGTAGGCACGCTCCTCGACGCTGACCACCCGGGGGACGAAGATGGCGTCCACCCCGCGGTCCCTGAGCGCCATGCAATGGCCGTAGAAGGCCTTCACGGGAACGCAGAGCTCGTTCTCCGCCACCTCCACTCCCCGCGAGAGGATCTGCTTGTTGGTGAGCGGCGAAGTCTCCACGTCCAGCCCCAACTGGACCAGGAAGGTCTTCCAGAAGGGCAGGTACTTGTAATAGAGCAGCGACCTGGGTATGCCTACGCGCATGGTATCCTTTCGCCGGTCACTTTCCCCGGTCTCTATAGCTCCCTGCTGCCGTCGTTTGCTTGCCAGGGTAATTCTACTCGAACCGGCCCCCGCGTGCGAACGCAATTCACTGCCGGCGCCGCCGCGCCGTTGTGTCACGCCCCCATCCATTCTTGGACGTCCGCGCCGGCTTCCCTGCAACGGCGGCCAGGCCGCCTTCAGTCCTTGCCGCCGGCACGGTCGCCGAGCGAAGCGCCGGTGGGGTGGGCGGACGCGTCGTCGTCCCCGCCGCCGGTGAGTCTCCCGGCCTCCCGCCGGCTTCCCTCGCTGATCTCCTCCAGCGTCAGCCCCTCCCGCAGCAGGCAGATGCTGCCGCCGCCGACGCCGATGGAGCCCTCGATCACCTGCAGGCCGATGGAGAAGGCCAGCGCCGTGGCCTCGGGGATGCCGTAAGTGACCGCCAGCGGCACCACCGTGGCCAGCTGGAAGATGCCCACGTTGGCCGGGGTGGCCGGCAGTGCGCCGGCGACGTTGATCAGGATCAGCAGCAGCAGGGCACCCATCATGCCCACCCCCTCCAGGTGGAAGGCCCCCAGCGAGAAATAGACGGCCAGGAGCTGGGAGAGCCACGAGAGGCCGGTGGTGAGGGACACGAGGGCGATACGGCCGGGGCTTCCCAGGAGCCGCTGTCCCTCGCTGAAGCGGACGAGAATGCCGTGAAAACGGGTGGCGAGCCGCCGCCGCCATCCCGGGCGCTCACTCTCGGCACCGGGCGGGTTCTCCTCCAGCCGCCCCTTGACCAGGGCCAGCGCCGCCAGCACCGCGGCGAAGGCGAGGGCGGCCGCCACCAGCACCACCGCTCCCCGGACGGCCCAGTCGGGCAGGTCCATGTTGAGGACGCCGTAGAGGACGAAAACGCCCATCACCACGCCGTCGAAGACCCGCTCCAGCACCACGGTGCCGAAGACGGTGGAGCGGGACACCGGCTCGCCGACGATGCCCTGGCGACGGCCGATCACCAGGGTACGGGCGATCTCGCCCAGGCGCACCGGCATCAGGGCGTTCACCAGGAACCCGATCATCAGCGCCGAGAACAGGTCGCGCCACCGGGCATGGATGCCGGTGAAGGAGTAGTCGAAGATCACCTTCCAGCTGGCCGTTTTCAGCAGTATGGAGGCGAAGTTGGCCAGGATCGCCAGCAGCACGTAGAAGGCGTCCACTTCCACGAAGGTGCGGGCGAACTGGTGAAAATCGACGCGGGTGGCCAGGACATAGGCAAGAACCGCCAGTACCAGGATGGAAAACCAGTACCGGCGCAGTATCCGGGTCGCCCTCTTCATTGCCGGCTCCGGGCGGTGACCGCTCAGGTGACCAGGGTGAGCGGCCGCGGCTCCTCGTCCGCCACCGGCTGCTCTTCCGGCGGCGACCCCGGCTCACCGTAGAGAAGGCGCCGGTACAGTGCCTCCACCCTGGCGGACACCGAGTCCCAGGAGTAGGTGGAGAGCGCTTTTTGCCGGCCGGCTGCCCCCATGCGGCGCCGGAGGTCGGCGTCCCGCAGCAACCGCAGCAGCGCCCGGGCGAAGGCCGGCGGCGAGCCCGGCGGTACCATCAGCCCTTCGCGGCCGTCCTCCATCACCGTGCGGTAGCCGTTGATGTCCGAGGCGACGATGGGGATGCCCGCCGCCATTGCTTCCAGCAGCACCACCCCGAACGACGCCTTGCTGCAGGGGATGCAGAAGACGTCGGCGGCGGCGTAATAACCGGGCCGCCCGCCGTTGACCAGGCCGGCGAAGTAGACGTCGCCGCCGCCGTAACGGGCGGCGAGGGCGCGGTAGTAAGGCCGCAGGGGCCCGTCGCCCACCACGGTGAGCCGGCAGGCGGGAAATTCCTCCTTCACCAGGCGGAAGGCCTCCAGCATGGTTCGCAGGCCATTGCGGGGATCGAAACGCCCCACGAAAAGGATGTTGAGGTCCTCGCCCTGCATCACCGGCGCCGGTGCCGCCTCCGGGTGAAAACACCCGGGGTCGACGCCGTTGGGAATCACCTCGTAATCGCAGTGGAAGTACCGCTCCAGCGCCTCGATACAGGCCTCGGAGACGGCGATGCGGGCATCCAGCATCTCCAGGTGACGGGCCGCCTGCCGGCGCAGGACGCTGAGGCTCAGGCGGGGATCGAAGTAGGTGTGGAAGGTGCCCACCGTCACCGGGGCGTCGGAATTCCTCACTGCCACCACCGGCAGCGTGGGTGTCAGCGGCGAGTGCGCGTGGATGACGTCGAAGCGCTCGCGGGCAAAGAAGCGGCGCAGGTCGGAGGCCAGCGTGGGGCTGACGGTGATGCGGGCGAATGATCCGTTGGAGAAGATGGGCAGGCCGCGGCCGAAGCGCACCACCCGGAAGGGAATCGGTTCGTCGGGATAGTGGTGGCCGGGCCGCGGGCGGATCTTGTGGGTGACCACCGTCACCTCGTGGCCGCGGCGGTGCAGCGAGAGCGCGAGGTTGTGAACGTGCTCGGTGATTCCTCCGAGCAAGGGATAATAGTATTCCGAAACCAGGGCGATTTTCATGGGCCGGCCGAAAAAGTAAACGTCGGTACGGTACGGCTTTACGGCGCTTGGTGATACCGGAGCGAATCATAACAAAAAAGGTACCTTCATTACCAGAAAAAAGGGCCGGCCGTGCCGTGACCGCCGGAAGGCAAAGCACCGCTGCCGGTGTTATAATGTGTTCCTGCACACCCCGTGCATAGACGGGCGACCCCGGTCGCTGCTTTCCGGTTTTACCCCGAAAGTGGAGTCACGATGCATTGCCGGCGTGGGCGCCGGCGGAAAGGGGAAGTTTTGCCGATCTACGAGTACCGGTGCCTGAAGTGCGGGCACCAGTTCGAAAAGATGCAGCGCATCTCCGACGACGCGGTGCGGCGTTGCGAGAAATGCGGGGAACAGGTGACGCGGCTGTTCCACCCGGTGGCGATCCGCTTCAAGGGCAGCGGCTTCTATACCACCGATTACGGCAAGCGCGGCAAGCGGACGCGGGCGAAGGGCGAATCGCGCGGCCAGGGAAGCGGAAAGCCCGCTGCGGGCAAGAAGAAGGACAGCAAGGCCGCGGGCAGCAAGTCTTGACGTCCGCCGGTCGGCAGGGCGTCGGCATGGCGC
>JAJRWQ010000076.1 GCA_024276735.1 Actinomycetes bacterium
TGATCCTCTGGTCCAGCGCCGAGTTCGGCTTCGTGGAAATCGCCGATGCCTACACCTCCGGGTCCAGCATCATGCCCCAGAAGAAGAACGCCGACGCCTGCGAGCTGATCCGGGCGCGGGCGGCGCGGCTGGCGGCGAACCACAACGGGTTGCTGAACCTGATGTCCGGCCTGCCGCTCGCATATAACAAGGATATGCAGGAAGACAAGCACTACGTCTTCGATACCGCCGACACGCTGCTGCTGACGCTGCCGGTGGCGGCGGCGATGGTGAGGACCCTGGAATTCGACACCGAAGCCATGCGGCGGGCAGCCGTGGAGAGCTTCACCCTGGCCACCGAGGTGGCCGACTACCTGGTGGAGAAGGGACTTCCCTTCCGCGAGGCCCACCATGTCACCGGCCGGCTGGTGCGCCTGTGCATCGACAGCGGGCGCACGCTCGATCAGCTGGAGCTGGACGAGCTCAGGCAGGCTGCCGACGCCTTCGGCGAGGACTACTTCCAGGTGGTGGACCTCGAGGCATCGCTGGCGCGCAAGCAGTCACCCGGTGGCACCGCTCCCGGGTCGGTGGCGCAGGCGCTGACTGCGGCCCGGGAGCGCCTGGAGGGAATGGAGGCCGCGGCGGCGGCGCTGGCGTCCGCGTGAGCGGGAGCGAACCGTGGCCCCAGCACCCCTGCCGGCATCGTTCTACGAGCGCGACGTGCTCGCGGTGGCGCGCGACCTGGTGGGCTGCAAGCTGCTCTGCGACGGCGTCGGCGGCATCATCGTCGAGACCGAGGCCTACAACCGCCACGATCCCGCCTGCCACGCCTACCGGGGGCTCACGCAGCGGAACCGGGTGATGTTTGGCCCTCCGGGAAGGGCATATGTATACTTCACCTACGGCATGCATCACCTGCTCAACATCGTTTGCGAGCAGGAGGGCGAGCCGGCGGCGGTGCTGATCAGGGCGCTGGAGCCCAGCGACGGCATCGACACCATGCGCAAGCGGCGGCGGACGTCGCGGGCGACCGAGCTCACCAGCGGCCCGGCGAAGATCACGCAGGCGCTGGCCATAGACCTGGAGCTCAACGGGGCACCGGTCTACGAGGGGAGGCTCAAGATTTACCCGCGTTCTTCCGAATGGCAAAAGACCAAGATCGAGGCAACACCGCGCATCGGTATCAAGGTAGGCACCCGGCGCAAGTGGCGGTTTTGTGCCGGCGGCAATAAGTATTTGTCACGAAAGGCGACGCTGAAAGGAGCGGCAAGGTGAAGTTGCAGCAGGTATACGAGTTGGCCGTGACCATGGGGATCAAGAGCGATCCCCGGGGCAGCCGGGAGGTAAAGAAACTGCTCGCCCGCGAGGCCGAGGCCTACGAGGAGCTCAGCGATGCCAAGAAGGAGGAATTCGACTCCGAGCGGCTGGAAAATCCCTTCGCCGACACCCGTATCCTCAACGGGGACCCGGACACGGAGGTGAAATCGCTGATCGCCGGCGTGGACATGGAGACGCAGGAACTGCTGCTGGCCGACCGCCTGCGGGAGCGGGGCCGGCGCATCGACCTGGTGATGGCGCATCACCCGGAAGGCAGGAGCCTGGCGGCGCTGGCGGACGTGATGGGGGTGCAGGCCGATATCTGGCACCAGGCGGGAGTGCCGATCAACATCGGCGAAGCGGTGCTCGAAGGCCGCCGCTCGGAAGTGATGCGGACGGTGCTGCCCCTGAATCACCAGCGGGCGGTGATGGCGGCGGAACTGCTCGGCTTTCCCTTCATCTGCGTGCACACGCCCTGCGACAACCTGGTGACCGCGCGCCTGCAGAAACACTTCGACCGCAAGGGTGAGAAGCTGACCCTGGGCGAGGTTGTCGACGAGCTGAAGAAGTACCCCGAGTACCAGCAGGCGGCGCGGGAGAACGCCGGTCCCACCATCGTCGTGGGCAACGAGAAGCGGCGCGCCGGGCGTATCCTGGTGGACATGACCGGCGGCACCGGCGGGCCCGCGGAATCGATCGGCAAGCTGGCCGATGCCGGCGTGGGCACCCTGGTGGGCATGCACATCAGCGAGAAGAACCGCAAGCAGGCCGAGGAACACAACGTCAACGTGGTGATCGCCGGCCACAGCGCCAGCGACTCGCTGGGAATGAACCTGTTCCTCGACGAGCTGGAAAAGAAGGGCGTGGAGGTAATCCCCTGCTCCGGCCTCATTCGCGTCAGCCGCGTCAAGGGCAAGAAAGCGGGCCGGGCCCGGAAGAAGAAGTAAGCGCGCGCCGCCGCGGCATCAACCCGCCACCTGCGGCTCGGGAAGGGTCACCGAGCCCGGGGCGCCGGCGACGGTGATCCTGATCTTGTCCTCTCCCTGCATTATCTTGCTGCCGGGATCCGGCTCCTGGTCGACGATCTCGTCCGGCGGCCGCGAGCCGTCGCTGGCAAATTCCAGCTCCACTTCGAATCCCAGCTCTTCCAGGATATTCCAGGCGTCCGCGAAATGCATGTGCACCAGGTTGGGCATGGTCCTTTCCCCGGGCTGGTGCAGCGTGCAGTGGTCCTTGGGCACGTGCCCGGGCAGGAAGCCGCGAAGTTCCTTGTGCGGGCACCAGGGATTGGCAGGTTGCTCCGAATCGCTGCAGATGATCACCGGCACCAGGTCGGCGCCCGGCGGCTTGGGGAAGTAGTGCGCCGGCGTGCCGGCCAGGGCGGCCTGCATGTAGTCGTGCCAGATCTGCGCCGGCCAGCCGACGCCGTTTACCCGCACCCCGCGCACGTCGAGCATCGGCCTGCGCTGGTCGGGGTAACCGATCCAGACCGTGGTCACCAGGTCCGGGGTGTAACCGGAGAACCAGGCGTCGACGTGGTCCTCGGTGGTGCCGCTCTTGCCCGCGTCGGGGCGGCCCAGCGAGCCCCAGCGCGTGCTCCTGTGGGCCACCTCGCCCAGCACCTGGTTGACGTGATAGGTGACGATGGGATCCAGCGCCGGCGCCGTCACCGGCTGGTTGTCGTCGATGACGTTGCCGGCGGCGTCGGTGACCAGCCGGATGCTGATGGGGTCGGGGCCGTCGCCCTCGAAGTCGACGCTGCCGTAAACGTGCTTGCCGCCGTTGGCGAAGGTGCCGTAGGCCGACGCCAGTTCCAGGGGGGTGACGCCGTTGTCGAGCCCGCCCAGGGCGATGGCGGGCGTGATGCTGAACCCGGTCTTGATGCCCGCCTTGTGCGCGGTTTCGGCCACCTTGGCCGCCCCGAGCTTCACCGCCAGTTCCGAGTAAACGCTGTTGTCCGAGTAGACAGTGGCCTCCTGGAGGCTGATCTTGCCGCGGTAGACGTAGTCGTAATTCGCCACTTTCCAGGTTTGTGACCCCAGCTGGAACTGCTTGGGCGCGGAGACGCAGGTGGCGCCGGGAGGAATGCCGGCGTCCAGGGCGGCGGCCAGCACGAAAGGCTTGAAGGCGGAGCCCGGCTGCCGGTGCCCCTGGGTGGCAAGGTTGAATTTCTGGCCGTTGAAGTCACGGCCGCCGACCAGCGCCCGCACGTAGCTGGTCCCCGGCTCCAGCGAGACCAGGGCGGCAGCGGGGTCGCCGGGCTGGTTGAGCACCCCGGCCACCGCCGCCTCCGCCGCCGCCTGCTTGCCGAGATCCAGGGTGGTATAGACCCGCAGCCCGCCGGCGAAGGTGGTGCTGGTGCCGTAACGGGCAACGAGCTGCTGGGTCACGTACTCGACGAAGTAAGGCGCCGGCGTCTGCTCGGGGCCCAGGCTGTGCAGCCGGTCGGGCAGGGGAGCGGCGAGGGCGGCATCGTACTGGGAGCGGTCGATCATACCCTCCTTGAGCATCTTGGCGAGGACGAGATCGCGGCGGCCGCGGGCCGCTTCCGGGTGCGCCACCGGCGTGTAGCGTGAGGGAGACTTGGGGATCGCCGCCAGCAGGGCGCACTCCGGCAGGGTGAGCTCCCGGGCGGGCTTGCCGAAGTAGGTGAGGGCCGCCATCTGCAGCCCATAGGCGCCGTTACCGAAGTAAATGGTGTTCAGGTACTCGCCGAGGATCTTGTCTTTCGACCAGCGCTGCTCCAGCTGGTAGGCATAGACCGCTTCCTTGAACTTGCGTTTCAGCGTCGGTTCCGTGGAAACATAGGTGTTCTTGATGTATTGCTGGGTGATGGTGCTGCCGCCGCCGGTGAGGTGTCCCTCGAAGAAGTTCTCCATGAGCGCGCGCACCAGCCCCACCGGGTCCACCCCCGAGTGCTGGTAGCAACGGTCGTCCTCCACCACCACGATCGCCTGCTTCATCTGCTCCGGTATCTCTTCGGGCGGAATGACGATGCGGTTTTCCCCGGCGTTGAGCACGGCGATCAACTGTGGCTGGGGGCTGCCGTCGAAGATGAGCGTGCTCTGGGCGTTCACGTACTCTTCTTCCTTGTCGAGCGAGGGGATGTTTTCACTGAGGTCCCTCCAGGCGGAGGAGACAGCCGGCCTGGCGGCAACCGCCCCCAGCACCAGCAGGGCGAGAAGGATCGCCGGCAGGGGAATGTTCTTGCGGCGGGAGTTTCTTTGGCGTCTCTTCCTGCTCATGGAGTCCCGCACCGGCGCCTGCCCGCAGACGCGCGCCGGAAATGAGTTGATGCGTAGCGGACGTTAGGCAAAGTATAGCACTTTATCCCAGGGACCCAGGAGCTGCATGCTCCCTTGACAGGGACAGGGTGAGCAGTGATACCTTTACTGGCGATGGCATGGTCGGTGGCGGCGTGATTCCCCTGGGAGCGCCGGGGTGTCGACGCTCGCCGCTTGCAGTGCCTGCCCAGGCAACATGGGCGCTGCGCGTTTTTTCATCATCGATTGCATTTCTGACGATCGGGCAGGTTGATGAGTGCGCTGTCCTGAATGCGGAAACGACAACGAGCAGTCCGCGGCCTATTGCACCCAGTGCGGCTGCAGCCTGGCTGGCCACGGGGAGAATAGGGAGGAACCCGGGGAGGCCGAGCGCGCCGGGGCAACCGGTGGCACGGCCGGTGCCAAGGGCAGCCCATTCTCCCGCAAGGCTATCATCCTCGCCTCCGTTGTCGTGATCGCCGCCGCGGCCGCCGCCGGCTGGTATTTTATGGCGACGCGGGGTGAAGAGCCGGTGGCCGCTGAAGACGGGATCACGGCCGAAACCACCGGGGAAGAGCCGCAGGCGCCAGCGCCTGTACTGGCGCGAGGCAACCCGGGGCAGACCGGTGTGCTGGCGGGTACCGGCTTCGAACCGGTGGGGCAGGTGCGCTGGACCTATGGCGGCGCGGAGCGCAGCCTCGCTCCGCCGCTGGCCACCGGGCAGCTGGTTTTCTTCACCACTTCCGATCCCGCGGCTGCAGCCGACGGTGCCGGGACCACGCTCCGTGCTGTCGATCCCTCTTCCGGCGAGGCGCGGTGGAGCCGCCGCTTCGGCGGCGGGAAAGGAACGGCGCCCGTGTATTTCGACGGCAGCGTCTACGTGGGCGGCAGGAACGGGCTTTACGCGTTCGACGCGGCCTCGGGTGAAGCCAGGTGGCAGCCGGGCGAAAACCAGGACACCCGGGCCTACGACTGTTCGCCGGTGATTGCCGACGGGGTGATCTATTACGCGTTCAGCGCC
Organism: Actinomycetes bacterium; assembly: GCA_024276735.1. Taxonomy (GTDB): domain Bacteria; phylum Actinomycetota; class Thermoleophilia; order BMS3ABIN01; family BMS3ABIN01; genus JAJRWQ01. The sequence goes on from JAJRWQ010000076.1 coordinate 5,581, forward strand.
TACGACGCAGCCACCCACGAGAAGATCTGGCAGTTCGACCCGGGTGAAAGCGCCACCGGCACCCAGGCAGTCGCCGGTGGCACGGTATTCGTCGGTGGCGGTTCCGGCCGCGGCCCCGGCTACGCCAGCCTCTACGCGATCGATGCAGGGACGGGAACCGAGAAGTGGCGCCTCAAGACCAGGGGGATGGTCACGGACGTGGTCGCCACCGATGGTGGCAGCGTGGTATTCGTAAGCTGGAATGGATACATTACCGTGGTCGATGCCAAGACCGGCAGCATGCGCTGGGAGAACCATATCGGTGACACTTCTCTCACCGGCGCCGCCGTGGACAACGGCGTCGTCTTCGTGGGGAGCGACGAGAACGTCGTCTATGCCTTGAGGTTGGCAGATGGCACCGTCTACTGGACGAGGGAGACGGAAAACCCGGTTACCGGGTCGCCGGCAGTCATCGGGGACAAGATTTGCCTCGGCGCCGGCAACCGCCTGCTGGCGCTCGACAAGTCCAGCGGCAGCACGGCGTGGCAGCTGGAGCTGGACGGCACCATCAAGGCGGCGCCGTCGTTTGCGAACGGCACCCTGTACGTGACCGACGTGAGCGGAAATCTCTACGCGATCGACTGAAGCGGCGCGGCCGCAGCCGCCCATGCCTTTCTGTTATCATTCTCATCATCATGGCCGTGGATGAAAAAACGTACGACACCCTCACCAAGGGCTGCGTGGAGTCGCTGCCCGAGGGAGAGCTGGCGAAGAAGCTGGAGCAGGCCGGGAAGGAAGGCCGCCCGGTGCGGGTGAAGCTGGGCGTCGATCCCACGGCGCCCGACATCCACCTGGGACACACGGTGGTGCTCACCAAGCTCAGGCAGTTCCAGGACGCCGGCCACAAGGCGGTGCTGATCATCGGCGACTACACGGCGCGCATCGGCGACCCCAGCGGCGTCTCCAAGACGCGTCCCCGCCTCTCCGCCGAGACCATCGAGGAGAACGCCCGCACCTACCAGGACCAGGCCTGGAAGGTGCTGGACCGCGACCCCCAGAAGCTGGAGGTGCGGCGCAACAGCGAGTGGCTGGAGCCGCTCAGGCTGCCGGACATCTTCAAGCTGATGTCGGCCACCACCGTGGCCCGCATTCTGGAGCGGGACGACTTCGAAAAGCGCTTTCGCAACAACCAGCCCATCTCGATGCTGGAGTTTCTCTACCCGCTGCTGCAGGGTTACGACTCGGTGGCCGTGGAAGCCGACGTGGAGCTGGGGGGGACCGACCAGAAGTTCAACATGCTGATGGGGCGGGTGATCCAGGAATACTACGGCAAGCCCTCCCAGGTGGTGCTCACCAACGAGATCCTTCCCGGCACCGACGGCGTGGAGCGCATGAGCAAGTCCACCGGCAACTACATCGGCGTGGACGAGCCACCGGAGGAGATGTTCGGCAAGGTGATGAGCATTCCCGACAGCGTGATGATCACCTACTACCGGCTGCTCACCTCCCGCACGCCGGCGGAGATCGACGAGCTGGAACGGGGTCTCGGGAACGGCTCGCTGCACCCCCGCGACCAGAAGGCCTCCCTGGCGCGCGAGCTCACCGCCCGCTTCCACGGGGAGGAGGCGGCGGCCGCCGCCGAGCAGCGCTTCAACGAGGTCTTCCGCGAAGGCAGACTGAGTACCGCCGAGGACCTGGTGGAGTGTCGCTTGGAGCCGGGCGACGACGAGGATGGCAGCGTCTACCTGCCCAAGCTGCTCCAGCGCTGGTTCGGGCTCTCGCGCAGCGAGGCGCGGCGGCGCATCCAGCAGGGCGGGATCTCCATCGACGGCGAGCGGGTGACGTCGGAGATGGTTCCCAGCGGCTCCCTGGACGGCGCCACCATCAAGGCGGGGAAGTCCACCCGTTACCATGGCCTGATCAAGGCCTGACCCGCGCCCGGCCGCCGGCATGATTGAAGGCCGCCTCCCGCGGGGAAGCTTCGAGTGAGAGCGCAAAGAGGCTGTAATGCCGGCGGGTGACGCGCGTTACCGCCCTCGCTCGCAAGAACACGGATGACATTCCGGAAACGACTGCGCCGGGGGTGCAGGGCTGGTGAGCGGAGACCTGGCACTGGTAAAGAGATTCACCTCTGACTTCGACGCCGACTTTGCGCGCACGCGGCTGGCGGACGCCGGCATCGAGGCCATCGTTCTCCGGGACGATGCCGGCGGCATGCTGCCCCCGTTCCAGATGGTGGAAGGGGTGCGGCTGATGGTGCGCCGGCAGGACCTGGCGCGGGCGCAGGAGCTGCTTGAGGGGCAGGAGGAGTGAAGGGAAGCCGGGGTCGGTGCGCCCGGGGGCTTCGACCAGCGGCCGCTGACCGGCCCGGTAGAAGGTGTCCTATCCTGGCAGCGTGCGCCGATAACAGCGAGGTGGGTGAGGCATGAGCGCTGACGTCGCCGTCGAGATACTACACGTCGAGGGTTGTACCGGGGCCCCCATGGCCGTGGAAACGGTGAAGGCGGTGGCCCGCGAGCTGGGAATCGACGTGAGGCTCACCCGGACGCTGGTGAGCTCCCCGGGGGACGCGGCCGAACACCGGTTTCCCGGGAGCCCCACGGTGCGCATCGACGGCCTCGATGTCGACCCGTCCCTGCGCGGGGCAGAGCAGCCCGCCCTCACCTGAAGGCGCTACGGGGCGTCGTCGGCGCCCGGCGAGGAAATGATCCGCAACGCCCTGCTGGAGGCCGCGCGTCGGCACGCCGGCGACTGAGGGCGCCCGGCCCGCCGGGAAAGATTCGGGCTACGGAAAACCCCGTTTCCTGCCGATGAAAATGGCTGGTGCAGCAGGAAAGCGGCACCGGCGGCAGGGGCTTCGCCGGCAGCGGCGAAAGATGCTTAACAGCGGCGAAAAGCGGGTATATAGATGAAGGTACGCCCGCCTTGACTATGGTATCGGCGGTAGCTATACTATCAGTCCGGGAAACGGAAGAAGGAAGCCGCTTGTTGTTAAAACCGACTTCTTCTTACTTTGGGAGGACACGCTAGGGCAGCGACTCGAAAGAGGACGCCCGGGCGTGCCACCGTGGTTTCCCGGTGGCTTTTTTCGTGCCGTCCGCGACAGCGCGAGGCGGCGGCGAAGGAAAGGCTGGAGACGGTTGAAAAGCGTTTCTCCAGCGGGGTTGACTGGAGGTGCACGATACTCTAGTCTACCCAGCGCGCACACCTTCGGGGGCGCGGCCGGTCTTTGAAAACTAAACAGCATGAGACAGCGATCGGAGCGGCGGTGATCCGCCTGCTTCGGTACGCCTGTACAGCCAGTCAATTTCTTTGGGTGGTTTCCGTCAGGAGACCATCATGAAGATCAAGCTCGAACGATCGATATTCCCGGGCTTATTCCGGGACACGATCCTGATTTCCTGTGGAAATCAGGTCATGTCCCTACATAGCCCGAGAAGCAACTCTTTCACGGAGAGTTTGATCCTGGCTCAGGACGAACGCTGGCGGCGTGCTTAACACATGCAAGTCGAGCGAGAAAGCACCTTCGGGTGTGAGTAAAGCGGCGAACGGGAGAGTAACACGTGGGTAACCTGCCCTGGAGACCGGGATAACCATTCGAAAGGGTGGCTAATACCGGATATCCTGCGCGGCCGCATGACCGCGTAGAAAAGGTAGCTTCGGCCTCCGCTCCAGGATGGGCCCGCGGCCCATTAGCTTGTTGGTGGGGTAACGGCCTACCAAGGCGACGATGGGTAGCCGGCCTGAGAGGGTGATCGGCCTCACTGGGACTGAGACACGGCCCAGACTCCTACGGGAGGCAGCAGTGGGGAATCTTGCGCAATGGGCGAAAGCCTGACGCAGCAACGCCGCGTGGGGGAAGAAGGCCTTCGGGTTGTAAACCCCTGTCAGGAGGGACGAAGCCACCTGGGTTAACAGCCCAAGGGGTGACGGTACCTCCAAAGGAAGCCCCGGCTAACTACGTGCCAGCAGCCGCGGTAATACGTAGGGGGCGAGCGTTGTCCGGATTTATTGGGCGTAAAGAGCGTGTAGGCGGCTTGGCAAGTCCGATGTGAAATCCTACGGCTCAACCGTAGACCTGCATTGGAAAGTGCCAGGCTAGAGTCTGGACGGGGAGGGTGGACTTCCTGGTGTAGCGGTGAAATGCGCAGATATCAGGAGGAACACCGGTGGCGAAGGCGGCCCTCTGGGACAGTACTGACGCTGAGACGCGAAAGCGTGGGGAGCAAACAGGATTAGATACCCTGGTAGTCCA
>JAJRWQ010000077.1 GCA_024276735.1 Actinomycetes bacterium
AATCAGCCGCGGGCGCTCGAGGACGCCGCGAAGAACCGGTGGGCTGATCTTGCTGATTACGATCGAAGAATCTACTTGCACTTGTATCCCCCCTCCGCCTGAGAGCGATAGATCGCCATGGCATCTGAACGTTTGGTGACACCCAGCTTCCTGAAGATACTCATCACGTGACTTTTCACGGTGGGCTCGGTCACGGCCAGCCTGGTGGCTATCTTTGCGTTGCTCGCACCCGCGACCATGCAATCGAGAACCTCGATCTCTCGCCGGCTGAGCAGCTGCTTCAAGTCTTCGATGCGGCTTTGCAGGCGCCCGGCTGTTCTTTCCGCGGCAACCCTGACCCGCTCGCTTTCGTCCTTCAGCAAATCATATATCAGCGGCAGCGAATCCGGCCCCCCGGTGTCTGCCACGGCTCCCAGCGCATTCAGCTTCGTTCCCTCGTCGGTTGATTCGAGGAACGGGGAAAACAGGTCTATTGCTTTCGGTCCGATCGAAGCGGACAACCTGACGAGCCGGTCCCGACAGCTCCGGTCCGCGAAGCAGAGTTTCAACAGCTCGGGGGTAGCCACGAGCTCCTGGTAAACAAAATGGTGGTGGGCATTCCTGGCTGCCCAATCGAGGCACTCCTTCATCACTTCCAGCGTGGTTACTTCGTATCCCAGGGCGAGGGCCGCCCAAGCGCGGTAAAAGTTCACCCGGTTCAGCGTATACAGGTAATCATGACGTTTCGCCAACCTGTGAGCCTTGAGCAAGTCAGCAAGCCCTTGCCGAAAGAGCGGATCTTTTTCATTGGTGGCGAGCTTCAGCCGGGCGGCGGCAAGGTTGAAGCAAGCGCTTGCCTTCGCGACGGGATTCACGCTGGCGCCGCCTGTTTCGTTGAGCAGGCGCTCATGCAGAAGCGCCGCCTTCTCCGGCTGTCCCCGCCGCCGCAGGTAGGACCCCAGGTAATTCGACCCGGTGTCCACCGCCATGAAAATACTTCCGGCCGCCGCTCCCTCGCCTATCCTTTTCAGCCTCGCCACCCCTTCGCGCTCGCGGCTACCATACGCCTGCGCCCATCCGTACAACAATTCCAGCACCTGGCCGAGATCACCGCCTGCTTCGCGCTGTTCCAGCAGGTTTATGATCAGGGACAGCGCTTCCTGGTACTTGGCGGCATGGATGAGGGCACCCGCGCTCAGGCAGGCAAGCAGCAGGGCGTCGCGGTCCAGCGGGCCGGCGGGAAGCCGAAACGTTTCCCCGGGCCCCCTGTCGGCGGCAGAGATTACCGCCCGGAAATCACCCCTGGCGTAGTAAACGCTCAGCCGGGAGAGCTGGAAAGCGGCGGCGTCTCCAGGCGTATCGGCGTCTGCGGCAAGCTCGAAAGCCTCCCTGGTGCGGCCCAGTGACAGTTGGGCGTCCAGGACAGCGGCCTTCGCCGCTGCTTCTTCGTCGCTCCCCCGCGCAAGGGAAAGCGCTTCCCTTGCCGCGCGCAGGCTTTCGTCATCCTGTCGACCCAGCAGAAAGCGGGCCCTCGCCAACGAACACTCGTACCGGTACTCGCGGTCGGCGCCGTGCTGGTCTCTTTCAGCCGCCACCAGCGTGGCGAGGCTCTCGTCATCGCGGCCCTGCTCCTCCAGGAGCAGGGCTTCCAGCAAGAGCAGGCGCCTGCTCTTGTGCCGCACGGCCGGCGGCAGCAACGACAACCGCCGTTGCAGGGACTCCGCTTTTCCCGCATCCCGGGAGTCCATGGTACCGGAAATGATCAGCCTTTCGGCTTCCCCGTAGCTGCCGCAGGCAGCGTGGTGGCGGATAGCGCCGTCCACATCTCCCGATTCTTCACAGGCGAGTGCAAAGCGATGATGGAGCGCGTCCAGGTCCTGCCGGCCCGACCTGCTGCACAACCTGAACTCCAGGTATTTCCTGAACAGGGGGTGCAACTGGTAACGAAAGCCGCTGTCCCCCTGCCAGACCAGCAGGCCCCGGTCAGCCGCCTCCCGCAAGGAGGAGGCACAGGAGTTACCCACGAGAACCTCCGGGCAGGCAGCGTCGATCACCGTGACATCCAGGGTATCGAGCATTGAACATTGCTCCAGGAGTAACCCGGTATCCGGGTCGAGCCTGCTCCAGACCTCCCTCTCGATATAGTTGTAGATACTGCCGCCGGGAGCCACCATGCGCGCCACGTTATCGGCAGGATTCTTTCCATTGCGTTGCACCGACTGTGCCGATATCGCTATCGCCCAGGGCCAGCCACCGGTCGCCGCCACCCACGAGTTGATATCCTCGTCGTCGATGCCGCCCAGCTCCAGCTCGCGGGTGAGCAGGTACGTCTCGCCAGGCGTAAACTCCAGGTCTCTCCCGGTAATCTCCAGGACTTGCCCCAGGGCCGCCAGCCGTCCCAGCCGCAGCGCCGGTTTTTCCCGCCCGGCGAGAAAACAGCGGCATTTCGCCGGCAGGTAGGATAGCAGGCGGTCCAGCGCGTAAATGATGTCTTCGTGGCAGTTGATTTCGTGAAAGTCGTCGAAGAAAAGGGCCGGTGCGTCCTCCCCCAGCCCCTCCAGGTGATTGGTGATGGCCGCGAGCTGCGAAATCAGCCTGTGAAACGACGATGAGTGCCGCCCGGGGCCGCGGCCCGGTTCGCGGGAATTACCGTTGATACCGCGATGAATTCCAGCGAGGAAGGAGAGTGCGTCGGAGCCCGTTTCAGCGCACTCGAAGCGGACGGCATGCCGGCTCTCCCCGTGCAGCTGATCCAGGAGAGCAGTCTTGCCGTAACCCGGAGGACCGGTGATGACGACGATCCGTGCCGGGCTCGACCTTACCATGTCCAGCAGCCGGTACCGTTTTATGAGAGCGCGGTTTTCCGAAGACAAGGGCTCCGACTCCGGTTGGCCGGAATTCATTTCCATCAGGAGCATGGATCGTGCGCGGCACCACGGTTGGTTTCCACCTTAACCGCAATAGATTGCCCAAATAAAAACTATAATGCCGGTCAGTATCCTTGTCCATAATGCTTATGGAGTATTTTTTTATAAAAAAAGTATGAATAAAAAAGAACCCCGCCGTAGTACGGCGGGGTTCTTGCTTTCAGGTTCAGATAAACCTAGATGGGGACTACGTTGGAAGCCTGGAGTCCCTTGGCGCCCTCGGTCACCTCGAACTCGACCTTCTGGCCTTCGTCCAGGGTCTTGTAGCCATCGATCTTGATTTCGGTGAAGTGAACGAAAAGGTCATCACCGTCTTAGCGCTCGATGAAACCGTAGCCCTTCTCATTGTTGAACCATTTTACTGTTCCTTCTGGCAACCTTCTACCCTCCCATCTACTGCTCGGGCGCAGCCACCGGGGCTGCACTCATTTCCTCCTGCCCAAGCTAACCGCCCAAGCAGAACCCACTACATGGAAACAGTACTACAGCATCACGGCCGTGTAAAGGGGTTTTTTATTCAAACACATGTATTCCGCCCATTTAAGCTTTTTTTACATGTTCTGGCAAACGTGGCCGTGTACAGGTTGGGAAGGCTGGGTGGTTTTCCTGGCTGGGCAGCCGGCTCAGCCCTTCATGATGTCGACGACTATCCTTCCCGGGGAGCTTACTCCCGCCAGGGAATAAGGGGCCGGCCGCGA
>JAJRWQ010000078.1 GCA_024276735.1 Actinomycetes bacterium
CCTGCGACCCCCGGATTAAAAGTCCGGTGCTCTACCAACTGAGCTAACGGCCCACGCGACTATTATATTTTACCCTTCTCGATGACTTTTTTCTTTTATATCCAGCATCCGCTCCCAGTGACGCCCCGAATGGATGGTGGATGGTGGATTAAACCAGCGAGCTTCGTACCCCCCACACCAACCGAGCGTTTTTATCCAGCGTCCAGAATCCAGCATCCAGCATCCGCCCTTCGACTTGATTCAAGTTCCCCCAATAATAGAGAATTAGGAGCGTTGCACGTGCGGCCGCAGTCAAGGCCGTCGGCGGAACCCCGGCGCCGGCAGCAAACCGGCCTGGCGATCGCAGCGAGCCCGGAAGAGCGTTCCGCCGCCACAGGCCGCGGGGCGAAAAGATCCGTAGACGGCGGAGGTCCGATGACCCAGAAAACCGATCTCGACCAGCTCTGCATCAACACCATCCGCTTCCTGGCGGTGGACGCGATCCAGAAGGCCAACTCCGGCCACCCGGGGATGCCCATGGGCGCGGCCTCCATGGCCTACGTCCTCTGGACCCGGTTCCTCAAGTTCGACCCCGATCATCCCGACTGGCCCGACCGCGACCGCTTCATCCTCTCGGCGGGTCACGGCTCGATGCTGCTCTACTCGCTGCTGCACCTGAGCGGCTACGACCTCTCGCTGGAGGAACTGAAGAACTTCCGCCAGTGGGGAAGCAAGACCGCCGGCCACCCGGAGCGGGGGCTGACGCCGGGGGTGGAGGTCACCACCGGTCCCCTGGGGCAGGGGTTCGCCAACGGCGTGGGCATGGCCATGGCCGAGTGCTACCTGGGCGGGCTCTTCAACGCTCCCAACCACCGCGTCATCGACCACTACACCTACGCCATCGTCAGCGACGGCGACCTGATGGAGGGCATCTCCGCCGAGGCGGCTTCGCTGGCGGGGCACCTGGGGCTGGGAAAGCTCATCTACCTGTACGACGACAACCACATCTCCATCGAGGGCAGCACCGACCTCACCTTCACCGAGGACCGGGTGATGCGCTTCGAGGCCCAGGGCTGGCACGTGCAGCAGGTGGAGGACGGCAACGACCTCGACGCCATCGAGGCGGCCATCGCCGCCGCCCGCGAGGAGAAGGAGCGGCCGTCGCTCGTCTGCGTGCGCACCCACATCGGCTTCGGCAGCCCCCACAAGCAGGACGACGCCTCGGTGCACGGCGCTCCCTTGGGCGAGGAAGAGGTGAAGCTCACCAAGGAGGCGCTGGGCTGGCCGCTGGAGCCGGAGTTCTACGTCCCCGACGAGGTGCGCGAGCACTTCCGCCAGGCGGCCGACCGCGGCCGCGAGCAGCACCGGCGCTGGGAAGAGGATTATCGCGAGTACGCGGCGGAGCACGATGAGGCCGCCGCCATGTTCGATACCGTCATGAAAGGCGACGTTCCCGAGGGCTGGGACCGCGAGATGCCCTCGTTCACTGCCGACGACGGCCCCCTGGCCACGCGCTCGGCTTCGGGCAAGGTGATAAACGCCATCGCCTCGGACCTGATCAACCTCATCGGCGGCTCCGCCGACCTGGCACCGTCGAACAATACCTACATCAACGACTACGACACCTTCGAGCCGGGCCGCAAATGCGGCCGCAACATCCACTTCGGCGTCCGCGAGCACGCCATGGGCGGCATCGTTAACGGCCTGGCGCAGCACGGCGGCATCATTCCCTACGGCGGCACCTTCCTCATCTTCTCCGACTACATGCGCGGCGCCATCCGGGTGGGCGCCCTGCAGAAAGCGCCGGCGATCTGGGTCTTCACCCACGACAGCGTGGGCGTGGGCGAGGACGGCCCCACCCACCAGCCGGTAGAGAACCTGATGGCGCTGCGGGCGATCCCCAACCTGGTGGTGATCCGGCCCGCGGATGCCAACGAGACCGTCGAGGCCTGGCGGGCGGCGGTGGAGCGCTGCTGCGGCGGCACGCCGGTGGCGCTGGCACTCTCGCGCCAGAAGCTGCCGGTGCTGGAGAACCCGGCGGCCGGCGATGGCGTCCGCCGCGGGGCGTACGTGATCGCGGAAGCCCCGGGTGAAGTCGACGCCATCATCATCGCCACCGGCTCCGAGGTGCAAGTGGCCCTGTCGGCGCAGGCCGAGCTCTCCGGGAAGGGCGTCTCCGCCCGCGTGGTGAGCATGCCCAGCTGGGAGCTCTTCGAGGAACAGGACGAGGAGTACCGCCGCTCGGTGCTGCCCCCGGAGGTGAAGGCCCGGGTCACCGTGGAGGCGGGCGTTACCCTGGGCTGGTGCCGCTACGCCGGCGACGGCGGTGTCAGCATCGGCATCGACCGCTTCGGCGCCTCGGCGCCGGGCAACGTGGTGATGGAAAAGCTGGGGATCTCGGCGGCCAACATCGTGGAGAAGGTGTTGGCAGTGGTTTCGACAGATGCTGGACGCTAGACGCTAGACGCTGGACGCTGGACTGAACCAGCAAGCCGCGTAGCCGCTGCGCCCTGCGCCAGTCGAACGTTTTTGTCCAGCGTCCAGGGTCCAGGATCCAGCATCCGCCTCATTCATCCACGCAGATAACGCCCCCGCCTAGAAAACGGTGACGCCGCCGGGGACTGGGGATGATCAGGAATACTGGGAAAGAACGTCCCCGATCGAACGACGGCGCCCCCGCCGCGGAAATTAGGAAAAATTAGGAATATTAGGAAAGAACGTCCCCGATCCGCCGCGCCGCGCGGGCGGCTTTGTCCAGCGTCCAGCATCCAGAATCCAGCATCCGCACTATTGACACCACCCGCCCAATCGGGTATCGTAATTTTCCCTCTGTAAACCTCCAGGAGCGTGCCTCTGGGGGGAGGCATCTTCATGGGAAACGGGGGAAAGGGAGAGGGGGGCGCGAACCCGTAAACTGCAAGCCTTTTTGCAGCACTACTTGGTGCTGCTTTTTTTATTTTTCCGGGGAGGGATTGGGGATGAGGGGTTTCCTGGTTCGCAGCGTGATCACGATGTCCATCCTGGTGGCACTTTGCCTGGCACCGGGGGCGCCGCCGGCGAGCCCGGCGGCACCGACCACTTCCGTCGTCCCCCTCACCGTCAGCTACACCGCCCAGGCCCAGGCCAGCGCCTACGGCAACGTGAGCGGGCCGGTGTCCAACCAGCAGAGCTCCTCCACCACCGCCCAGGCCCAGGCCGTCGCCACCCAAAGTGATTTCTGGGGACGTCTCTACAACTTTGCC
>JAJRWQ010000079.1 GCA_024276735.1 Actinomycetes bacterium
CAAGTGGGCGCGGGAGTATGCCAGCGAGATCGTCGCCTTCTTCTTCGTAATTGCCGGGCTGGGGGCTTATCACTCCCTGAAAAAACTCGAGGGCGGGCGAGGGGGGCCCGGCGCCGGCTGCATCGGCCGCTTTTACCTGAAGCGGGCGCTGCGCATCTATCCCCTTTACTGGACGGCGCTCTTCACCGTGCCCCTGATCCTGCCCGAGTACGCGGAGCTGCACCGGCCCACGCTGCATACGCTGGCCGTCTATCTCGGCTACCCGGGGGTGAAGGCGCCGGGCGTCTACTGGTTCATCCCCCAGCTGATCCAGTGCTACCTGCTGGCGCCGCTGTTCTTTGCCGCCTGTCGCCGCCTGCGAACCGGCTACTACCTTGCGGGTGCAGGAGTGGTGGGGTCGATGCTGGTGGGCGCGAGCATATACTACGACCGGCTGCTCGCTGCGACCGGCGCCCTGGGCGTTCCCGACCGCGAGGCCCTGCTCTACCGGCCGATGCTCTTCGCCTACCTGTTGCTGTTCGCGCTGGGGATGGCGATTCCAGGCTTGGTGGAGAAGGTAAGGAGGTGCGTCCAGGACCGGGACCTGCTCCTGTTCTCGCTGGCATTCTTCGTGCTGGCGCTGATGCTGGTGCGCAGCCCGAACCTGGTTTTCCACCGCTCGCACCTGCTGCTGTTTCCTGCCTATATCGCCAGCGTATTCCTGCTCACCCTGGCCCTGGCCAGGGCGGGCGGGCCGCTGCCGCTCTCATCGCTGGTGGTGCCCCTGGGCCGGCGCTCGTACCCGCTCTACCTCTTCCACCGGCATTACCTGGGGCTGCTAGCCGCCGCGGGGCTGATCGGTGGCAGCCAGGTGACCAGCGTCGCCTGGGCACTGCTGCTGTTCCCAGTGTTCTTCGCGGACGCGGCCTTCATGGAGGACCGTTACAACATCGTGTCTGGAAAGCTGCTTGGAAAGGTGGCGCCGACCAAGAGCCCCGGCGACGCGAGCCTGGCCGCGGAAGCCTGTTCCAGCGCGGATTAGAGCTGATATTTCTAATAAGAAAGATTAATACCCCCGCCAAGGCTTCATCTTGAAAGTTTATAAGCGCCGGTATAGAATACCGCCGCAGGTATTTCAGGGAGGCGAGAAATGCTTTCCCGGCGCGCCCCCATCATGCAAGGCAACGCGCCGCAACCGCCCAGTAACAGTCGTTCCTGGTTACTGCTGATTCACCTGTAAAAGAGGGAAAAAGAACCGCAGATGTGCGGTCACTGGGTCTCCGGTTTCATGCAATGCCCGAGTTGCCCCAGGCGGCTCTTTCGGGCGTGATGCTAGTCGAAAAACGCGTTTCTGAACCACCTTTTGGCAACAAGGCAAGGGAGTTGGATCCGAAAGACACTCCGGGCGTCTTTCGGTTCGGCTCTGTTTTCCCATCGGGATGGAGGCTGATGTGAGGATCGTACTATTGGGGGCTCCGGGAGCCGGCAAGGGAACGCAAGCCAAGAAGCTGATCGAGAAGTTCGGCATTCCCCAGATTTCCACCGGTGACTTGCTGCGCGCCGCCGTGGCGGAGGGCACCGAGCTGGGCAAGGAAGCCAAGTCCTACATGGACAAGGGCGAGCTGGTCCCCGACAGCGTGGTACTGGGGATGGTGGAGGAGCGGCTGGGCCGTGACGACTGCAAGGACGGCTACATCCTGGACGGATTTCCCCGCAACACCGCCCAGGCGGAGGCGCTGGACGAGATGCTGGACAAGATGGGCATGCCGCTGGACGCGGCGCTCAACGTGGACGTTCCCACCGAGGACCTGATGAAGCGGCTCACCGGCCGGCGCACCTGCGAGCAGTGCGGCCAGATGTACAACGTCTACTTCAACCCCCCCGCCGAGGAAGGCAAGTGCGACAAGTGCGGCGGTACCCTCTTCCAGCGGGACGACGACAAGGAAGAAACCATCACCAAGCGGCTCGAAGTCTACCGGGAACAGACCGAGCCGCTTATCGATTATTACCGGCAGAAAGGAATCCTGAAGACGGTCACCGGCACGGGTGCCATCGACGAGATCTTCACCAGGGTCGTGGAGACGCTGGGAGCGGCCTGAGCGCGAGCCGGCTGTCAGGGCGACCACGAGAGAACAGGAGGAGCAACCAATGGCATTGGTAAATCCACACGGCAAGGAAAAGAAGCTCAAGCCGCTGCTCTTGGAGGGCGACGAGCTCGAAGAGGCGAAGGAAAAGGCTTCCACGCTGAAGCAGGTACCCATCAGCTCCCGCGAGGTGGGTGACCTGATTATGATGGGCATCGGCGGTTTCACCCCCCTGGAAGGCTTCATGACCAAGGCCGACTGGCAGGGGGTAGTGGACGAGTTCACCATGGCCGACGGCACTTTCTGGCCCATCCCCATCACCGTCTCCGCCAGCCGCGAGACCGCGGACTCAATCGGTGACGGCGAGGAAGTGGCGCTGGTCTCCAGCGAGAACGGCGAGACCATGGCCATCATGACCGTCACCGAGAAGTACACCATCGACAAGGAGCACGAGTGCCAGCAGGTCTACAAGACCACCGATACCGAGCATCCGGGCGTGCTGATGGTGATGAACCAGGAAGAGGTCAACCTCGCCGGCCCGGTGAAGGTGCTCAGCGAAGGTACCTTCCCCGAGGAGTACGAGGGCATCTACCTGCGGCCGTCGGAGTCGCGGGCGCTCTTCGAGGAGAAGGGCTGGAGCACGGTGGCCGCCTTCCAGACCCGCAACCCCATGCACCGCTCGCACGAGTACCTGACCAAGATCGCCATCGAGATCTGCGACGGTGTATTCATCCACATGCTGCTGGGCAAGCTGAAGCCGGGCGACATCCCCGCCGACGTGCGCCAGGAAGCGATCGACACCCTGATCGAGAAGTACTACGTCAAGGACACCATCGCCGTGGGCGGCTACCCGCTGGACATGCGCTACGCCGGTCCCCGCGAGGCGCTGCTGCACGCGCTGTTCCGCCAGAACTACGGCTGCAGCCACCTGATCGTGGGCCGCGACCACGCCGGCGTGGGCGAGTACTACGGTCCCTTCGACGCTCACCACATCTTCGACGAGATCCCCGAGGGGGCGCTGGAGACGCAGCCGCTGAAGATCGACTGGACCTTCTACTGCACCGCCTGCGACGGCATGGCCTCGATGAAGACCTGCCCCCACGGCAAGGAAGAGCGGCTGATCCTCAGCGGCACCAAGCTGCGGAAGATGCTCTCCGAGGGCGAGGACGTACCCGATCACTTCAGCCGCCCGGAGGTGCTGGCCATTCTCCGCAACTACTACGAGAACCTCACCGAGAAGGTGGAGATCAAGACCCACAAGTACGCGGAGGGATAGGTATTACGGATGATTGATAACGGTTACGGACGAGAGGGGGTGCGTCAGGAAAGCCCTTAAATAGCAAGCAGCAACTAAACACTATTCAATGATAAGGAGGTATGAGTAGATGCCCAGTTTCGTAATGACAGAAAAGTGCGACGGATGCAAGGGCCAGGAGCGTACGGCCTGCATGTACATCTGTCCCCACGACCTGATGGTGCTCGACACCGAGCGCATGAAGGCTTACAACCAGGAGCCGGAGCAGTGCTGGGAGTGCTACAACTGCGTGAAGATCTGCCCGCAGCAGGCGATCGAGGTCCGCAGCTACGCCGACTTCTCGCCGCTGGGCGCCTCGGTGATCCCCCTGCGGGCCACCGATGCCATCATGTGGACCATCAAGTGCCGCAACGGCCAGCTCAAGCGGTACAAGTTCCCCATCCGCCTGAGCCCGGAAGGCTCCGTGGACCCGTACGAGGGCCAGGGTGAGCCGAACTACGACGAACTCAAGAAGCCCGGCTACTTCAACATGTCCA
>JAJRWQ010000080.1 GCA_024276735.1 Actinomycetes bacterium
CGCCCCGGTCCTCCAGGGCGCCGGTGAAGGCCATCAGCGCCAGCGAGCCGACGATGGCTACCGCGAAAACCCCCGCCGTGCGGGAGACGGCGTTGTTGACGCCGGAGGCGGTCCCGGCCAGCCGGGAATCGAGAGCGCCCATCACCGTGGTCGTCAGGGGCGTCACCGTTCCGCCCAGGCCCAGGCCGAAAAGCAGGATCCCGGGAAAGAACGAGGTCCAGAAATCGGCGGGGCCGTCGGTGACGCCCACGGCGGCGATGGCCAGCAGCCCCGCGGCCGTCACCAGGGTGCCCACGGTGATGGGGATGCGCGAGCCGATGCGGTCGGCGAGGGCGCCGGCAAGGCGGGAGAGCACCACCATCATGATGGCAAAGGGCAGGAAGGTGAGCCCGGCGACCGTGGGGCTGTATCCCTGGATCTGTACCATGTCCAGGGCAAGGAAGAAGACGGTGACGTTGAGGGCGCCGTAGAGAAAGAGCGTGATCAGGTTGGCGCCGCTGAAGGCCCGGTTGCGAAAGATCCCCAGCGGCACCATGGGATGGTCACTGCGCACCTCCACCACGCCGAAGGCCGCCAGGGCCAGCCAGCCGACCGTCATGGTGGCGACCACCTGGGGGCTGTCGAACCCGGCCGCGGGGGCCGCCAGGAAGGCGTAGGTGAGCAGGGCCAGCCCCGCTGCCGCCAGCAGGCCACCGGCGTAATCGAGGCGGAGGCCGGAGCTGTCGTGAACCTCCGGCACCCGCAGGGCCAGGGCCAGCACTGCCACCACGCCCAGGGGGATGTTGATCAGGAAGACCCCTCGCCAGAGCCCGGCGTCGGCGAGGCTGCCCCCCATCAGCGGGCCGATGACGGTGACACCCGCCGTGACCGCGGCCCAGGTGCCGATGGCCCGGCCCCGGCGATGTGAGGGAAAGAAGGAGGTGATCAGCGCCAGGCTTCCCGGGATCATCATCGCCCCGCCCAGGCCCTGCACCACGCGGGCGCCGATGAGGAAGTAGGCGTCGATGGCCATGCCGGCAGCCAGGGAGCCGGCCATGAACAGGGTGATGCCCGCGATCAGCACCCGGCGCCGCCCCAGCCGGTCACCCATGGAGCCGCCGAGCATGATGAACGCCGCCAGCATCACCAGGTAGGCGTTGACGATCCACAAAAGCTGGGCGCCGGTAGCCTGCAGGTCCTCCTGGAGCGCCGGCATGGCCACGTTGAGGACCGAGCTGTCGATGAAGACCATGCTGGAGGCCAGGATGGTGGCAAACAGCACCCACCGGCCCGTCTCGCCCGCGGGTGGGTCGCTGACGACACCGGCGGCGCCCCCGCCGATGCCGCAGGGGGTTGCGTCGCTGTTCACGTTGCCCTCTTGCTCGTACAAGCCGAAACCGCCTTCCTGCTTCTGAGCCCGGTTTGAATATCCTGCAAATGAAGGAAGTTTAAGTCAAGCCACCGGCAAATTAAAGACGGCCGGCGCGGCGGCGGCCGTTGGGCGCGGCTGGCAGCGGGAATAATTGCCGGCGATGGGCTAAGATTGTCACCAGGCCGGTGCCGGCCCGCGCTCCCGGCGGGCGGCGGTTCCGGCCCGAACCGGGGAGCAGAAGGCTTGCGGAAAGAAAGGTCATCACTGCCAACGGAGGCGGCCGCGGCGACCAGCGGCGACACGGTGGAGAAAAACACCGTTTGCGGCATCTGCCCCGCCGGCTGCTGGGTGACGGCAACGCTGGAGCAGGGCAGGATGACATCGCTCCGGGCACGCAAGGACCATCCCCTGGGAATGATCTGCAAGCTGGGGATGCACGCCCCGGAAA
The DNA here is from genome assembly GCA_024276735.1 of Actinomycetes bacterium. Classification (GTDB taxonomy): domain Bacteria; phylum Actinomycetota; class Thermoleophilia; order BMS3ABIN01; family BMS3ABIN01; genus JAJRWQ01. The sequence goes on from JAJRWQ010000080.1 coordinate 1,800, forward strand.
TGGTCTACTCCCGGCACCGGCTGCGCCACCCCCTGCGCCGCAAGGGAAAGAAGGGCAGCTACGAGTTCGAGCGCATCTCCTGGGACGAGGCCATGGAAGAAATCACCGGCCGGCTCCAGGAAACCAGGCGCCGCTACGGCCCCGAGGCGGCCGGCATCTACACCGGGCGCGGCAGTTTCGACCAGGCGCTCTGCGATGTTTACCAGCCGGCGGACACGGCGGTCTCGTCCGCCTCCAGCGTGCTCTTTCCCTTTGGCTCGCCCAATACCTTCGGCGTCGGCGCCCTTTGCTACGTTTCCTTCGCCATGATCGCCCCCCACGTGACCATGGGGGGCATGCTGATCAACATGGACTCCGACCTGGAGAACGCGGAGCTGATCGTCGTCTGGGGAGCCAACCCCGCCACCGACTCGCCGCCGCTGGCCCATTACCAGATCCTGGCGGCGCGCGAGCGCGGCGCCGAGGTGGTGGTAATCGACCCCCGGCGCAACGGCACCTGCCGCGAGGCGGGGGGCGAGTGGATTCCCATCCGGCCCGGCACCGACGGGGCGCTGGCACTGAGCATGATCCAGGTGCTGATCGAGGAAGAGCTCTACGACGAGGAGTTCGTGGAGAACTGGACGGTCGGCTTCGAAGAGCTGGCCGACTACGCGCAGCACTTCCGTCCCGAGGCCGTGGAAGAGATCACCTGGGGGCCGGCGGACACCGTGCGCACGCTGGCCCGCCGCATCGCCGCCGCCCGCGGCGCCAGCCCGGTGATGTACACCGGCCTGGAATACTCCGACAGCGGCGTCCAGGCCGTCCGGGCCACCATGGTGCTCTGGGCGTTGGCAGGACAGCTCGACGTACCCGGCGGGCGCGTCTTTCGCATGCGCGGCAGTGCCTTCCCCGTCAACAAGAGCCGCCTGGTGGCGAACCCGGCGCCGGGAAAGGCCATCGGCCGCGACCGCTTCCCCGTATACAGCCAGTACCGGGGTGAATCCCATGCCATCGCCCTTCCCGAGGCGGTGCTCGAAGGCCACCCCTACCCCTTCAAGGCCCTGATCGTCCTCGGCGGCTCCATCATCACCGCCTGGCCGCAGCCGCAAGTCTGGCGCCGTACCCTGGGCGCGCTCGACTTCCTGGTGACCATCGACCGGCAGCTCACCGCCGACGCCGCCTACGCCGACATCGTCCTGCCGGCCACCACCGGCTTCGAGAACACCTCTTACATGACCTATGGGTCCATGTTCCACATTCGCGAGCGCCTGATCGAGCCGCTGGCGGAGGCGCGCAACGACCTGCTGATCCTGGGCGAGCTGGCACGGCGGCTGGGTTACGGCCATCTCTATCCCCAGTCGGAGGAGGAGCTGCTGGAGCACGTGCTCGAGGGCTCCGGCTTCACGCCCGACGACGTGAGGCGGGCGGGCGGATCCGTGAGCGTGCCCGCGGAGATGATGCAATACAAGAAATGGCAGAAAGGACTGCTGCGGGCCGACGGCGAGCCGGGCTTCGAGACCCCCTCGGGCAAGTTCGAGATCGCCTCCTCCATCCTCGAGGAGCACGGCTACGACCCCCTGCCGGTGTACACGGAGCCCCGTGAAGGGCCCCTGGCGCAGCCGGATACGGCGGCGCAGTACCCGCTGGTCTTCAATTCCGGCTCCCGCACCAGCACCGATTTCCGCTCGCAGCATCACGGCATCGAGGGGCTGCTGGCGGAGGCGCCGGAGCCGGAGGTACTGATGAACGACCGGGACGCCGCCCGCCGCGGCATAGCCGACGGCGACCGGGTGCTGGTGGAGACCCCCCGCGGCAGCCTGGAGTTCCGCGCCCGCTTGAGCGCCGACATCGTCAGCGGCGCCATCGACTGCAACATGGGCGGCGGCGGGCCGGTGGGTCCCCGGGCCTGGCGGGAGTGCAACGTCAACGATCTCACCGACCTGGAGCGCTACGATCCCGTCTCCGGCTTTCCCGTCTACAAGGCACTCCTTTGCGAGGTGCGGCCGGTGGCAGCCGGCAAGGATGAAAGCGGCAAGCAGCAGGCGCCCCGCTCGCGGGCGGCGGCCGCCGCCGACCGCGATTCCAGTGAGGCCGCTCCCGCCCGGCAGGTGCGGCGGCGGCCGCCGCGCCCGCTCGTCTACCTCGACAACAACGCCACCACCCCCATCGACCCCGAGGTGGCCGACGCCATGCGGCCCTACCTGGAAGACCGCTTCGGCAACCCCTCCAGCATCCACGCCGCCGGCGCTC
>JAJRWQ010000081.1 GCA_024276735.1 Actinomycetes bacterium
GCCGTGGCGTTGCAGCCGCTCACCGGGGCGCCGTCGAGGTAGACGGTCACCGCGGCGCTGTCGATGCCGGACTCGCTGTCGCTGTAGTCGGCGCTCACCGTGGTGCTGCCGCTGGCGATGGTGCCCGCCGGCTGGATGTTGGTGATGGCCGGGGGTGTCGCGTCGGCACCGGTTACGTGCACCAGTTTCTCGCCCCTGGCCAAGCGGGTGCCGCCGCCGTCCTTGAACTCGAAGAGCAGCGCCCGGTCACCGGCCGTTCCCGGGAGCGCGAAAGAGACGCGGTACTTGTGGGCGGCCGCGCGGTAGGTAGCGGCCGCGGGGCGCACCCGGTTGCCCAGGAAGTCCGCCACTTCCACCTTGGAGTTGGCGTCGCTGGGCGTGACGTCGGTGAGCGACGGATCGTAGACCTCGATATACACGGTGGCGCCGGCGGAATAGGTTTCCGTCTCCGCCGAGTAGCTTTCGTCGCTGAAAGTCTTCACGTAGGCGGCAGGGGCGCCGACGCGCAGGGACCAGCCCTTGATCTTGACCTCCTTGCTGCGGGCGCTGTTCCTGAGCTCCATCTCGCCCGAGTAGACGCCCGCCTGGGCGGGAGCCACGAAAGCAGCCCGGTACACGTAGGCGGGCCCGCCCGCTTGCTGGGTGAAGGTCACCTCGGGGGACCCGTCGCCGAAATCGACGTTCTGGTTGTCCAGGCCCTTGAGGCGCATGCGGTTGCGATCGGTGCCCTCGGCTGCCAGGTCCATGTCCGGGTGGGTCACCTGGACATAGTAGGTGGCGCCGGGGGTGAGGGAATCATACTGGCAGACGGCGCTGCTGTAGGCGGCATCGCTGTACACTGCCACCGAGGCGCCGTTGGCGTCGGTGAAGCTGGAAATGCAGGCCTGGGGACCGGTGTCGACGGTGAAGCTGCCGCTGGCGTGTCCGGTGTTGCCGGCGTTGTCGCTCACGTAGACATCGACCTGGTGCGCGCCGCTTCCCAGCCCGCTCACCGCGCAGCTGACGCTGCCGGCGGCGACGTTGCAGCCGGAGAGAACGCTGCCGTCCAGGTACACCGCCACCGTGGCGCTGTCGATGCCGGACTCGCCGTCACTGTAATAGGCGCTGATGGTGGCGTTGCTGCCGTGGATGGTGCCACTGGGCTGGATGTTGCTGATCGCCGGCGGCGTGTTGTCGGCCACAGCGGCGACGGTGAAGCTGCCGCTGCCGCTGCCCTGGTTGCCCCGGTTGTCGTCGGCGCGCACCACCACGTCGTGCGTGCCCTGGGAGAGACCATAGACGTTGCAGGCGGCGTAAGCCCGCGCAATCGTGCACCCGGACACGGCTCCCCCGTCGAGGGTGACCGACACCGAGGAGGTATCGATACCGGAGCCGGCATCCTCGTAATAGGCGACGATCACCGCGTCGGTATCGTAGATGGTGCCGCTGGGAGCGGTGACGCTGACCGCCGGCGGCGTGGAATCACTGCTCCAGTCGACGGTGAAGCTGCCGCTGCCGCTGCCCGTGTTGCCGGCGTAGTCGTCGAGGGACACGCCGATGGAGTGGGTGCCGTTGCCAAGTCCATAAACCTCGCAGGCGGCACTCTCCCAGGTGACGGTGCAGCCGGTGAGCGGCGATCCGTCGAGGGTGATTACCACCGTGGACTCGTCGACGCCCCAGCCGTTGGCATCGTCGGAATAATAGACTGCTATGGTCGCCGAGGCGGAGTCGATGGTTCCCGAGGGGGAGATGCTGTCGACGCTCGGCGGCGTGTTGTCGTTCTGCTTCAGGTTGGTGTTCACGTAGTCCGCCATGTCCGCCAGCTCGGCGTCGCTGATGACGCTCTGGTCGAAGGCGGGCATCTTGTTGCCGTCGCCGTTGCGGGTCTTGGTCCAGACCTTGTTGGTGGAGGCGCCCGCCACCTTCTTGTTCACCGGTCCGCCCTGGCCGTCGACGCCGTGGCAGGAAGCGCAGTAGGTCTGGTACACAGCTGCTCCCGTGCCGGCGGGGGCGCCCAGGGATACGGTCGCCGCCGCCAGCAGCAGCACGATGGCGAGGATGGTGAAGGCCGCGGCCACCGCGGCGCCGCCGGCGCGCATTGCCGCGAGGTTGTCGGCGAGATGGTGCAGGCGCGGGAGAGGGATCCTGTTCGCAAGGCCCCCGGTGACCTCCGTGGTGTGCCTGCCGCTCGACTTGCTGTAAGGAAAGTGCCTCACTGAAAGCTTTCCGCTTCCCCCCGTCCCCTTGCCCGAAAAAGCGCCCTGGCTCGAACCGGGTGTCTCCCGGGCCGCCCCTGCATAAAACCGCCGGCAAAAGCAGCTTTTCAAGCTGCTAAATTATCGGATTTCGGCGAAAAATCTTGAGCGTTTTCAAGGAAAAAATTCCTGCAAATTGCGGGATTTTACGCCCAGCGCCGGCCATGGGCGTAAAAAATCAGGGAATACCCCCAGGTCACCGGCCCGGGGAGGCAACGGCCCGGGGAGGGCGCCCTGGTTCGCCGCCCCCGTGGTTCAGTGGTCCTCGGGCTCCCGGAGGAAGCGCTCGTAGAGGAGGTCGGCGTTGCCCAGGAGAAAGAATACCGACAGCAGCGGCAGGGCGGGCACGCCCATTCCCAGGCTCACGCCCACTACCATGGTGGCAACGAAGGAGGCGGTGAGGGCCAGGGCGGTGGCGGATCTTCTCAGGGCATAGGTGATGGAGACGCCGATGAACAGCGAGAAGAAGACGATGTCACTGGTTCCCAGCTGCGAAACGCCCGGGGCCCCGAACACCGGCAGCTTGATCGTCAGGTAGTCGACCCAGGCGCTGCCGCTCTCCACCATCCTGTGAGTCGGCCCCAGGAACACGCTGTAGAAATCTACGAAGACGATCAGGACGGCGATGATCACCACCTGGCCGATGGAGGTGAGCAGGAGCGACATCCAGAGGCCGGCACTGGTGGCGAAGAGAACCTTGGCCAGGCTCTCGACGGGCGTCCACCCCAGGGCGATGGCGGCCACCACCGAGACCAGGGAGAGGGCGGCGACCAGCAGCAGCCAGTGGCGGGCGGCGATGATGAAGGCGAGGCTGGAAGAGAGGGCGCAGGTGACCAGCATGCCCATGCCGAAGGCCATGACCAGGCCGGCGGTCGAATCGCGCGTGAACAGGCCGAGGAAAACGGCGCCACCCCAGGCCAGCGCCGCCGCGGCGATCACGGCAACGAAGATGGCGGCCGTCCTCAGCTCGAGGGCGTAATCGACGCGGGGCCGGCAAGTGAGGCGCCGCCGCCGGCGCCTTTGCTTCAGCCTCTCTACGCGGCTGGGGCCGTGCTCAATAGGGCGGCAGCGATTCGTACCAGTCGCCGAGGACGCGGAAGGCCTGCCAGAAACGCGTTTTCCTGCGTTGGTCATCCAGCGAGGTATCGATTTCGGGAACCACCAGGGCCTCGATGCTGGGAGTGAAGGGCTGGATCTCTCCCTGCCGGGTCTCCAGTGGCTGTGAAAGGGGAATACCAAGGTCGTTCACCGCCTCCAGGGTGCGCCGCCCCATTACCACGAGCAGGCGCGGCTGCACGATCTCCAGCTCCCGTCGCAGGTAGTAGGGGCAGCACTTGCGGCCGGATTCCTCCGCCACCTTGGCACACTTGATGACATTGGTACCATATAACAACAGGGAGTCGATGCCCAGCTTCTGGCAGCTCTTCATCACCGCCTCGCCGGCGCGCCCAAAAAAGGCCACTCCTTCGCCGGCTTCGCTCTCGCGGCTGCGGTATTTCACCAGGAAGATGTCCGCCTGGGGGTGCCCGGAGCCGATCACCGGCACCGTCGTGCCATGGGGGCACTTGTCGCAGTGGGTGAGCTCGCGGCAGAGCTCGTTGATTTCGGCAATGGCCCGGGTGAGATGCTTGTCGTAGATATCGTCTGGCCTGGGCAATCGGACCTCTGGCAACGGCTTGCCGCCGGAGCGGGCCTGCATCGGCCGTCGCCGGCGTTCGTTTCATGGGCTATTAGATATTTGCCGCAGCGGGGGCAAATCCTCCAAGGAGGCGGGGACGCCGGCTCAGCCGCGTTCGAAGAGGGAGACGGATTCCACGTGCAGCGTGTGGGGGAACATGTCTACCGCCACCGTGCGCTCCAGGCGGTAGCCCCCTTCCACCAGCAGGCGGGCGTTGCCGGCCATGGTGGCGGCATTGCAGGAAACGTAGACGATTCGCCGCGGCGCCAGCGAGGCCAGGCGCTCGATCTCCTTCTTACCGGCGCCCGCCCGGGGAGGATCGAGAACCACCAGCTGCGGTTGCTCTTTCGGCGGCAGCTCGCCGAGCACCTGTCGTACCTTTCCGGCGATGAAGGCGGTATTTTCGATGCCGTTTGCCTCGGCGTTTTCCGCGGCCGCCGCCACCGCCTCCTCCACCAACTCGATCCCCAGCACGCGGCGGCAGTGGCGCGCCAGCAGCAGGGCGATGGAGCCGGTGCCGGCGTAGAGGTCGAGCGCGAACCAGTCTTCGCACGGCCGGGCGTATTCAAGGGCCAGACGGTAGAGCCGCGCCGCCGTGGCGGTGTTCGTCTGCAGGAAGGTGGCAGGAAAGACCTTCAGGCGGATGCCCTCGATCTCCTCGAAGATGTGATCGCGGCCGGCCATCACCCGGTAGGGGAGCCCGCCGGCTACCGCCGCCGGCGTGTCGTTGATGCTCCAGACCAGGGACCGGACCTTGGGAAACCGGGCAGCGATCGCCCGGGCGAGGTCGCGCATTGGCCGCTCCTCGCCCGGCGCGGTGACGACGTTGACCATCACCTCGCCGGTGTTGAGACCCTCGCGCAGCACCAGGTGACGCCAGAAGCCCCGCTGTTGCTGCTGGTCGTAGGCGGGAAGGCCGCTGGCGGCAGCGGATTCCCGTACCAGCAGGCGCAGGCGGTTGGTGAGCTCGGAGTGCAGCAGGCAGTCCTCGATGTCCACCACTTCCTGCCAGCGGCCCGGGGGATGGAAGCCCAGGGCCAGGTCGTCGCCGGCGCCGGCGAAGGCGAATTCCACCTTGTTGCGGTAGCGCCAGAGCGGCCGGGCGCCCGCGGCCGGGTCGACTTCGAAGCCGGCCAGGCCGCCGATGTGCTCCAGGCAGTCCACCAGCTGCTGCTGCTTGTAGCGGAGCTGCTCCTCGTAATCCAGCGTCTGCCACGCGCAGCCGCCGCAGTGGCCGAAATGACGGCAGCGGGGCTCGGTGCGCCTGCCGGAAGGGTTGAGGATCTCCTCGGCCCGCCCCTCGGCGTACGATGACTTGGCCCTGGTGATCCGCACCATGGCGATGTCGCCGGGGACGGCGCCCTCGACGAATACCACGTAGCCGTGCACGCGGGCCACCCCCCGGCCGCCGTGGGCCAGGCTCTCCACCTCCAGCTCCAGCAGCTCTCCCCGTGCCGGCCGGTTGTCTGCACTGCGCAGCTTCATGAATTCACCGCCCCGGTACCGCCGCCTCGCCGGCGGTGAGGCTTGATTGACATGGGGTATAGCGTATCCTAGAATGAGCCACAGGGGTATTGCCACCCACGGCTGCCCTGCCCACTTACTCAAGGAGATGCTGTCATGGTTGGCATCGTAGGGCCCATCGGCACCCAGGAACTCGTCATCATCCTGATCATCGCCCTGGTCATCTTCGGACCCAAGCGCCTGCCGGAGCTGGGCCGTTCGCTGGGAAAGGGGATTCGTGAGTTCAAGAAATCCACCAACGAGCTCACCGAGCACATCACCGAGGAAGACCAGGGTAAAGCCAAGGTCGAAGAAGCCGCCGCCGCACCGGAGGGCAAAGAGGACGACGGCAAGGTCGCCGCGGCCGAGAGCGGGCCCCGGGAAGCGGAAACATCCTAGGGCGCCCAGAGCGGCGCATACCCACAGAGGCGGTGTCCGACTCACCCCATGAATACCGGATGTCTCTCGTCGAGCATCTGGGCGAGCTGCGCAAGCGGATAATCATCTCCCTGGCCGCGGTGGCGGTCGGGCTGGTGGTTTGTTACGCGCTGGGGGACCGGCTGCTCTCCCTGCTGGTGGCGCCGCTGGGGGGGCGGACGCTGATCACCCTCGCCCCCGCCGAATCCTTTACCACGGCTTTCAAGGTGTTCACCTATTGCGGGCTGGTCCTGGCCTCGCCGGTGGTGATCTACCAGATCTGGGCCTTCGTGGCGCCGGGCCTGAAGAAGCGGGAAAGGCGCATGGTGCTCACCGCCACCGCGATCACCTCGGTGCTGTTCCTGGCCGGCGTGGCCTTTGCCTGGTTCTTCGTGGTGCCGCGCGTGCTGGACTTCCTCCTCAACTACCAGAGCGGCGTCTTCAGCCAACAGGTGCAGGCATCGAAGTACTTTTCCTTCGTGGCCATGTTCCTGCTGGGCTTCGGTATCATCTTCGAGACCCCGGTGATGATCGTCACCCTGGTGCGCATGGGGTTGGTCGATCCGCGAACGCTGGGACGGCACCGGAAGTACGTGATCCTCGCCGGCGCCGCCGTCAGTGCAATACTGACGCCCCAGGACCTGTTCTCCATGCTATCCATGTTCCTTCCCTTCCTGGTGCTGCTCGAGCTTAGCATCCACCTGAGCAAGCTGGTGCAGCGGCGCCGCCGCAAGCGGCAAGCCGAGGATGCGGTGGAGGAAGGCGCCGGCCTGGGAGGAGAGGCGAGTTGAGCGGGACTGTCCTCCAGGCAGAGCGTGAACAGCAGCGACGGGGTCGCGATACCGCGGCGCTGGCGCTGTCGGTGGTCATTCCTGTTTATAACGAGGAAGAGCGCATCGTCAACACGGTCAGCCTGATCAACCACCACCTGCGCAAGCGCGGTTACGGTTTCGAGGTGATCATCTCCGACGACGGCAGCCGCGACGGGGGGCCGCGCCTGGTGCGGGAAAAGTTCCTGGGTGACGAGAGAGTGCGCCTGATCCGCGAGAAGCGCAACCGGGGGAAGGGCGCCGCCGTCCGGCGCGGCATCCTGGCGGCCCGCGGCGAGATGATCATCTTCATGGACGCCGACCTCGCTTACCCGGTGGACACCATCGACATGTGCATGGACGCCCTCGGTGAATACGACATCGCCGTGGGCTCGCGCAACCTGCCCCAGTCGCGCATCGAGGTGGATCCCACCTGGCTGCGCAAGCTCACGGGGCCGGTGTTCAAGACGCTGGTGCGCAAGCTGGTGCTGCCCGGGTTCACGGATACCCAGTGCGGCTTCAAGGGTTTCCGTTCCCAGGCGGCACACGATATCTTTCTCAACTGCACCATCAACGGCTTCGCCTTCGACGTGGAGGTGCTGGCGCTGGCCCGCCTGTTCGGGTACTCGATCGTGGAGATGCCGGTGCGCCTGCAGCTGGACTCCTCCGACAGCCAGATCAACCTCACCACCGACCCGGTGAAGATGATCGGCGAGCTGCTGGTGATTCGGCGGCGAGTCGAGCGTCTGAGGCGGGAGCGGGAGCGCGCCGGGGACTAGTCCGCCCGGTTGAGGATGTCGACGAAGTCGTCCATGTCGGTGTCCGCGTGAATGCGGCACCGGGGAAGTGCCAGCGACAGGCGGCTGTCCAGCACCTTGCCCGGCGTGGTGGTGACCGCCAGCAGGTAGCCGCGCTGCCCGGTCATGGCCAGGATGCCGGGATCGTACTTGCCCGAGGGGTAGCAGAACCAGTACACCGGGTGCCCCAGCCGCAGGGTGAGCGCCGCCTGCGAGCCCTGTAGCTCCTCGCGCGCGGCATCGGGCCCGATGACGGTCAGGTCGCGGTGGCTCACCCCGTGCGAGCCGATGTCCATCCCCCGCGAATCGAGGTCCAGCACCTGGCTCCAGTTCATGTAGCCGGGGCTTCCCACCTTGCCCGCCAGCACGTAGAAGGTGGCGGGGAACCCGTGCTGCAGCAGCACCGGCACTGCCTGCTGGTAGCAGTCTTCGTAGCCGTCGTCGAAGGTGAGCAGTACCGGCTTGTCCGGCAGCGGCTCACCGTAGAGCAGGGCGCGGAAGAGCCGTGCCTGGGTAATGGGCGTGAACCCGGCCCTGGCCAGGTAATCCATTTGCTTCGCGAAGGTGGCCGGGTCCACCGTCAGGTCGCGGCGGACGGCATCCGCCCCCGGCGGCTGCGTGCCCACGTGGTGGTACATGAGGATCGTCACCCGCAGCTGCCTGGCCGGGATGGTGGCCGGGTAAGCCAGCCGCTGAAAGCCGGCCGCGGCCAGGAGGGGCGAAGACGAGGGCTCCCCGCCCTGCTCCCATGCTACCGTGCGGGCGGCCGTGGCCTCGTTGCCGCAGCCGCTGCCGGCGGCTCCAGCCGAGAGCAGGACCGCCAGCAGCGGGGCGAGCAGAAGAATCCTGGAAATGGCCCTGGCAGCAGAGAAAACGCTCAACCTCCGGTCTCCGCCGGTGCCGGTCCTCTCAGCACCGGTATCAGCAGCTCCGCCGTGGCTTTTACCCCGTATGCACCGGTTTCACCCCTGAGGACGTGGATGATCGACGTCTGGCCGATGCGGGTATCGACGTTGTCCACGGAGGAGACGTCGATGCTGGTGTACAGCGGTATCTCGGAAACGGGCGCGTCAGCGGTCTCGGCAGCCACGGCGCGGGTGCCCAGGGTGCGCAGCGCCAGCAGGAACTGTTTTTCCAGCTCGCCGTACTGGGGCGACTGCTTGTCGTCGGCCCGGTTCACCAGGATCACCGCGTTCACCGGCAGCTCGTAATTGCCGCTGGTGGAGGTCACCAGGGTTCCCTTCAGGGCCTCCAGCAACGAGGGGCCGCCCGCCTTGCCGATCTCTGCCGCCAGCCGGGGCGCCAGCAGCTGCGCCAGCGTCGCCGGATCGGCGCCGGCGAGGGCGGGGTCGGACTTGGCCGCCGCCCGGGCCCGGTCGGCGGCGGCGGTGGCGTCGAAGCGGGAGTTGAGCCTGGTGGTGGTCGCCACGCGGCCGCCGGCGCTGTTGATGGCGGCACCGATATCGCGGAGCACCTGGTCGCCGACTGCATCGGCGGCGACCACGGCGAAGACCTTTCCCTGGAGCTGACCGGTCACCAGGTAGGGGAAGGTGTCGTCCTGGTAGCGGCGGCTGACCGCCTGTTCCCGGCCCAGCTCGTCGTTGCGGCGGTTTAAGTCTTCCAGGTTACGCTGGAGATCGTCTGTGAGCAGGGCGCGGCCCGAATCCACCACGCCGCTGTCGGTGAGGCCGATGCCCACCAGCATCCCCACGCCCAGCGCCAGGAAGACGGCCACCATGGTCAGCAGGTGATATCTCCAGGTATACATCTCAGATATTGAGTAACAGGTGCAGCTTCAGCACCACCAGTTCGTAAAAGGTTTTCAGCACCGGCGAGGCGGAGACCACCGCCGCCATCGGCACTATCGCCGCCAGCGTCAGGACCGCCACTTCCACCAGCATCCGCGCCCGCGAAGGGTCACTCGCCTCTCCGCTGTCCGCCATGGACCAGGCGGAGGTCCTTTCCCATGCGACAGGTAGGATATCCCTGGCCTTGGTCACGAGCAAGTAGGCAACGGGGGGGCCGAATACCACCAGCACCCTCAGCGGCTTTTGCACGTCCATCGATACCGGCGTGTGCCACCAGAAGCTGTCGAAGAACATGACGCTGAAGGAAAAGGCGAGCAGCGCCCGGTAGAGAATGTGCCAGGGCCTGAGCGCGGTGATGCCCAGGGCCATGGTCAGGTACCAGGGCTGGAACCAGAACAGGGCCAGGGGAGTGAGGAACGCCAGCCCCGCCGAGGCGGAGACCAGCGAGCGGAAGTTCCTGGCGCCGAACACGTGCCAGGCCATGTAGGCTGCCAGCAGCGCCGCCAGCGAGAGCTGCACGATGGTGTGGGAAAGCGTGGTTTCCAGGTGCCCCGCGGCCAGGTCCCTGAGCAGCCCCGGCAGGGTGAAGTTCGCCCTCTGTCCCACGGTGGCCATGAACTTGAAGGTCTCCCGGCCGGCCCAGAGCGGCAGGTAACTGACAACGGTGACGGCGGCGGCCACGGCCAGGTAGCCGCCCCCTGCCAGCAGGCGTTTCGTCCAGGTTTGCTGGTGGCGCGCGAGCATGGCCACGTAAACCAGCAGGATGGGCAGGGCGATGAACTTCACCAGCACCGCCAGGGTGAGCATCAGCACGCCGGGCAGGAAGCGGCGGTGGGAATAGCAGAGGAAGGAGGCCAGCACGAAGGCCAGCATGAGGATGTCGTTATGGGCATTGGATACCACCAGGATCAGGATCAGCGGGCTCCAGCCGTAGAAGAGCAGGGCCTTGCGCTCCAGGCCCGGCCGGATGCGGCGGGCCAGGGCCCAGACCAGGAACAGGTTGGCGACGTCGACGAGCACGTAAAAGCCCCGGCAAAGGAGGAAATTGGCGGCGAAACCGTCCCCGGCGACGAAGGCCAGGGCGCCGGAGATGTAGACGTGCAGGGGCCCGTACACGGAGCCGGTGCTCACCCAGCCGCCGAGATCGAAGAAGGGGTCGTCGGGGAAGTAGGTCGCCGGGACGATGAGGGGGTTCTCGCCGTGGATGGCGAAGATGCGACCGTGGCGGATGTAGTCGAAGATGTCCGTGGAGAGCAGCGTGGGCACCACCAGCATCACCAGGTGGAAGGCGAGCGCGAAGCCGATGATCACGAGGGTGGCGCGGCGCCCCCTGCCGTCATCCTCCTTCCAGCAGCCTGCCAGCGATATCCCCGCGAGGTAGGAGCCGAAGATGGTGACGGCGGTCAGCGACAGGAGGGCATATAGGTAATAGTAGTTGGAGAGAGAGAACTCCCCCTCGGGGAGCGCCAGGTAGGGAGGGAAGTGGGTGGCGTCGGTGTCGGGAAGGAAAAGGGGCAGCACGGCGAATATAATGTAAGCCAGCAGGCTGGAGCCGCCGACCGCTGCCAGCGAGAGCAGCGGTCGTGCCATGGCGCGTTCGCGTATGAGAAGGAGCTTTTCCCGGAAGGCGAAGAGCATTTTCACCCCGGTGTGAGGCCGCCCGCCCGCCGGAGCGGCGGTTCGGCGGTTTCGGGGAAGGTTTTTACGGCCCCATCCTATAGAAAAAGGCCAATGCACTCAAGCGGGCGCGCCACCGTGGCCGGGTGGTTTCAATCCCGCGAGCCCGTTCAATATAATGTGGCCGCAGGGCGGCGTCGCCCGGGCCAGGGAAGGAAGAGATGAGCGAAACCGGCGGCGAAAGCAGCAAGACCACCATATACCGGGCGGACTGGGTGTTGCCGATAACGGAGCCTCCCATCGCCGACGGGGCGGTGGCAGTCAGGGGCGACACCATCGAACGGGTGGGCACCTACGACGACGTCTCCCGCGCGCTGCCGGAAGCCGAGACGGTTGCCTTCCATCACACCATCCTGCTGCCGGGGTTCGTCAACTGTCACAGCCACGTGGAATACGCCGTATTCCGCGGCATCCTCGACAACCGCAACTTCAGCCCCTGGATCCTGGACTTCATCGAGCTGAAGAAGGGCCTGCAGCTCGACGACTACCGTGCCAGCTCCCGGCTGGGAGTTGCCGAGTGCATCAGTTCGGGGATCACCACCCTGGGCGAATCGATGTATTCCGGCACCAGCCTGGACGTGCTGAACGACGCCGGCCTCAGGGGGCGGGTGTACCAGGAGGTCTTCGGCATGGACGACGAGCGCCTGGACGACACCCTGCGCGAGTATGCCGACCTGCTGGACGAGTTGGAGGAAAGGGCGGGGAAGCTGTTGGAGGTGGGGATCTTCCCCCACGCCACCTACACCGTCAGCCCCAAGCTCTACCAGGCCCTGGGCGAGCTGGCGGCGGAGCGGGGAATGAAGATCGCCACCCACCTGGCCGAGAGTGGTGCCGAGAGCAAGTACATCAAGTCCGGCACCGGCATGCTGGCGCTGGACCTCAGGGAAAAGGTGGGCTGGGACAGCATCAGCCACGAGCCCTTCGGGGTCTCACCGGTAAAGTACCTGCAGCAGTGGGGCGTCTTCAGCCCCGACATGCTGGCGGTGCACTGCGTGCGCGTGAGCACCAAGGACGTGGCCATCCTCGCCAAGTACGACGTCGCCGTTGCCCATTGCCCCAAGAGCAACGCCAAGCTGGCCTGCGGCATCGCTCCCCTGCCGGCCTTCATGGAGGCGGGCCTCCGGGTGGGCCTGGGCACCGACAGCCCCGCCAGCAGCAACATCATGGACATGTTCGGGGAGATGCGCACGGCCATATTCCTCCACCGCGGTGTCAACCGCGACGCCGACGTGCTCAGCACCGAGGACTGCGTCCGCATGGCCACCATCGGCGGCGCCCGCGCCTTGAGCATGGAGGACCAGGTGGGATCGCTGGAGCCGGGGAAGCAGGCGGACATCATCGCCGTGGACATGGAGCACAGCCACATGACTCCCATCAACGATCCCTACGCGGCACTGGTCTACGGCGCCAACCAGGAGGACGTGTTCTTCACCATGGTGGCCGGGCGCCCGCTCTACGAGCGCAAGGTTCTCAAGACCCTCGACTTCGAGAAGATCAACGCCGAGGCGCTGGCGGTGAAAGAAAAGCTGCAGGGATAGCGCCGCCTACCCCCCTCCCTCCCCGCTGCCGTTTTTTCCCGTGGCCCGCGAAAGGCACCAGGCGGCGTTGATGAGCCCCACGTGGGAAAATGCCTGGGGGAAGTTTCCCAGCGCCTCGCCGCCGGCGGGATCGGCCTCCTCGGCCATCAGTCCCAGGTCGTTGGCGTAACGCTCGAGCTGTTCGAAGCGGGCGGACGCCCGCTCCAGCTCGCCCGCCAGCGCCAGGCACTCCACCAGCCAGTAGCTGCAGATGATGAACCCCGACGGCTCCTCCTGCCAGCGGCGGACGAGCCCCTGCCGGCAGAGCTCGCGGTCGATGACGTCGATGGTGGCCCGCATGCGGGCATCGCCGGCGGGAAGGAAACCCACCAGCGGCATCAGCAGCACCGAGGCATCGAGGTTCGGGGAGCCGATGGCGCCGGTGAAGGCGCCCACCTCCTGGTTCCAGCCCTCGCGAAGGATCGCCGCCCGCACCTCGTCGGCGGCGCGTTGCCAGCGGCGGCGGCGCTCCGCGGCGCCGAGCCGTTTCGCCAGCTTCGCCGCCCGGTCCAGCGCCACCCAGCACATCACCTTCGAGGAAAGGTAGTGGCGCTCGCGGTCGCGGGCCTCCCACATGCCGGCGTCGGGATGGCGCCAGTTCGCCGCCGCCCGGTCGGCGAAGGAAACCAGCAGCTCCCGCGTGGCCGGGCTGACCCGTTCCAGGCGGTCGCCCAGCCGGTGCGCGGCATCGAGAACCTCTCCCAGCACGTCGGGCTGCCGCTGTTTCCAGGCGTCGTTGCCCACGCGGACGGGCCGGCTCCCCCGGAAGCCTTCCAGGTGGTCCAGGGTACGCTCGGTGAGGTCGCGTTCGCCCTCGACACCGTACATGATCTGCACTCCCCCGTCGTCCAGGTGTCCCCCCGCCTTGCTGATCCATTCGAAGAAACGCTCCGGCTCGTTCGGGCAGGCGGCCACCCACAGGGCCTGCATCATCATGCTGGCGTCGCGCAGCCAGGAGTAGCGGTAGTCCCAGTTGGCGTCACCGCCGATCACTTCCGGGAGCGAGGTGGTGGCGGCGGCGACCACGGCGCCGCTGGGCTGGAAGGTGAGCCCCTGGAGCACGCGGGCCCCCAGGCTCACCGGGCCGGGGCTGGTGCCGGCGTAGCCCTGGTGCTGCGCCGACCAGGAGCGCCAGGCGGCAACCGTCTCCGCCAGCAGGGTCTCCGCGTCCGGCGGCGGGGAGGTGGTGCCGAAGGCCGGGCGGTAGTGGAGCCGGAAGGTGAGCGTTTCACCGCGGCGGATGGTGAAGCGGGCGCCCACGCTTTCACGCGAGATGTCCAGTGGCACCGGCGCCGCCAGCTCCAGGGCCACCGGGCCGCCCGCGGCGGCCACGCCGCCGGCCACGGGCACGTACCGGGGGTGGGTGAGTCCGTACTCGAAGCGGGGCCGGAACTCCATCGCCATTTCCACCTCGCCACCGGTGCCTTCGAGGCGGCGCACGATGGCGTGCGGCACCTCCATGCCGATCCCGTGCCCGCGGGCGCCGGGCGCAAGGGCCAGGGCGTCGCGGAGGGCAACGGTGCCGCTGCCGGTTGCGAACACCGTCTCCAGCACCAGGGTGTCCTCGAGGTAGGAACGCTCGACCCGGTAGCTGCCCGTGGGCGCGATCCGCCAGTGACCGGCCCCCGGGTCGAGCAGCCGGCCGAAAACCGGGGGCGAATCGAAGCGGGGCACGCAGTACCAGTCGATGGAGCCGTCCCGGCCCACCAGCGCCGCCGACTGGCAGTCGGACAGGAACGCGTAGTCGCTGATCTTCACGGGGCCTCCGCTGTCGGTATCGGCAGGCGTCGCTTGCGGCGCGCATGGCCGGCCTTCGTGCCCGGCCGCCGTCTTCTTGCTCTTTTTCCCCGGGGAGGGGGGAATAAACAAGCGGGCGGGGCGGCGGTGCCCGCTGCCGGGTTTGGCATCGAGCGTCCGGGGGCAGTCTTGCTGGTGCAGGCGCTGGCAGGGGCGCCCGCAGGACGCCGGCACGACAGGAGGGCAGGGGCCATGGAGAAGGTGGACCTGGTAGTCATCGGCAGTGGGCAGGGAGGAGTGCCCCTGGCGGCGGACTACGCCCGGGAGGGGCGGCAGGTGGTGCTGTTCGAGCGCGGCGCCCTCGGTGGCAGTTGCGTCAATTACGGCTGCCTGCCGTCGAAGGCCTTCCTTGCCTCTGCCGCGGTAGCCGCCCGTGGCGGCAGCCGGGCGGCCACGCTGGGCGTAAGGGTGGAGACGGCGGTCGACTTCGGCCGGGTGATGGAACACGCGCGTGAGGTGATCAGGGGTTCTTCTGCCGGCACCGGGAAGCGGCTGGAGGCTGCCGGCGTGCGCGTCGTCAACGCCGAGGCCTCGTTCACGGGCGAGCGGCAGGTGGCCGGAGGGGGAGCGGAGTTCCAGGCGGAGACGGTGGTGATCGACACCGGCAGCGTACCCTTCGTGCCGCCGATACCCGGCCTCGCGGACACGCCCTTCATGACCTACCGCGATTTCTGGGGCATGGAGGAGCTGCCGCGGAAGATGCTGATCATCGGCGGCGGCTACATCGGCGTGGAGCTGGGCCAGGGCATGGCGCGCCTGGGCAGCGAGACGCACATCGTGGAGATGGAAGAGCGCATCATCTCCCGGGAAGAGGAAGACACCAGCGAGGTGATCGCTGCTTCCCTGCGCGAGGACGGGGTAGTGCTGCACCTGGGGGCGCGGGTGGAATCGGTGTCGCACCGCGACGGAGCCTTCACCCTGTCGCTCGCCGGCGGCGAGGAGCTCGCGGGCGATGCCCTGCTGGTGGCCATCGGCCAGCGGCCGGCCACGGAGGCGCTGGCGGCCGACGCCGGCGGCGTGGAGCTCGATGAGCGCGGCTTCGTGAAGGTGGATGAAAGGCTGCAGACCAGCTGTCCCGGCGTCTATGCCATCGGCGACGTCCACGGCGGCCCGGCATTCACCCACGTGGCCTGGGAAGATTATCGCCGCCTGAAGGCGATACTTGCCGGCGGCGAACGCCGGGCAGGGGACCGCGTCCTCGCCTATGCCTTCTTCTCCGACCCCCAGGTGGGGCGCGTGGGCCTCACCCGGGAAGAAGCGGCGGCACGGGGGCTGCCGGCCCGCGAGGTCACCATCCCCCTCGACTGGGTCGCCATGGCGCAGATCTCGGCGGACACGCGCGGCTTCTACCGGCTGGTGGTCAACGAGGAGACGGAAGAAATACTGGGCGCCACGCTGGTGGGCGTCGCCGCCGCCGAGCTGGTGCACGTGATCCTGGCGCACATGGAGGCCGGCTCCAGCTGGCGTTTGCTGGAACAGTCGGTACACGTCCACCCGGCGCTGGCGGAAGGGTTGCCGACGCTGGCGCGACAGCTGCTGGAGTGAAGGGAGGGAAAGCCGTGCGCGTGGGCCTGGCCGCCGATCACGGCGGTTTCGAACTCAAGGAGAAATTGAAAGAAGACCTGGCCGCGCGCGGTCACGCGGTGGTGGATTTCGGCGCCGCCGGCCTGGAGCCCGGCGACGACTACCCCGACTACGTGGTTCCGCTGGCGCGGGCGGTGGCGTCGCGCGAGGTGGAGAGGGGTATCGCCGTCTGCCACAGCGGCGTCGGCGCCTGCATCGCCGCCAACAAGGTTCGGGGAGTACGTGCGGCCCTCATCAGTGATGTATACTCGGCGCGTCAGGGAGTCGAGGACGACGACATGAACCTGGCCTGCTTCGGCGGCGGCGTCACCGGGTTTGCCCTGGCGCGCGAGCTGGCAGCGGCTTTCCTGGAGGCGGCCTTCAGCGGCAGCGAGCGTCACCGGCGACGGCTGGCAAGGGTGGCGGCACTGGAAGGGAACGGAAAGGAAGGTTGAGGCATGGCGGCCGGAGGGATGGAATTCCAGCTGGGAGAATACGAGGGCGCGGTGCGCGACGGCGTGGAGGCGCTGGCGGGAGACGGCTTCGTTCCCCGCCTCTGGGAGCGGGACGCGACCCTGTGGGTACAGGAGGCCGAAGAGCGGGAGGCGGTGCGCAACTCCCTGGGCTGGCTGGACGTGGCGGAGAAGATGGAAGAGCGGCTGGGCGAGCTGGAGGATTTCCGCCGCGAGGTGACCGGTGCCGGCTTCGGGCACGTGGTCTACATGGGCATGGGCGGCAGCAGCCTCTGCCCGCTGGTCTTCGAGCGCAGCTTTTCCCCGGGCGACGGCGGGCTGCCGTTGACGGTGCTCGACAGCACCGATCCGGCGACGGTGCTGGCGGTGGAGCGGCGGGTGCCGGCGGGGCGCACGCTCTTCATCGCCGCCAGCAAGTCGGGAACCACGGTGGAGACGTCGGCTTTCGGCGAGTACTTTTACTCCCGCCTGCAGGCAGGAGAGGGTGACGCCGGCGGCGCCATGGCCGTGGTCACCGATCCCGGCACGCCGCTGGCCCGGCTGGCGGCGGAGAGGGGCTACCGGCGCACCTGGCTGAACTTCCCGGACATCGGCGGCCGCTTCTCCGCCCTTTCCTACTTCGGCATGGTGCCGGCAGCGCTGATGGGCCTCGACGTCGCCGGCATGCTGGAGCGGGCGGTGCGCATGGCCGAACGCTGCCGGGCCCCCGAGGCGGACAACCCGGCGGTGCTCCTGGGGGCCGCCATGGGCGAGCTGGCACGGCTGGGGCGGGACAAGGTGACGCTGGTGATGCCGGCGCCGCTGGCGGACTTCGGCGCCTGGCTGGAGCAGCTGCTGGCGGAGAGCACGGGCAAGGACGGCACCGGCCTGGTGCCGGTGGCCGGGGAGCGCCTGGGCGCCCCGGAGGTGTACGGCGGGGACAGGCTGTTTATCCGGCTGCGCCTGACGGGCGAGGACGACGGGGAGACGGAAGCGCGGCTGGCGGAGCTGGCGGCGGCGGGGCAGCCGCTGGTGACCATCGACATGGAGGACACTCTCGACCTGGGAGGGGAGTTCTTCCGCTGGGAGGCAGCCGTGGCGGTCGCCGGGGCGGTGCTGGGCATCGACCCCTTCGACCAGCCCAACGTCCAGGAAAGCAAGGAGAACACGCGGCGGCTGCTGGAGGCAGGCGACGGCCAGGGCCTGGGTGCCGGCGGCGCCGCCCTCGACCGTGAGGAGTGGAAACGCTTTCTCGCGGAAGTGGAGGATGGCGACTACGTGGCGCTGCTGGCGTACCTCACCGAGAACGGGGAGACGGACGCGTTGCTGGACGAGCTGAGGCTGCGGATCAGGGACGAACTGGGAGTGGCGGTGACGGTGGCCTACGGACCCCGTTACCTGCATTCCACGGGACAGTTGCATAAGGGAGGCCCCGGCAGCGGCGCCTTCCTGGTTCTCACCGCCGACGCCCCCGCGGACGTACCCGTGCCCGGCGCCGGCTACGGCTTCGCTGCCCTCAGGGAAGCACAGGCGCGCGGCGACATCGAGGCGCTGGCGGCGCACGGCCGCCGGGTGCTGCACGTCCACCTGGGCGAGGATATCGCTGCCGGGCTGAAGGCGCTGGCGGCGGCGGCCGGCTGAGCCGCGGCTATGCCTGGCGCCGCGCATCGGCTATAATGTTGCGGGCCTTTTCTTGCCGGGCCGGGCCGCGGCAGCCCGCCGCGGCGCCGCGCGACCCCCGGGGATCATTGCATGCTGCTTGACCGGAAAAAGATAAACCGCATGACGCGCTGGGGCGCCATCATCCTGGCGCTGTTGTTCCTGCTCAGCTTCGTGCTGATGGGCGTGGGCTCCGGCACGGGGCTGAACGTCTTCGCCGGCTGCAGCAAGGGCAGCATCTCCAGCAACAGCTCCTTTTCCGACAAGGAAAAATATTACCTGGACCAGCTGGAGGAGAACCCCGAGGACACGGACGCCATGCTGGCGCTGGTGGCCCTTTACAGTGACAACAGCATCGGCCGTTACGAGGATGCCATCTCTTACCTGGAGAAGTACCTGGAGCTGAACCCGTCGGATATCGACGCCCGCCTGCGGATAGCCGCCATCTACATCAACGATCTCAGCGATCCCCAGTCGGCGATCCCGGTGCTGATGGAGGCTACCTCGGCAGCGCCGGACAATGCCCAGGCCTTTTACCTCCTGGGACTGGCACAGCGCGATGCCGGCCAGAACCAGGCAGCGATCGTTACCTGGGGCCATTACCTGGAAATGGCGCCCGACAGCGCCAACGCCGACATCATCCGCCAGGAGATCGAGCGCCTGAAGACGCTGCCCGCCACCACGCCGCAGCAGCAAACGATCCCCGGCGTGGAGGGCGTAAAGACGGAAGAAGTGCCCACTCCCTGAGGGCGCCGCCGGCCGCCTCCGCCGCTACGCCCGACCGCCGCGAGCGCTGCCGCCGGGGGATTTTTTTTGCATTGTCCATACTTTTCCTCTATCATCCAGCACCCAGGATCGCCCGGCGGCCGTTAAACCTTTGCCGCGTGGCGACGATAAGAGGACTGCCTTGAAGCTGATAGTGACGGAAAAAGACACGGCGGCAAAGAAAATCGCCTCGATCCTGGCCTCGGGGAAGGTGAAAAAGGATTCCTATTACCGGATTCCCATCTACACCTTCACCAACGGCTTCGACGACGGTGGCGAGTGCGCCTGCATCGGGCTCAAGGGGCACATCCTCAAGCTGGAATACCCCGAGGAATACGCCGACTGGCGGGCCGTGGAGCCCCGGGACCGGATCGACGCCGAGCTCATCAAGGCGCCCTCGGCGAAGTCGGTGGTGCGGGCGCTGAAGAAGATGGCCGCGCAGGCGGACCAGCTGATAATCGCCACCGACTTCGACCGCGAAGGCGAGCTCATCGGCCTGGAGGCCATGGAGCTGGCGCTCGACGCCAACCCGGCGCTGGCCGACACGGTGCGGCGGGCCCGTTACTCGGCGCTCACCGCCGAGGAGGTGAAGCGGGCCTTCAACGATCTCACCGATCTCTCGCGGCCACTGGCACAGGCGGGAGAGGCGCGCCAGGATATCGATCTCATCTGGGGCGCCACCCTCACCCGCTTCATGTCACTGGCGACGTCGCGCCTGGGAAACCAGTTCCTCTCCGTGGGCCGGGTGCAGAGCCCCACGCTGGCGCTGATCGTGGAACGGGAGATGGAGCGGCGGGCCTTCAAGCCGGAGCCTTACTGGCAGATCTTCGCCGACCTCGACTCCCCCGCCGGCGGCTTCAGCGCCCGCCACAAGCGCGAGCGCTTCACCGACGAGGCGGAAGCCGACGCGGCGCTGGCGCGGGCCCGGGCGGTGAAGACGGGCAACGTCACCGGCACCAAGTCGACGCGGCGAAAGATACGGCCACCGGCACCTTTCAACACCACCGCCTACACCAAGGCGGCCACCGCCCTGGGCTTTTCCGCCGCCCGGGCGGTACGCATCGCCGAGGATCTCTACCTCGGCGGTTTCATCAGTTATCCCCGTACCGACAACACGGTCTACCCGCCCTCCCTGGACCTGCGCGAGATCCTGGGCGGCCTCAAGCAGAGCCGGGAGCTGGCGCCGGCGGCGGAAGCCCTGCTGGCCCGGGAGGAGCTGAAGCCCACCCGGGGCAAGAAGCAGACCACGGACCATCCGCCCATCCACCCCGTGGGCGTCCCCGCCCCCGGCGACCTCAAGGATGACGCCCACTGGAAGATCTGGCTGCTGGTGGCGAGGCGTTTCCTGGCCACCCTCGGCGACGCCGCCGTATCCGAGAGCAACCGCCTGGAGCTGGACCTGGGCGGCGAGCCCTTCGTGGTCAGCGGCACGCGCCTGGTGGAGGAAGGCTGGCTGGCCTGGTACCCCTACTCGCGCGGCCGCGACGACGAGGTGCCGCGGTTGGACGAGGGAGAGCAGGTCCAGGTAATAGAGGTGCGGCGCGAGGAGAAGGAGACGCAGCCGCCGGGGCGTTACGGCCAGGGCCGGCTGATCGAGCTGATGGAGGAGCACGGCCTGGGCACCAAGGCCACGCGCCACAGCATCATCCAGAACCTTTACGACCGCGGTTACATTCGCAACAACCCGGTGGAGCCCACCGAGACCGGCATCGCCATGATCAGGGCGCTCAACGACTATGCCTCGCTGATCGCCAAGCCGGAGATGACCGCGGAGCTGGAGCAGGACATGAGCGCCATCGCCGACGGCGAGATGACCCGGGCGCAGGTGGTGACGCGCTCGCGGGAGCTCCTGCACGAGGCGTACAGTTCGCTGGAACGCAACAAGGAGAAGCTGGCGGACGTGATCGTCAAGGGCATCCAGAACGACAAGCTGCTGGGCGAGTGCCCCAAGTGCGGGAGACAGCTGCGGGTGATCCGCTCCAAGAAGACCCGCAAGCGGTTCGTCGGCTGCGAGGGATATCCCGAGTGCTCCACCACCTACCCGCTGCCGCAACGGGGCAACATCATGCCCATGGGCAAGTCCTGCCCCCAGTGCGAGACGCCGATGGTGAAGGTGATCGTTCCCCGCAAGCGGCCCTGGAAGCTCTGCCTGGACCCGGACTGCCCCAGCAAGCAGGAGTACAATAACAAGAAGGCAGCCCGGCGCAAGGTCTCCTGACCAGTAGCGATGCCTTTCATCACCTTCGAGGGAATTGATCAAAGCGGCAAGTCGACCCAGATAGAGCTGCTGATGCGTGCCCTGGAGGCGGCGGGCATCGAGGCGATCAGCGTCCGGGAGCCGGGAGGGACGCCGCTCGGTGACCGCGTGCGCGAGATCCTGCTGGGGCCGGCGCACGCCGGCATGGATGCCTGGGCGGAAGCGCTCCTGTACGCCGCCGCCCGCGCCCAGCTGGTGAGCAAGGTCATCGCTCCCGCCCTCGCCGAGGGCAAGACCGTGGTTTCCGACCGCTACGTCGATTCCTCCCTCGCCTACCAGGGCATGGCCCGCGGGCTCGGCTACCAGCGGGTGCTGGATCTCAACCGCTGGGCCACCGGCGGCCTGATGCCGGACCTGACGCTGGTCTTGCACCTGGGAGCGGAGGAGGCGCGCGCCCGTCGCGGTGACGCCGGCAACGCCGGCGACCGCATCGAGAGCGAGGCCCTCGATTTCCACAAGCAGGTGGAAGCGGGTTATCATAAGCTGGAAGAGATATTTCCCGGGCGGCTGGTCGGCATCGACGGCAGCGAGCCGGCCGAGACGATACACGGCCGTATCACCGCGATTCTCAACCGGCGTTTCGGCTGGGAGCTCTGACGCGGCGCCGGCATGGTCGCCTTCTGCCGGCGGGGCGGGAGGGGCACGAACATCCATGGGGCGCAAGATCTTCTCGACGGTCATCGGCCAGGACCAGGTGGTGCGGGCACTGGAGGCAGCGCTCGACCACGACCGCGTCAGCCACGCTTACCTCTTCGCCGGTCCCGGCGGCGCGGGCAAGGAGGCGGCGGCGCGAGCCTTCGCGGCGGCGCTTTGCTGTCCCGAGGGCGGCTGCGGCCGGTGCGACTCCTGCCGCAAGGCGCTTGCCGGCACCCACCCCGACATCGAGACCATCGCCCCCACGGGCGCCTTCATCACCGTGGGACAGGTGAGGGAGATCGGCCGCACGCTTCACTTGGACCCCGGCGAGGGCAGGGCCCGTGTCTACATCATCGGTGACGCCGGCGCCTTCAACGCCGAGAGCGCCAACGCTTTCCTGAAGACGCTGGAGGAGCCGCCGCCGTTCGTGCGCTTCATCCTCCTGGCTGCCGACGTCGAGGGATTGCTGCCCACCATCGTCTCCCGCTGCCAGCTGGTCAGGTTCCGCCCCGTTGCCACCGGCATCATCGAGGAACACCTGGCGGCGGAGCTGGGCGTCTCCGCCACCATGGCGGAAACGTGCGCCCGCGTCAGCGGCGGCGACCTGGCGCTGGCCCGCCGGCTTTGTACCGACGAGGAGCTGGGGGAACGCCGCCGCCGGTACCTGGAAATGGGGAGGGAGCTGGCGAAGGGCGAGGGGCGGCCGGCCGCACTGGCCGCGGAGATAACCGGCTTCGCCGAGGCCGCCGCCGCGGCAGTGGAAGACCAGGGCGGGGAGGCGCCCGAAGGTTGCGGCGGCGCCGGCGCCGCCCGCGACGCCCACCGCAGCGCCAGTGCCGCCCGCAGGCGCGAGGTGGACCTGGCGCTGGTGATGATCCGCTCCTGGCTCCGGGACATGATGGCGATGGCCGCGGGCGCCCGCGAGGCGGTGGTGAACCGCGACTACGAGCTGGAACTGGAGCAGGAAGCGCTCCCCTCGCGCGAGGGTGGATACCGCCGCGCCGCGGCCGCCACCGACGCCGCCCGCCTGAAACTCGGCTATAATGTCGACTTGGAGTTGATGCTGATGTCGCTTTTTCACGAGATAAGGGAGTCGGTCTAGTTGCCCCAGGTGGTGGACATAGTCTTTCGCAAGGGCGGCAAGGTCTA
Organism: Actinomycetes bacterium; assembly: GCA_024276735.1. GTDB lineage: Bacteria > Actinomycetota > Thermoleophilia > BMS3ABIN01 > BMS3ABIN01 > JAJRWQ01. The sequence continues at coordinate 22,779 of JAJRWQ010000081.1, forward strand.
TTACTTCGACCCCCACGGCCTGGAGCTGGAGCCGGACGAAGAGGTGATCGTGCGGACCAGCCGTGGTATCGAGATCGGCCGCGTGGTGGCAGGGAATCACGAGGTGCCCGAGCAGGAACTGCACCAGAAGCTGGAAAAGGTGGTGCGCCGGGCCAGCTCCAGCGACAAGGAGATCGCCGCCCGCAACGAGAAGCTGGCGGCGCGGGCGGCCCGTGCCTGCGAGGAAAAGGTGGAAGAGCTGGGGCTGGAGATGAAGGTGGTGAAGTCGGAGGTGGTGTTCGACGGCAGCAAGATCGTCATCTCCTTCTTCGCCGAGGAACGGGTGGACTTCCGCAAGCTGGTGGAATACCTGGCGCGCAAGTTCAGGACGCGCATCGAGTTTCGCCAGATCGGCGTGCGCGACGAGGCGCGGCTGATCGGCGGCCACGGCCCCTGCGGGCGAAAGATATGCTGCACCCTTTTTGCCGGTGACCAGCAGCCGGTGTCGATCAAGATGGCGAAGGAACAGCAGCTACCCCTGAACCCGATGAAGATCTCCGGCCTGTGCGGGCGCTTGATGTGTTGCCTCAAGTATGAGCATGACGCCTACAAGGAGTTCAAGGAAAAGGCGCCGGCGAAGGGCACAGTGGTGCGCACCCGCGCGGGCGAGGGCAAGGTGGTGGACTATCTGGTGCCCAAGGAGAAGGTACTGGTGGACATCGGCGAGGGGCGGCAGGTGGAGGCCTCCCTTTCCGAGCTGGAGAGCGGCAGGAAGAAGCGCCGCCGCCGGCGGCGGAGGAAGCGCTAGATGGACCCGCGGCCGATAGGCATGTTCGACTCCGGCGTGGGAGGGCTCACGGTCCTCCACGAGTGCCTGGTGGCCCAGCCGCAGGAGGATTTCATCTACCTGGGCGACACCGGCCGCTTCCCCTACGGCCCGCGCTCGATCGAGGAGATCCGGAGCTTTGCCCTGCAGATCGCCTCGCACCTGCTGGCGCTGGACGTGAAGCTGCTGGTGGTGGCGTGCAACTCGGCCACGGCGGCCGCACTTCCCTGGCTGCAGGAACGCCTCGATGCCGCGATCATCGGCGCCGTGCACCCGGAATCGGAGGCGGCGGTACAGACCACGCGCAACCGGCGCGTGGGGGTGATGGCCACCGAGGCCACCGTGGCCAGCGGCAGTTACCAGCGCGCCCTCCTGGGGCTGGATGCCGGGCTGGAGGTGCACCCGCAGCCCTGTCCCAGCCTGGCCTCGATGATCCAGGCGGGCGACGTCTCCTCGCCGGAGCTGGTGGAGGCCGCCCGGAGCTATACCGCCCCCCTCAAGCAGGCGGGCGTGGACACGGTGGTGCTGGGTTGCACTCACTACCCGCTGGTGACGCCGATGCTGCAGCGGTTGCTGGGCAAGGGGATCAAGCTGATAAACTCGGCACGGGAGATCGCCCGCGAGGTGGGAGAGGTGCTGGAGCGCAAGGGGATCGAAAACGACCCCGGCCGCGAGGGAGAGTATTCCTTCCTGTGCACCGGTGACGTGGACGCCTTCGTGGAGGTGGGCGCCCGCTTCCTGCAGATGCCCTTCGAGCGGGTGCGCCGGGTGGAGATAGACGAGCTGGAAAGGATCGGTACCAGGTGAACGAAAGCACAGGGACGACCAGGATCAATGCCAGGTTCATCGCCCGGGCGGCGCTGGTGGCCGCCATGTACGCGGTGCTCACCCTGAGCCCGGGCATCAGTTCCATTAGTTTCTTCCAGGTGCAATTCCGGATTTCGGAGATGCTGATGCCGCTGGCCGCCTTCGACGCGGCGGCGGTGCCCGGCCTCTGGCTGGGTTGCGTGATCGCCAACGCCGCCGGCAGCCCCTTCGGCATCCTGGACATCACCCTGGGAGCAGGCCTGACGCTGGCGGCGGCGCTGGTGATGTACCGCCTGGGCCCCCGCTGGGAAGGGCTGGCGGCACCGGTGCTGATCAACGCCTTCGGCGTGGCCGTGGTGCTGAACGTCGCCGGCGGCATTCCCTACTGGCCCTCGGTACTCTGGGTGGGCCTCGGCGAAGCGGGCGTGATGCTGGTCCTGGGAGCGCCGCTCTTCGCCATGCTCAAGAGCAACCCGTCCATCCTGGGACTGGAAGAGAGGGCCCGGTGAGTGGCGCCCGCCCCGACGGCCGCCGCCCCGACGAGCTGAGGCCGCTCAGGTTCACCCCCGGCTACATCGAGTGGCCGCCGGGCTCGGTGCTGGTGGAGGCCGGCCGCACGCGGGTGATCTGCAACGCCACCGTCCAGGACGGCGTGCCTGCCTGGCTGAGGGGGCAGGGATACGGCTGGATCACCGCCGAGTACAGCATGCTGCCGGCGGCGACCCCCGAGCGTACCGTCCGCGAGGCGGTGCGCGGCAAGCAGGGGGGGCGCACCATGGAGATCCAGCGGCTGGTGGGCCGCAGCCTGCGCAGCGTCGTCGACCTGCGCGCCCTGGGGGATCGCACCATCTGGCTGGACTGTGATGTCATCCAGGCCGACGGCGGCACCCGCTGCGCCTGCATCAGCGGCGCCTACGTGGCCCTGCACCTGGCCCTTGCCGACCTGGTGGACCAGGACCTGATCACCGCCTTGCCGATCGAGGATTCGCTGGCCGCCGTCAGCGTGGGCATCGTCGACGGCGAGCTGCTGCTGGACCTCGACTTCGAGGAAGACAGCGAGGCCGAGGTGGACATGAACGTGGTGATGACGGGCAGCGGCAAGCTGGTGGAGGTACAGGCGACGGCGGAGGGTGCGGCCTTCTCCCGCGAAGAGTTCGACCAGCTCCTGGATCTCGCGGCCGGCGGCATCGAGGAGATCGTCTCCGAGCAGATCCGCGCCGCCGCCGGCGCGTAGGCGAAGGCAGGTGTGACGGCAGTGGCTGGCAGGAAGGCGCCGCCGGAGACGATCGTGCTGGCGAGCAGCAACGCCAACAAGGCGCGGGAGTTCGAGGCGCTGCTGGCAGGCATCCACATCGAGCCGATGCCGGCGGGCTTCGTGTTGCCGCCCGAGACCGGGGATAGTTTTTACGAGAACGCAAGCCTCAAGGCCCGGGCCGTGCACGAGCAGTTCGCACGGGAAGGCCGCGCCAGCGGTGTTCCCTGGGTGATGGCCGACGATTCCGGCATCGAGGTGGCGGCCCTCGGCGGGGCGCCGGGCATCTACTCCTCCCGCTACGCCGGCGAGGAGGCCACCGACGAAGACAACCTGCGCAAGCTGCTCCGGGAGCTGGAAGGCGCCGGTGACCGCCGCGCCCGCTTCGTGTGCGTGATCGTCTGCATCGATCCCCGCGGCGGCGAGATCCGGGCCGAGGGCGTCTTCCCCGGGAGCATCACCGGGGCGCCCCGGGGCGAGAGCGGTTTCGGCTACGATCCCATCTTCGTGCCCGACGGTTATTCGCTAACGGTGGCGGAGCTGTCTGCCGAAGAAAAAAACCGCATTAGTCACCGCGCCCGGGCGGCGCGGTGCCTGCTCGAACAGCTCGGCGGAGGCAACCTCACCTAGCTGTGGCTTTCCAAGCGGGGGTTCGACTGTCAGGGCGCGGGCATCGCTGCCTGAAAGTTCGTGAACACCAAGCGGGCAGGGCCGGCCGCCCGGACCGGACCAATCCCTGAAATCCTCCCCTTTTCCGTTGTGCGTTCAAGCGCGGCTTTTCCCTGCCTTGCGGGCATCCGCAAGGGCGCGGCGCGAGCCGCCGCTGTTCCATTACCAACGCCCGCGGTTTGGCGCCCCGCCGGCGGGGGGATCTTAGTTGACATGAAGTGGTCCTTTCAAATCGGGCGCGCCTTCGGCATCGAGCTGCGCGTGCACGTCACCTTCTTTCTCATCGTTGCCTGGGCGGCTTACGTTTGGGGAGTGAGCTACGGTGGCGGTGCCGCCGGGGCCGTTTACGGCTCCTTCCTGGTGCTGCTGCTCTTTGCCTGCGTGGTGGTGCACGAGCTCACCCACTCCCGCTTGGCGCAGCGCTACGGTGCCGAGGTGGAGAGCATCACCCTGCTGCCCATCGGCGGCCTGGCGATGCTCAGGAACATGCCTGCCGATCCCCGCAAGGAGATGTGGATTTCGCTGGCGGGACCGGCCAGCAACCTGGTGATAGCGGCGCTGCTGGGGCTGGTGCTGGCGCTGCTTCCCGGCCGGCAGCCGGTGGATTCCGAACAGGCGCTGTTGGACCTCATCGCCGGGGCCAGCATCCAGGGCATGATCACTTACCTGCTGATCATCAACATCATGCTTGCCCTCTTCAACCTGTTGCCGGCCTTCCCCCTGGACGGCGGCCGCGTGCTCAGGAGCCTGCTGGCCCGCAGGATGCCGCGGGCGCGGGCGACGCACATCGCCGCCGTGGTGGGCCAGGTTTTCGCCTTCATGCTGGGCGCCGCCGGGCTGCTGACCGGGGCCTGGATCTGGGTACTGATCGCCATCTTCATCTACATGGGCGCCGAGCAGGAAGGGGCCCGTTCCGAGGTGGAGTCGGTGCTCTCGCGGCTGAAGGTGGCGGACGCGGTGACCGGCCAGGTGAGAGTGCTTTCGCCCACGGATACGCTGGACGAGGTGGCTACCTTCGTGCTCCACTCCTACCAGGAGGACTTTCCCGTGGTAGAGAGCGGCCGGCTGGTGGGCGTGCTCACGCGGGCACAGCTGGTGAGGGGGCTGCGGGACCTGGGCCCCCATGGGCGCGCGGGCGATGCCATGGAGACCGATTTTCCCACCGTGGGCATCGACGCGCCTTTCTCGGAAGTCTACGAGAAACTCAACCAGAGCAAGGTGAAGGCGGTGCCGGTGGTGGAGGA
>JAJRWQ010000007.1 GCA_024276735.1 Actinomycetes bacterium
AGCGCCCGGTAGGCGGTCTCCACGCCGCTGATGGTGGCGGCGGCGTTCTCGAACGCCGAGTGGATGAAGGAATCCTTCCAGGCGGTGTAGGGGTAGATGGTGGTGGATACCTCGAGGCAGCCGGTGGAGGAAGTGACCACCGCCGCGCCCGGGCAGGTGGCGAGCACCTGCCGCACCACCAGCGGGGCGCCGCAGCCGGCGCAGAGCCGGTGCCCCCCGGTGAGCCGCTCGGGCTTGTTTGCTATTTCTTTCGGTTTGATCGCCATCCCCATCAGTCCTCTCTCAGGTTGAGATAATGTCTTTCCTGTGTCACCGATTCCCCGGCGGCGGCCTGCTCGCAGACGCTAACGGCCTCCTCGATGTCGGAGGGGAAGATGTCGCGGCCACCCAGGCCGTAGATGAAGTTCAGCACCTGGGGCCGGGGCACGGCGTCGTAGAGGGCGGAGCGGATCTCGGTGAAGAGGGGCCCGCCCTGGGCGCCGAAGGAATCGGAACGGTCCATCACTCCCACCACCTGCACGCCGGCGAGCGCCTCGGCCACCTGCGCGGCGGGGAAGGGACGGAAGGTGCGGACCTTGAGCAGCCCCACCTTGCGGCCCTTTTCCCGCAGGCCGTCCACCACCGTCTTGGCGTTGCCGGCGGCGGAGCCGATGGCTACCAGCGCCACCTCGGCGTCGTCCAGGTGGTGGGTGGTGAAGTGGGAGTAGGGCCGGCCGGTGAGCTTGCCGTACTCGGCACCCACCTCCTCGATCACCCGCATGGCGTTCTCCATCGCCCGGTTCTGGGAGACCTTGTGCTCGAAGTACCAGCCGTGCAGGCCGTCGAAGGGGCCCACGGTCACGGGGTTGTCGGCGTCCAGCAGCGGGTTCACCGCTTGGTACTCGCCCACGAACTCCTTGACCTTGTCGTCGTCGAGCGTCTGCACCGGGCCGATGGCGCCGCTGATGATGAAGCCGTCGATCATGGTCATCACCGGCAGGCGCACGTCCATGTGCTCGGCGATGCGGAAAGCCTGGATGGCGTTGTCGTAGCCCTCCTGGGCGTCTTCGCCGTAGAGCTGGATCCAGCCGCAGTCGCGGCCGCCCATGCTGTCGGAATGGTCACAGTGGATATTTATAGGGCCGGAGAGCGCCCGCGTGATCACCGGCATGGTGATCGGCAGCCGCAGCGAGGCGGCGATGAACAGCATCTCCCACATCAGCGCGAACCCCTGCGAGGAGGTGGCGGTGATGGTGCGCGCTCCCGCCGCGGCGGCGCCGATGGCGGCGCTCATGGCGCTGTGCTCGCTCTCCACGGCGATGTACTCGGTCTTGACGTCGCCGTTGGCGACGAACTGGGCGTAGTTCTGGGCGATCTCCGTCTGGGGCGTGATGGGGTAGGCGGACATCACGTCCGGCTCCACCTGCTTCAGCGCTAGGGCGACGGCCCCGTTTCCGGTTATGGCTTTTCGGCTCATTCTTCCTCCTTGCGGCGGGCCTCGAGCTCGTCGGTCATCTCGATGGCGTCACGCGGGCAGACGGCGGCGCAGAGGCCGCAGCCCTTGCAGTGTTCCAGGTCGATCTCCGCCATCTTGCCGTCTTCCACCACCACGGACGAGTCGGGGCAGGCGAAGAAACAGATCATGCAGTCGTTGCACTTCTCGCGGTCGCGGACGGGCCGCTCCACCCGCCAGCCGCCGGTATTGTAGTCGTCGGCGGTGCCGGAGCGGGGGATGGTGGCTCCCAGCTCGTGCCGCGAGGGGCCCCAGGTGTCGATATCGTCGATCTGCCACTTTTTCATTCTCCCGAGACCTCCTCGTATCCGCGCCGCACGGCCTCGAGGTTGGCGTTTACCACCTCGTCGCCGAACTTCTTCGAAAGCGAGGCGCGCACCTCGTCGGTGACCGCCTCCAGGGGGAACAGCCCGCTCACCTTGGCCAGGGCGCCGATGAGGGGGGTGTTGGGGATGGCCCGCTTGATGGTCTCCAGGGCGATCCTGGTGGCGGGCACGGTATAGACGCTCCTGCCGCTCATCTCCGGGCGCCCGGCCAGCGCCGCCGCCGGCTCCTCGGAGTTGACGATCACCACGGCGCCGTCGGGGGTGCCCTCGGTGACGTCGGTGACGTCCAGCAGCGTCGGGTCCAGCACCAGCACGTAGTCCGGGTGCTCCACGGCGCTGTACACCTGGATCGGTTCGTCGGACAGGCGGGTGAAGGCCACCAGGGGCGCTCCCGAGCGTTCCGGCCCGTACTCGGGGAACGCCTGGAAGTACTTGTCCTGGCTGAGGGCCACCTCCGCCGTCATCTTGGCGGCCGTGACCGCGCCCTGCCCCCCGCGGGCGTGCCAGCGAATCTCGGTTACCTCTTGCATTTGTACCTCCTGAGGGTAAAAAAGCATCCCGGCCTTGGCCGGGGCGGATGCCGATGTTTGCCTGCCGGCGCTCGAGTGGTGCTGGCGCACCCGCCGGAAAGACGCCCCATTCTATCAGGAGTGGCCGGCGATTTACAGGCGGGCGGGCGGCGGGGCGGGGACCGCCCCGCCGCCCGCCCGGGAACAACAACTCTTTTCAGCTGCGAACGCGGGCTGTCATTCGGGAAGCCATCGAGGCAATGGCCAGCCTGGTTGAAGAGGAAGAACCCGGATGCAGAGAGTAAGGGTCAGGCCCCCGGCGGCGGTCCGGGGAAGTAGTGGGTGCCGCCGCAGGCGTCCCCGCAGACGATGTACACGGTGGTCTTGAAAGAGGTGGCGCCGGGAGGTATGAGGTATTTAACCGGCACCGTCACCGACTGGCCGGCGGCCAGGGGAACCGGCGGTGTGGGCAGCCCCACGGCGATGACGCCGGCGCTCGCCGGCGAGGCGGCGATGTAGAGCTCGTCGGCGGCGGCAGCATCGGCTGCCTCGGCGATCTCGAAGTCCACCGTCAGCAGGCCGGCGTTGTAGTCTTCGAGGCTGGCCCAGTAGACCCGGGTGCCGGCGATCACCGGCTGGGGATCGGCGGTGGTGAAGGACCACTCGCTGGTCGTCGTGTTTCCTGCCGCGTCGTTGACGGTGATGGAAACCGTGTGACTCCCGGGATCCAGCGCCCCCGGCTGGTATTCCACGCTGCTTTCCGTGATCGTGGCTGCGCCGGTGACGTCCTCGCCGTCCAGGGTGAGCACCAGTGATTGCAGGTCGATCCCGGTGCGGTTGTCGGCGAGCGCGGCGCTGATCGGCGGCGAGACGCAGGTGACCGTGCCGTCCGCCGGCGACCGGTTCGTCACCGCGGGCGGCGTGGTATCCGGCACGGTGGTCATCCAGACGTCGTAGTTGCCGGCGGCGGTGTCTTCCCACACCACCGTCTCCCCGTCTACGGCGGGCCGCGCCTGGATCGAGGGGCCGCTGGCCAGCGGGCTTTCGACGCCCGCGGTCAGGTCGTACATGTAGATGTCGTAATCGTAGTAGGTGTCGTTGGGATCGGGATCGTTGCGGAAGTCCTCCCAGACCACCAGGTCGCCGCTGATGCGCGGTGAGCCCTGGAAAGCAGCGTCGTCGGTCAACGCCCGTACTGAACCATCGGCCAGGTTCTTGGTGTAGATGTCGTACTGGCCGTCGCTGTTTTCTTCCCAGACAACCCGGTCGCCGTCGATGTCACCAACCGTGTGATTGCCGGGACCCACGGCCACCGGCGTCTCCTGGTGCGTCCGCAGGTCGTACATGTAGATGTCCCACTTGCCGCTGCGGTCGTCCTGCCAGACCACGCGGTGGCCGCTGATCCGCGGCTGCCACTGGTGGGCGGGGCCGGTGGCCACCGGGATCACCTCGCGGGTGGCGAGGTCGATGACGTAGACGTCGTTGCTGCCGCTGCTGTCGTCGACGTAGGCCACGTAGTCGCCGCTGATGTCGGGGATGCCCTGGTTGCCGGGACCGGAGACCAGCACCTGCTCGAATCCCGGCAGGACGTCCTTCATGTAGATGTCGTTGTCGCCGCCGCGGTTGTCCTGCCAGACGACCACGAAACCGTTGGTGACGGGAAGGTTCTGGTAGGCGGGGTTGTCGGTCACCAGGGTGGTGGTGCCGGAATCGATGTCGTAGCGGTAGATGTCCCAGTTGCCGGCCTGGAGGCTCTTCCAGACCACCATGCCGCCGCCGACGTCGGGCCGGCCCTGGTTGGCGGGGTCGTTGGTGAGCTGTACCGGTGTCGCCGCCGCGGCATCGATGGGCACCAGCGCCAGTATCAACAACAGGATGCCAAGGCAAGTGGTCATGCGAAGCGGCATTGCTCTTTCCCTGTGACGACCGATCGCGGCTGCGGCCTGCAGTCGGCCGGCCGCCCCCCAATAGCTTTCCAGTGACGTCTCATTCTACCGCAGGAATAGCAGCTTGTAAACACGGGCCCGCGCCGACCGGGCGTCGGCGGGCCGCCGCGGGCCCGGCACCGCGTTCAGCGATAGCGGCCGGCGAGGGCGTCGGCGTCGGCGGCGATGCGGCGGCGCATATCCTCCGGTGCCAGCACCACTGCCTCGCCGGCGTAGCCGAGGATCTCGTCCCGCAGCCAGCGGTCGTCGAAGTAGGCCAGCTCCTCCAGCAGGGAACCATCCTCCAGGAGGGTGCCCCCGGGACGGCGTTCGGCCACCCAGCGGGCGACCCGGTCGCTGAAGAGCACGCGGGCCTTCTTCGGCGGCTCGCTTCCCGAGGGTCGGCGGGGGTGCCGGCGGAAGCGGTCGAGGTCGAGGTCACGGGGCTCGAAGTGCTCGTCTAGGAGCCGGGCGCTCTTGATCATGTCGATGATGAAGGTGCGCAGGTCGTCGCGCTTGCGGCACCAGGCCACCAGGTACCACTTCTCCCCGGAGCGGGTGAGCAGGTAGGGTTCCACCACCCGCGGTTCCGGCATCCTGCCCTCTTTTGAAAGGTACTCTATCTCCAGCAGCCGCCGTTCCCGCAGGGCGGTATTGACGGTCCGGCACACCTCGAAGTCCGCGCCGGAACGCGCCACGGACACGGCCTCGTCGCCGCCGGCCGCGGCCGCCACTATCTTCCGCCGCGCCGATTCCAGCGAGGGGAATTCACCCGACAGCACCATCTCTCCCACCAGGTCGATGGCCAGCAGCAGCGCCCGCGCCTCGCGGGGGGAGAGACGCACCGGCCGCCGCAGCAGCTCGCCGTCGGGGCAGGCGTCCACGCGCAGCTCGTCCCCCTCGAGCACGGCCTCCACCAGGTACTGGCCGAAATCGCTGGAAACCATGTAGAGCAGCTCCACCGCCTGCTCGAGCTCATGGCGGTCCAGGCCCAGGTCCCGGGTGACCTCCGCCACCGGCAGGGTCACCGAGCTTTCGTCGCCCAGGCGGCTCACCAGGTAGCTCGCGGTCTGGGCCAGCAGCGAGAAGCGTTCCGGCTCCACCTGGGGCGCGGGCCCGGCAGCGGGCGCTTCCGCTTTTTCCGTCTCCGGTTCGGCGGCAACGGCGGCGGCCTCCGGCGGCGGCCCCGAGTGCAGCTCCTCGATACGCTCCAGGAAGTGAAGCATGCGTCGCCGTAGCTTCGCGGGTGCCGCCAGGGTGGCGTCCTCCCCCAGGCCCAGCACCATCGAACAGAGGCGGTCCCCGTTCGCGTACGAGGTGCGCAGCACGGCGGCGCCGCTCTCGTCCAGGCTCACCTCGGCGCTGCGGGAGAGCACGCCGGCGACCTTCCAGCCCAGGCGGGGCGAGACGTGAACCTCCGCCTCGCCGCGGGGCGGCCCCAGTTGCCAGGGCTCGAGGTTGAGGTAGTCGCGCAGCCGGAAGTCGCCGGGGACGTCGAAGTCGTGCTCGGCGGCGGTGGCGTTGCGGATCTTGCCCCGGATGCGGTCGAGCTTGAACATGCGGATTCCCTCGCGCTCGTGTGAGTAACCCACCAGGTACCAGCCGCCGCGAGTATGTACCTGGCCGTAGGGATCGACGCGCCGGCTCTCCACGCGGTCGCTGCTGAACGAATGGTAATCGAAGACGATGGTCTTGCGCCGGGAGATGGCCTTCTCGATGCGGGCCTGCCGCGCCGCCACGGCCTCGCCGCCGAAGGCGTGCGGCTGAACGGTGATGAAGTCGGTTTCCGGGTCCTCCAGGGGGTTGCCGGTTCCCAGCGCCAGGCTCTGCAGCGCCGGCCGCAGCAGCCGGCTGTAGGCGAACTTGCCGTCCAGGAGGTAGAGGCAGGTATGAAGGGCGGCCAGCTCGCCGGGGGTGAAATCGATGCGCGGCAGGTAGAAGTTCTCTTCCGGCAGCCAGTAGACGTCGCCGTCCCCGTAGGGATCCGGCTCGCTGGCGATGACGATTCCCAGCTCCGCCAGTTCCTCGCGATCGGCGTAGAAACGGCGGGTGAAGGATTCGAAGCCCTGGTACTCGCCTCCGTACCCTTCCACCTCGTACTTGATGGTATGGGCGTCGATCTTGCGCCCCCGCCGCGCCATCAGGTAGGCGACCAGCGACAGCTGCCGGATCATCTTGTCGGTATCCCTGGGTCGCGCCGCCGTTTTCCTCACCGCCCTGTTTCTTTGTGTCCGACTGGCATAATATGATGGGGCCGACGCCGATTCTAGCGCGTGCCGCCTCCAGGTAAAAGGGGCTGCCGCCGCCGGCAGGCTCGGCGGCACGCGGCGCGGGCTGCCATCCGGCTGCAAGAGCAGGCGGCGCGAAGGAGGGATCGCTGGTGAAACTCACATCGTTACTGTACCGGTTGGCCCGTACCTCGCGGGACGTGGAGGTGCTGGCCTCGGGCAATCCCAAGAAGATCGCCCGCCGGGCACGGAACAAGGTGATCGGCCGCAAGCTGGGGCGGCTCTTCCGCTGGTAGTGGCGGCGGGCGCTGTCTTCATCACCAGGGGTGCGCCCGGTCCCCGGGCCGGGACCGTCCCCTGCCCGCAGGCGGTGGGTGCCGGCCAGTCGCTGCCAGCGGGGCCGGTCCCGCGAGCGGCCCCGGAAACCCGAAACCAGTGAGCACGGAGGACCGATGTCGTTCGAGTTGATATGCGGGCCGGCGGGATCGGGCAAGACGCGGGCGGCGATGGATGCCTTCCTGGAGGAGCTCGACCGCGGCGGCACGCCCCTCTATATCGTTCCCAGCGGCCCCGACGCGCGGCATTTCCGGCGGCAGCTCCTGCGCCGGCGGCAGGCGCTGCTGGGAGGCGAAGTGCTCACCTTCGAGCGGCTCTATCACCTGCTGGTGGAGCGCGCCGGCCGGCGGCTGCGCTATCCGGAGGGCGGCGAGAAGGTGCTGCTCGCGGAGGCGGCGCTGGCCGCTGCCGGTGAGCTGGAGCTGTTGTCGCGGCAGGCGCCCACGCCCGGGTTCACCGGTGCGCTCTGCCGTTTCTTCGACGAGCTCCTGGAACAGGAGATCGACCCGGCGCGGCTGGGGGGACTGTTGCGCTCCTGGGCGGGGAGTGACCGCCGCCGCCGCGCCCTCACCGGCGATCTCTTCCGGGTCTATTCCGAGTACCACGGGCTGCTGGCGGAGAGCGGTACCTACGACCTGGAGCCGCTGTCGGCGGTGGCCGCCCGCCTGCTGGAGGAGCAGCCCGGGCTCCTGGGCGGCGAGCTGGTGGTGATCGATGGTTTCTGGGATTTCACCTGGCAGGAGCGGCGGTTCATCGGCGTGCTGGCCCGGACGGTTCCCCGGCTGCTGGTGACCCTTCCCTGGGAGGAGGGACGGCTGGCGACGGCGGCGGTGGCGGACGGGCTCGGGGAGCTGAAAAGGGCCGGCGCCGAGGTGGTGTCCCTGCCCCGGCGTAATGATCCCGCACGGCCGCTGGCCCACCTGGAAGCGCATCTCTTCGAAGAAGGAGAGCAGGAGGTGTTGCCGGCCGGCGAGGCCGTCTGCGTGCTGCGCGCCGCCGGCGAACGGGGCCAGGCGGCGCTGGTGGCGGAGGAGGTGCTGCGGCTCTGGCGCCGCGGCACCGCCCTCGACGACATCGCCATCGTCTGCCGCCGCAGCACCGGCCCCGAGGCGCAAGCACTGGCGGCCGCCTGCGAGCGCCTGGGCGTGCCCGCCGAGCTGGCGGCGGCGCTGCCTTTCAACCGGACCGCCCTGGGGCGGACGCTGGCGGCGGCGTTGGACTACGCCGCCAATCCCGGGGACGCCGGTCGCTTCCTGGCTTACCTGCGCTCACCGTTACCGGTGGCGCCGGGGGCGCAGGTGGACCGCTTCGAACGCTTCCTGAAGACGAGTCGCCGCCCCCTGCCCGCCGATCACCGGGAGCTGGTCGCGGCCTGGGAGAACGGCGGCGGCCGCCGGCTGCCGGAGCTGGAGCGCCTGCTGAAAGCACGGGATCGGCGCCGTGAGCTGGCGGCGGCGCTCCGGGAAAACGCCGCTTACCTGGTATCGGCGGCAGCCATGGGCAGCAGGGGCGCCGGTGAGAGCGATACCGGCGACCTGGCCGAGGACCTGGCGGCGCTGGCGGTGCTGGAATCGTTTTGCGAGCGGCAGGCGACGGCACCGGACGGTGCCGCCGCGGACGAGGGGGCGGTGGCACTGTTGTCCCGGGCCCTGGCGGCAGAGCGGGTGCGGCTGCCGGCGGGCACCACCCGCGGCTGCGTGCGCATCCTCGATCCCCACCGGGTGCTCAACCAGCGCTTCGACGTGGTCTTCGCCTGCGGCCTGCTGGAAGGAAACTTCCCCAGCGGCGGCCGCGAGGACGTGTTCATCGACGACGCCGGCAGGGCCATGCTCAACCGCGACCAGGGCACCAGGTTTCGTACCAGGGAACAGCGGCTGGACCAGGAGCGCTTTCTATTCCACCGTACCCTCTCCCGCGCCCGCGAGCGCATATACCTCTGCTTTCCCTACTGTGACGAGGAGGGGCGACCCACGGTTCCCTCGCTATTCGTAGGCGACGCCCTCTCGCTCTTCGAAGAAGGCTCCTGGGGGAAACGCGATCGCGGCATCGGCGAACTGGTGCACATCCCGGAGCAGGCGCCCACTGAAAGCGCGGCACTGGCGGCACTGGCGGCGCTTGCCGGCGATGGCAACGAGGGCCTGGCCCTGGAGGCAGCGGCCGCGGCGGGACTGGAGCCGCGGCTGCAGCAGGTGCTGACCGCCTGCCGGCCGCCGGTGGTTTCCCTGGGGGCGGAGGTCCTAGACGTGCTGGGGGAGCGGCGCGCCTTCCGGGTGACGGAACTGGAGCGCTACCTCGAATGTCCCTTCCGCTACTTCCTGGAGCACCTGGTGGATCCCCAGGACCTCACTCCCGAGAAGATCATGTTGCGCCGGGGGATCCTGGCGCACCGGATCCTCAGCGAGTTCGGCCGGCAGATGCGCGCTTCCGGGGTCCACCTGCCCCGCGCCGAACGGCCGACGCTTGCTGCCGCCCGCAGGGAGATGGCGGCGATGGTGGACCGGGAGCTGGAGGGCGAAGAGGGGCTGGAAGCGGCGATGTTGCGCGTCCAGCTTCATCGGTACCTGGAACGTTTCGTGGCCCGCGAGGCCGCCTGTCGGCGCCGTTTCAAGCCTTACGATTTCGAAGTCTCTTTCGGCGGTGACGATGGGCCCGGCATGCTGAAACTGGGGGAGATCGCCGTCTCCGGCCGCATCGACCGCGTGGACCTGGAAGAAGGCTCCAATCGCGCCCTGGCGATCGACTACAAGACCGGCGACGTCCACGGGGCGGGAGCCTTCGCGGGCCAGGGGCTGATCCAGTTGCCGCTCTACCTGCGGGCACTGAAGAACGTGATGGGCCTGGAACCGGTGGCGGGCGAGTACTACTCGCTGTCCCGGGAAAAGCGGCGGGGTGTCTACCTGGAGCAGTACCGGGAGGAGCTGTGCGGGGAGTGCCCCGGCGCGGGCGTCAAAAGCGACTTGCTGGATGCCGCCGAATTCGAGGAACTGCTGTCGGCGGCGGAGGCGGCGGCGCGGGAGGCGGCGGCCGGCATTCGCGGCGGCGATTTCCCGGCCCAGCCCCTGCAGGGAGAAGATACCTGCAAATATTGTGACCTAGCCCACCTGTGCCGGCGCGGGGAGGATGGTGAAAGCGATGCCTGAAGCAGGCGGCGGGATCGATCCCACCGAGAGCCAGCGGGCGGTCATCGAAGCGGGGAGCGGCAGTATCTTCGTCGCTGCCGGTGCCGGCTCGGGCAAGACCGGTACCCTCACTTACCGCTTCGTCAACGCCGTCGCCCGCGGCGAGGCACGGGTGGAGGAGATCCTGGCGATCACCTTCACCCGCAAGGCGGCGGCGGAGATGCTGGATCGCATCAGGAGCTGCCTGCGTGAGGGCGACACCGGCACCGGCACGGCCACGGAAGAGCAGCGCCGGCGCATGGCCGAGGGATGGCGCGAGATGGAGCGCGCCCAGATAGACACCGTGCACGGCTTCTGCGCTACCGTGCTGCGCGCCAACGCCCTGGCCGCCGGTATCGACCCCGACTTCGCAGTGATCGGCGACGCCATGCGCGCACAGGTGGAGGACGAGGTCTTCGACGAGGCGCTGGCGCAGCTGCTGGACGAGGAAGGGGAGCGGGCGCTGGAGTTCATGACTGCTTACGACCGGAACTTCTCCCGCAAGCTGAAAAAGGGGTTGGTCGGCACCTACAACCTGATGCGCAGTCGCGGCCTGGCGGTGGAGCTGCCGCCACCCGGCGGCGCGCCCGAGGTGGACCAGGCGGGCCGCCGCCTCTCCCGGGCGGCGCGGGCGCTCGAGGCCGCCGTCAGGGAGAAATACTCCAAGAGCAGCGTCACGGTGGAGCAGAACCTGGCAGCCGCCGCGCGGCTCAAAGACGTATGGAACCGGGGAGATCCGCGTTGGCGCCTGGGGGTGGTGGCCGCGACCAAGGGTCACCGCGGCCTGAAGGCGGTCCGGGAAGAGGTGTAGGAGCTCATGGACGCCCGCGACGAATACCTGTGGGCCCTGCGCTCGCAACTGGGGCGTGTTCACTGGGAGCTGCTTGACCGCCTGCTGCGACTTTTTCACCGCGGTTACACGCGGCGCAAGCGGCAGGCGGGCATGCTCGACTACGAGGACCTGGAAACCCTCACCCGCGACCTGCTCGCCGGAGACGAAGGCCTGCGCCGGCACATCGCCGGCCGCTACCGGCTGGTGTTGGTGGACGAGTTCCAGGACATCAACCCCCTCCAGTGCGAGATCATCCGCCTGCTGGACCAGGACAACCTGCTGCTGGTGGGAGACGAGAACCAGTCGATCTACGGCTTCCGCGATGCCGAGGTGGAGCTCTTCCGCCGCGAGGGAGAACGGGCCGAGCGGGAGGGCCGTTTTCTCACCCTGGGCGACAACTTCCGCAGCCAGCGCCAGATTCTCTCTTTCGTGGACTTCCTGTTCGATCGCGACCAGATGCTGCGGCCGGGATACCTGCGGCTGGAGCCGTGTGCCCCGGCGGAACCGGATCCCGGCGAGCCCCGGGTGGAGATAGTTCTCGTGGACAAGAAGTGTGGCGGTGACGGTGAACTCGATGCCGACCATGCGCGCGTGGCCGAGGCACGCCTGGTGGCGGCACGGTTGCAGGCGCTGAAGGATGAAGACGGTTATGACTTCGGGGAGATGGCGATTCTCTTCCGCAGCCGCAAGGCCATCGCCGTTTTCCAGAGGGAGCTGGAGGCCGCCGGCATCGATTGCTACCTGGCGGCGGGCCGGGGATACTTCGAGCGGCTGGAGCTGGGGGACGTGATCAACCTGATGAAGCTGTTGGTGAATCCGCTGGACGACAAGGCCCTGGCAGCGGTGCTCAGGTCGCCCTACGCGGGCGCCGGGGACGACGTTCTCTTCTGGCTGGGGCGGGCAGCGAAGGAAGGCGAAGGCTACCGGCGCCCCTTCTGGGAGCTGGTGCGGGAGGGCGACGGGCTGGAAAAGCTGGGTGGCGACGAGCGGCGGCGCCTGGAGCGGTTCGTCGACGAGTTCACCCGGCTGCGCTCCCTGGCGCGCCGTGGCGACCTGTCGCGGCTGGCGGAAGCAGCCTGCGACTTCAACGATTACCGGGCGGCGCTCGCCACCGGTGGGCGGGGCCGGCGGGGCCTCGCCAACCTGGAGAAATTCGTGGCGCTGGCGGCGGAGTTCGCCGAGACCCGGGGGGGCCACCTGGAAAGTTTCGTCTCCTTTCTCGAACACCAGCAGGGTGCACGGGTGCAGGAAGTGGATGCCCCGGTGGAAGAGGAAGGCGTGGAGGCGGTGACGCTGCTCACCATTCACGCGGCCAAGGGGCTGGAATTTCCGGTGGTGGTGCTGCCCCAGCTGGGGGCCGACATGCCCAGGGACGACAAGCCCCTGGTGTTGCTGGATCGTGCCCCCGGCGGCGGTTGCGGCCTGTACTACCGCCACGTCGGCACCAGGATCGCCGACGAGGTGGACGGCCCCGCGTTCGACTACGCGCGGCTGGAAGAGGAGGAGAAGGAGCGCGAAGCCGCGGAAGAGAAACGCCTCTACTACGTGGCCATGACCCGCGCCCGTTCCCGCCTGCTGTTGGTGGGCACCGGCGATGCCGGCGGGTCGCCCAAGGAGGAAGGGGAAGGAAAACCCCTGGACTGGATCCGCCATTGCTTCGCGCTGTCGCGGGGGTCGCGGCGGGAGCTGGACGATGTCGACCGCCTCGATGACATCGAGGGCATGGAAGTGGGCTTCCGGCTGGTCACGGACGCGCGGTCGCTGGTGGCGGAGCGGCCGCCGCGACCGGAGGCGACCGCGCCAGGGACGGCACCGACCATGGCGGAAGACCTGCGGCGGCTGCCGCCGCCGGCCGCCTACGTGCCGTCGACGATCGCTGCCACCGCGGTGAAGCTCTACCAGGATTGCCCCCGGCGCTACTACCTGGAAGCGGTGCTGCGCGTCCGGGAGCCGGCCGCCGCCGGCGCCGGAGGCGCCGGCGGCGGCCTCTCGCCGCTGGACCTGGGGACCCTGGTTCACGCCGTACTGGAACACTCGCCGCTGCCGCTGCCCCGGGAAGACCCGCTGGCGGCAGTGGACCTGCAGGCGCTGGCCGCCGGCTCGCTGGGCGAGGCGGTGACCCTGGGCGAGGAGGAGCAACAGAGCATCGGCCGGCTCGCCGCCAACCTCGACCGCGCGCCCGTGGCCGCCAGCCTGTACGCCGCCGCGGCGGCGGGCGAGCTGAGACGCGAGGTGCCGTTTTCCTTCCTCTCGGGGGAGACCATCGTCGGCGGCCGCATCGACGTAATGGTCACCGGCGGCGAACGGGTGCTGGTGGTGGACTACAAGACCGGCGCCGTGAGCGAGGAAAAGGAAGTCGGGTCCCTGGGCGCCGGGTACCGGGGCCAGATGGACACCTACGCGCTGGCGGCGGCCGCCGCCTTTCCCGGCCGGGAAGTGGAGGTGGTGCTGGTCTTTCTCGATGCCCCGGGCCGGGAGTACCGGCTCTCTTACGACGAGCGCGGGCTGGCTGCTGCCCGCGAACGGCTGGAGGCGGTGCTGGCGGACATGCGAAGCGGCGACTTCCCGCCCCGGGCGGACGCCGCCGGCGGCTGCCGCGGCTGTCCCGGCCGGGGGCGGCTGCCGCTCTGCCCCTCCGCGCCGGCATAGCGGCCGGCGGGCGGGCCGGCGCCGCGCTCAGAGAAACTCCTTGTCCTCTTCGTCCTGGGCCAGGTCGACGAGGCGCGGCCGCGTGAGCTCGAGGAAGTCCGCCCCGGAGACGCGCACCGAGATGCCGCGGGAGCCGGCGGCGAAGACGACCTCCGGTACCGTTTCCAGGCGCCGGTCCAGCAGCACCGGGAGCTGCAGCAGGTCCGGCAGCGGCGGCAACGCGCCCAGCTCGAATTCGCCGTGCGCCGCCGCCATCTCCTCCTCGCTGGCCAGGCGGGCGTGGTTGTCCCCGGTGGCGAGCCGCAGCTTGTGGACGTCGAGGCGCTCCGTGGCGGGAAGCACCGCCAGCACCTCGCCGCCGCCGGTTTCGACGAGCAGGGTTTTCGCCAGTCGCTCGGCGGGGACGCCGGCGGCCCGCGCCGCGTCGCCGGCAGAGAAGGCCTCCCGGTGGCGGATCACCTCGTGGGCGATCTTGCGTTCCTCCAGCAGGTGCACGATATCGTCGACGGCGGCCATGGGCAGCTTCCTGCGGACCGTTCTTTCGGAAACACTCTTCTTCCCGTCCGGCGCGAAATCTACACCCGTGCGATGCCATCGGCAGGCACGCGGCGCCCGGCCGTGCCTGCTCGCCGTTTTTTCTCCGTCGCCGGTCTCCGTCATGGTGACCTGGGGGGGGCGAAGCAACGGGTCGCTGCCGGGAGAAGGGTTTGAGGAAATTTTGAAACGGGCAGCAATACTTGTCGCCCGTCACGGTAAGTACACGGGAACTTGCAGGGGAGCATGCCAGGAAGAGTGGCCGCCGGCAGTGCTTCCCCTAAAGCGGCACCGGCGTCCTGCCGATGGGCGCTTTGCCTGTCCTCGCCGCCTGCCGGGGACGGCGGCGGCAGGCGGCAGGTGGTCGGAAGCATCGCCCGGTGCCGCCCTCGCTTGCGGGGTAAAGCGGCGCCGACAGGGATCGGTGAGTTGCCGGGACCGGCACGTGCCATGCCGGCCCGGGCCCTGGGAGGTAGGGATGGCTCAGCGAGACGGGGAGAGAGATACGAACGTCGCGGTCGTGGGGGCATCGCCGCGGCCGCTGTCATCGGTGCTGGGCGAGGAAATAGTTGCCGAGACCATCGGTTCTTTCGTCGATTACCTGGAGAACGCCATCGCCGTCTACGAGCGGGACGG
Organism: Actinomycetes bacterium; assembly: GCA_024276735.1. Classification (GTDB taxonomy): domain Bacteria; phylum Actinomycetota; class Thermoleophilia; order BMS3ABIN01; family BMS3ABIN01; genus JAJRWQ01. The sequence continues at coordinate 14,626 of JAJRWQ010000007.1, forward strand.
CACCCTGGTGGGAGAGATCCAGGCGGGCAATGACTACTGCCGGCTGCTGGTGTCTGCCGCCGGGGGCAACGGCTCCGGGGGCACCACCACCGCGGACTGCCGCCGCGCCGGCAGCAAGGCCGCCCTGGCGGCGATGCGCAGCGGCGCCCCGGCGGAATCGCTCTGCCCGGGAGGATTCCTTCTCTACGCGGTTCCCGTCTTCAGCGAGGAGAAAATCATCATCGGCGCCTGCGTGGCCGCCGTTTCGGAGACCCCCGGCGATCCTGAAATCCTGGAAGCGGCGGCGGCGCGGTACGGCGTCCGTCCCCGTGACCTCGAGCGGGCGGCGGCCGCTTCCTTCCACAAGCCTGCCTACCTCTACGAGGCGGGGAGGAGCCACGTGGAGCGGCTGGCGAAGACGCTGGCGCGCCTCTACGGGGCAGCGCGCGAGAAGGAGGCGGTGATCTCACGCCAGCTGACCTCGGTGGCGGCGATCGCCGGCCTCTACGACCGCCTGCGGCGTTCCGAGGCCCGTTACCGCGAGATCTACGACGGCGCCGCGGACTGGATCTACACCCTGAGCGACGAGGGGACGATCCTGGGTTGCAACCGGGCCATGGCGGAAGCCCTGGGACACGATCGCGGCGATATCGTCGGCCGCCGGATATACGAGTTCGTCTACCGGGCCGACCGCGAGAGGGACCGCGCCGCCATCGAGGAGACCAGCCAGCAGGGCGCTTCCGTGTTCCAGGCCGAGCGCCGCTTCGTGGCCCGCGGCGGCAAGGTGTTCACCATGGAGATACACGCCCGCTCGGTGAGGGACGGGAGCGACGCCCGTGCCCGCTGGCAGGTGGTGGCCCGGGACGTGACGGAGAAGAAAGAGGCGCAGCGGCAGCTGAACCTGATGGCCACCGCCATCGACAACTCACGCGACGGCGTGGTGATCTCCGACCTCGACGGCGACATCGTCTTCATCAACCGGGCGGGCGCCTCCCTGCTCGGCGGCTCCGTGGGAGAGATCCTCGGCCGGCACTTCGGCTCCTTCTGGTCCAGCGGCAATCCCGCCGGCCTCAAGGAGGCGATCCTCAGGGAAACCATGGAGGGCGGATGGGAAGGTCAGCTGGCATACCGGCGCCTCGACGGCGAGGAGATCGCCGTGCACGCCTCGTCGGCGCTGGTTACCGGGGACGACGGCAAGCCCGCGGCCATGGTGGGCATGTTTCACGACATCTCCGAGGAACAGCGGATGACCCGCGAGATACTGAGGCGCAACCGGGAGCTGGCGGTGATCAACGCCGTCAGCACCACCAGCGCCCGCTCCTTCGATCTCGAGACCATTCTCCAGGAGGGGATCGAGTCCGTGGTGCGGACGATGAACTACGACGCCGGCGTGATCTACCTCAAGGAAGAGGGCTCGGACCGGCTTACTTGCCGGGCACATTACGGTATCCCCGAGGAATCGCTGGTGTCGCTCGCCGACTCGGATCACGCGTATGCCGGGGCGGTGACCTGCCGCGACGAGCCCGTGTTCATCGAGGACGCCGGCGGCGAGTGGTTCGAATCGGTGGCCGGGGTGCCCGTCGTTGCCAAGGGGCGTTACCTGGGGGTGCTCTCGCTGTTCACCTTCGGCCCGCACCGGTTCGACCGCCTGGAGCAGTCGCTGCTGGTGACGGTCGCCGGCACCATCGGCGTGGCGGTGGACAATGCCCGCCTCTTCGCCGATGTCGCCAGGGCCAAGAACGAGTGGGAGACCACCTTCGACGCCATGACCAACGGCGTCTCGATCCATGACCGTGATTTCAACATCGTCCGCGCCAACCGGGCCCTGGCGGAGATGCTGGGAACGACCACGGAGGAGCTGGTGGGGCGGAAATGCTACCAGGTCTTTCACGGCCGCTCCGAGCCCATACCCGGCTGCCCCCACCGCAAGGCGTGTTCCTCCGGCAGGAACGCCTCCCTGGTGTGGTACGAGCAGCGGCTGGAGAAGACGCTGGATATCACCGCGGACCCGCTGTTCGACGGCGACGGCAGGGTGAGCGGCACCGTGCACGATACCCGGGACATCACCGAGGAGGAGAGGCTACGGGAACAGTTGTCGCGCTCGGAGAGGATCAGGTCGCTGGGGGAGATGGCCGGCGGCGTCGCCCACGATTTCAACAACTACCTCACGGTGATACTGGGCAACGCCCAGTGGCTGCTGTCGCAGGAGCCCGGCGACGGGGAGCGCGCGGACTCGCTGCGCACCATCGAGCGGGCGGCGACCGACGCCGCCGAGACCGTGCGGCGCATCCAGGAATTCACGCGCGTGCGCACGGTGCGCAGTTTCCATACCGTCGATATCAACGAGGTGGTGAGCGATGCCGTGGAGGTGACCCGTCCCCGCTGGCGCGACCAGGCGGAGGCCCGGGGCGCCTAGATCCACGTGCAGGTGCAGGCCGGCGAGGTGCCGCCGGTGAACGGCAACGCCTCGGAGCTGGGAGAAGTGCTGATGAACCTGATCCTCAACGCCGCCGACGCCCTGCCCGCGGGAGGGAATATCAGCATAGGGAGCCGCGCCGAGGGCGACTGGGTGCTGGTGGAGGTGAAGGACGACGGCGTCGGCATGAACGGCGAGGTGGCACGCCGCGTTTTCGACCCCTTCTTCACCACCAAGGGAGCCGAGGGAGTGGGCCTGGGACTCAGCGTCGCCTACGGCATCGTCGCCCGCCACGGCGGCGAGCTGCTGGTGGAAAGCAGTCCGGGCGCCGGCTCCACCTTCACCATCCGCCTGCCCGTCGCCACGGTGATGGACCTCAAGTCCGACCGGCAGCCGGAACCGCTGGCGGACCCGGGGCGCCCGGCGCGGATCCTGGTGATCGACGACGTGGAGATGATACGCTCGCTGCTCACCGTGGTGCTCGAGGGGGCGGGCCACACGGTGGTCACCGCCGGCTCCGGGAACGAGGGCCTGGAGAGCTTCCGCCACGGGCTGGCGAACGGCGCCGGCGCCTACGACCTGGTGATGACCGACCTGGGCATACCGGGCCTCTCCGGCTGGGACGTGGTGGACGGCGTGAAGCGCCTCAGCCCGGAAACGCCGGTGATCCTCATCACCGGCTGGGGCGACCAGCTGGACCGCGAGCGGATGCAGGAGAGCCGTGCCGACGCGGTTCTCGCCAAGCCCTTCGAGACCCGCGAAGTGCTGGACCTGGTGGCCCGGAGCGTCAGCCGGTCCTAAAATGCCTGTTCCGCGGCACTGGACGAGGCGTGCCCGCGTGCTGCAATCGAAACCGCCGTGGAGACGCGCCGCCGGCGAGCGTTATGATACCGGCCCCGCCGCCGGCCCGGTGGGACGGCTGCGTGCGGGACGTTTTCCGCAGGGGCGGCGCCGGCGAGGGCGAATGATGGTTGTGGGGGCTGGCCCCGTGGCGGCCTGGAAAAGGTGGAAGCGCTGCTACCGTTAAACCCGGCTGGGCACGGCGCCCTGTCGGGCCCATGCAGCTTTCCGCCGCCAGCTGTTTGAGCAGGAGTAGCTTATCGATGCTGAAGATCGGATTCGACGCCCGCATGATAGCCTGGAAAGGCGTGGGCACCTACTCGCGCAACCTGCTGCGGTGCTTCGCCCACGCTCCCGGCCTGGAAGTGGTCTGCTTCGGCAACAGCGAGACGCGCGACCGCATTCCCCGGGGAGAGAACTTTTCCCTGCGAGTGCTGGACGAGGAGATCGCCTCGTCCCGCGGGCTGGGGAAGATCGGCAAGGCCGTGAACGAGGCCGGCTGCGACCTCTTTCATTCGCCCTACGTGGTGGCGCCCTCGAACCTGGAATGCCCCCTGCTGGTGACGGCGCACGACATCATTCCCCTGCTCTTTCCCAAGTCCATTCCCAGCTTCCGCCAACGGCGTACCTACAAGAGCCTGCTGGTGGATGCCATCCACAAGGCCGACCACGTGGTGACCGTTTCCACCGTCTCCCAGTCCTACCTGGTGGCCAACTTCAACCTGCCGCTCTCGCAGGTGTCGGTGATCCTCGACGGCGTGGGAGAGGAGTTCCGGCCCCGGGGATAAGAGGAGCGCGCCGCGGTGACGGCGAAGTACGGCATCCGCCCGCCGTTCGTTCTCTGGCTGGGAGAGTTTTCGGCGCACAAGAACGTGGACGTGCTGGGGGACGCGTTCGCCGACCTGCCCGGCAGCCTCCGCTCCCGGTACACGCTGGTGCTGGCGGGCGAGAAGGGACAGTCGTGGAAGAGTGTCCGCAGGGAGGCGGAGAGGCGCGGGGTGGCGGGCCGCGTCTTCTTTCCCGGTTACATCGCGGAGGAGGACCTGCCGGCCCTGTACTCGGCGGCGGACATCTTTTGTTTCCCCTCGCTCTACGAGGGTTTCGGCCTGCCACCGCTGGAGGCGATGGCCTGTGGCACCCCGGTGGTGTGCGCCAACACCTCTTCGCTGCCGGAGGTCGTCGGCGACGGCGGCCTGCTGGTGGCGCCGCGGGCGCCGGCGATGGGCGCGGCGATCACCGAGGTGCTCACCAACCCCAGCCTGGGCCGGCGCCTGGGCCGCCGCGGCCGCGAGCGCGCCGCCCTATTCTCCTGGGAACATACCGCTGCCAAGACGATCGACATCTACCGCGAGCTGGCCAGCTCGCGGGAGTGATAGCCCGCGGCCGCGGCTGCCGGCCCCGTCTTTCCGCCTGCGCTGCCGATCATTTATAATTCTTAGGGTCCAAGGTGCCGACGTAGCTCAGTTGGTAGAGCGGCTCACTCGTAATGAGCAGGTCTGCGGTTCGATTCCGCACGTCGGCTCCAGGCCGCCCGGCGGACCACCGCCCCGGGAGGAGGTAGCCTTGAAGGTTTTCTGCGATCGTGACCGCTGCCGTTTCAACCTGAACCATGAATGCCGCACGTCGGCGATTTCCGTCTCCGCCGGCGAGTGTTCCACCTTCGAGCTGCAGGAGGGAGCCGGGAGCGACAGCGGCGGCGTCACCTTCTGGGGGCACCTCTCCATCGAGCCGCCGATCGGGGATCCCTCGGCGCGGCCGGGCCTGGACGGCACCGCCCGGGACTGAGCGCTAGCGGTCTAACCGCCGTGCCAGGCGGCTCTTCCAGACAGTCATCGCCCCCTCGGGGCACATCTCGTTGCAGCAGAAACAGAGAATGCAGGCCGAGCGGTCGATCTCGGGGTAAGGATCCATGGAGATGGCGCCGACCGGGCAGCTCTGCTCGCAGATGCGGCAGCGGGTACAGGCGTCACGCTCCAGCCGGGGCTCCACCTTCACCAGCCGGCCCACCAGGCGCATCAGCAAGGGGTGGATGTTCACCTGCCGGCCGCCCGGCTTGCGGTAATCCACGGCCACGTCTTCCACCCGTTCGTCGGGAAGCGTGATCCGCTCCAGGCGTCCCTCTCCCAGGCCGCGCTCGGAAGCGTTGCGCACGGTGAGGATCTCCTGCGGCTGGAAGCCGATCAGGCGCGAGGCCACCGCGTCCAGGGCCACGGGGTCGCGGGCCGCCAGGATCAGCCCCGTGTGCCGGGGATCGCCGTGCCGCGGGCCGTCTCCTTCCATGCCCACCACGGCATCCATGACCGCCAGGCGCGGTTTCATCACCGAGTAGATATCGACGATGGCCGCGGCAAAGCGCTGGTGGTCGCCGAGGGCATGCGCCTGCTTGCGGGTGGCGGTGGCCACGGCGCCGAACATGTTCTTCACCGCGCCCGTGTACCAGGTGTTGCTGTGGGTCTTGAGCTTGGGCAGGGTGATGATCACGTCGGCCTCCAGCGCCAGCCGCGCCGCCATCACCTGCCGCAGGTGGACGCCGCCGGGCACGGGAGTGCTCACGAAGGGCTTCTCCACGCTCTCGAACTGGAGCGCCTCGACTCCCAGCGGCGCCACCGCGTCGGCGATGCCGGACTTCGCCAGGGCGCGGCTCTTGCCGCCGGCGAACAGGTAGCCGGGGGCATCGGCCACCACGGGGACGCCGCCGCATTCGAGCACCTGTGCCGCCACCGACCGCACCACGGCGGGATGGGTGGTGACGGCGGCGTCGGGCGCGGCGGGTGCCAGCAGGTTGACCTTGAGGAGAACCCTGTCACCAGGCTTCACGACCTTGTCCATGCCGCCGACGAGGTCCAGCGCCGTGGCCACGGCATCGTCGACCAGTTCCCGCCGGTAGTCACCGCACCTGGTGATGGCTACCTTTTCGCCGGGGGGATGCCGGTTCATGGCGCGTGTCTCCTCTCTTCGATGGTCTCGCCGAGCCCGCGGCAGCGCGGGGCTCGCTGCCCGGCACCGGCGCCGCCGGCCGGCGGGCTATTGCAACTGGCCGCGGAAGAAGCCGACGACGGTCGCCTCCACCTCTTCGCGGCTGGGCTGGGGAGTGCCGCCCACGGGCTTCAGGCCGTGGCCGGCGTTGGCCACGCGCACGAGGCGCGCCGTCCCCCCCGACTGCTGGATGGCGTGGTAGAACTCCAGCGACTGGGAAAAGGGCACCAGCGAGTCCTCCATGCCGTGCACGATCAGGAAGGGGGGATCGTCGGCGCCGACGTAGTTCACCGGGCTGGCCTCTTTCAGCAGCGGCGAGGAAGCATCGTTGCTGCCGAACACCTGCTCCCCCAGCTCGGTATCCACGGCGCCGCCGGGGAAAGGCACGGTGAGATCGGTGGGCCCGAACATCTCCACCACCGCGCGCACGCGGCTGGAGGCGCCGCTGCCGCCGTCGAAATCGTCGTCGTCGACGGCGCCGAGCAGCGCCGCCAGGTGGCCGCCGGCGCTGCCGCCGTAAGCGCCGATACGCCGGGGATCGATACCGTAGGCGCTGCTGTTGGCCCGCAGGTGGCGGACGGCGCACTTGACGTCCTCGATCTGGGCCGGGAAGCGCCACTCGGGGGCCAGGCGATAGTTCACCGCGGCCACCACGAAGCCGGCGTCCACCAGCTTGCCGGTGAGTGCCGCGCCGGCGGCGTCGCTCTTGTCACCGCTGCTCCAGCCGCCGCCGTGGATCGAGACCACCACCGGCCAGGGCCCGGGGGTGCGGGGAAAGTAGACATCCATCTTCAGCTCGCCGGCCTCGCTGGTGGAGTAGGTGACGTCGGTCCTGGTCTCTCCCGGGGTGGGGGAGCCGCTGGCGGAGACGACGACGTCCGACGGGCGGTCCGCCGCGGTCGCCGTTGCTGTCCGGGCAACGGTCGCCGTACCCGTGGCCTCTTCGCCCGCGCAGGCAAAGGCCAACAGTGAGCCGGCGACGAGGCCGAGCACCAGCAGCAGCACCAGCAGGAAGGGCAGCGGCCTCCGCGGGGCAGCGGGCAGGATCCTGCCCGCTGCCCCACCGGCCCGCCGCCGGCGGGTGCCGCCGGTGTCTTTATGCCCAGTTCCCGTGAAGGGCACCGTTTACCGCCCTACATGAAGCGTTCGAATTTCTCCTGCTTGGCCTTGCAGATGGGGCATACCCCGGGTGGATCCTCGCGCCCCGCCAGGTAACCGCAGACGGTACAGCGCCAGACGGGCAAAGACGGCTTGGCGGCATTTGCTTCCATGTTCTTTCCTCCTCTTTCCTGCAGAAGCCCCGGCTGGCGGCCGCCCGCCTCCAACCTGCCGCTTCCGCGTTCTGGTTGCCGAAAATACGGGATGCAGGAGCGGCCGCGGCACGGCAACGGCCGTCACCCGCGCCGGTCAATCCTCGTGGTCACTGCCGGTCTCGGGCAGGCCCTCGATGTCCCTGCGCGTGAGGTAGCGGCTGTAGTTGTCCTGCAGGGCTTCCAGCAGCCGGGGCATGAACTCGTGGCTGATCATCACTCGCGCTACCACCACCGCGGGGATGTTGCCCTCGGCGTCCTGCCCGGCGAAGTCGGCGTTGGCGAAATCGATGGAGAATTCGAACTCCGAGTGATTGACCCGCGCCATGTTGGCATAGACGCCTCCCTGCAGGTCCGGCGGCACCTGGACTTTCACCTGCGGGGGCTGGTTTCCTTCCCTTTCATCCATGTGCCGTCTCCTTGTCGAGTTACGGGCTGCCCGGTCGGCGCCGGGCTTCGCCACTGATTATCTCCGCCCGCCGCGGGATAGGCAAGCGCGCCAATTAAAACTTTTTTAATTGTATTTAAGGATTTGGCAGGGAGGGTCGATATAGTCAGTGAATGACCCACTACAAAGGACTGAGGCGAATGCCTCCGCCCTAAAAGGGAGCCCGTAGGTTGTGAGTTTAGCCTCCCCCCACCTGCGGGCTCATCCTTTTTTTCCTATATCCTTCCCCTTGCCTTTTCAAACCCGGCAAGGCTGGTTATAATTGATGTCCAGCGTCGCCGATGCAGTCGCCTGCCTGCTTTGAATCCTCTTCCAGAAAGGCAGTGCGGCGGACCGGTGCCGGGAGTGGAGGGGTCCCCTGATGCTTCCCGTTGCCTGCCGGAGCCAGGGCGGCGCCAGGCAAGCAAATGGGCGGTGAAATGGGAGACGAAGCATCCACACCCAGGGTGCAGGTGGGGGTCATCGGCGCCGGGCCGGCGGGCCTGAGCGCTGCCTACATTCTCAGCAAGAACGACGTCGGCACCGTGGTGCTGGAGATGGGCGACCAGGTGGGCGGTATCTCGCGCACGGTGGTGCGAGACGGCTTCCGTTTCGACCTGGGCGGCCACCGCTTCTTCACCAAGGACCAGGAGGTGGAAGATCTCTTCCGCGAGGTCCTCGGCGACGAGATCATCTGGGTCGACCGCTCCAGCAAGATCTTCTACCACGACAAGTACTTCGATTATCCCTTGAAGCCCGCCAACGCCCTGCTGGGCATGGGCATCGGCACCACCATCAAGTGCCTGGCCGACTACGGCGCCGTGAAGGTGAAGAACCTATACCGCAAGCCGGAGATCGTCTCCCTGGAAGACTGGGTGAGCAACGAGTTCGGCCACGAGCTCTTCCGCCATTTCTTCAAGGCCTACACCGAGAAGGGATGGGGCATAGACTGTAACCGCATCTGCGCCGAGTGGGCGGCGCAGCGCATCAAGGGGCTGTCGCTGCGGGTCGCCGTCAAGGACGCCCTCTTCCCCTCCAAGAACGGCAAGGTGAAGACGCTCATCGACCGCTTCATGTACCCGCGGCTGGGCATCGGCCGCATCAGCGAGAACCTGGCCGAGCGGGTGGAGGAGCGGGGCAACCAGGTGCGCCTGCGGCAGCGGGTGGCGGCGGTGAACCACGAGGGTGACCGGGTGGTATCGCTCACCATCCAGTCCGGCGACGGCGAGTACGAGCTGGCGGTGGACGAGGTGGTTTCCAGCATGCCCCTCACCGAGCTGGTGGCGGCCATGCGGCCGGCGGCTCCCGACGACGTGCTGGAGGCGGCGCGCTCGCTGCGCTACCGCGACCTGATCACCGTCAACCTGATGATCGACAAGCCCCGGGTCACCGACCAGACCTGGATCTACATCCACGATCCCTCCATCACCCTGGGCCGCATCCACGAGCCGCGCAACTGGAGCCCGGAGATGGCGCCGCCGGGCAAGAGCTCGCTGGTGGCGGAGTACTTCTGCTTCGCCGGCGGCGAGGTGTGGAACATGGACGACGCCGACCTCATCGATCTCACGGTGGGCGATCTCGACCGCAGGCTGCACTTCCTCCGCCGCGAGGACGTGATCGACGCCTTCGTGGTGCGGATCCCCAAGGCCTATCCCATGTACGAGCTGGGCTACGAGCGGCCGCTGAAGAAGGTGCTCGACTACGTGGACGGCTTCGGCAACCTGCAGATCGTGGGCCGTTATGGCACGTACAAGTACAACAACATGGACCACTCGATGAAGACGGGGATGCTGGCGGCGCTGAACATCATGGGCGAGGACCACGACATCTCCCGCGTCAACGTCGAGCAGGAATACCACGAGGAGAAGTCGGTCGACGAGTGACGCCGCCGCCGCGGCGGGCGGCCGACAGATTGACTTGGGGGGAGAACGCAGCTATCATCTTCACCCGGCGGTTCCGCCGCCGGCAAGGGTTTTCCAACAGCGGAGCGAAGGTTTTTCCATGATCTGGTCCGTGTTGCGTTCCTTCCTCGCGAGCAGGGCGGCGGTGCTGTTTTTCGCCGCCGCCGGGTTGTTTCTCCTTCCCCGGGTGCAGCAGGGTTTCGAGCAGCCGCTGCCCGATTCCACCCCCGAGTTCGTTTCCGCCTGGTACCAGTGGGACGCCCACTGGTACATGTCCATCTCCACCGACGGCTACCAGTGGGTGGACGGTGACCAGTCCAACGTGGCCTTCTTTCCGCTCTACCCGCTGGCGGTGAAGGCCGCGGGCGGCATGCTGGGGGGACGCTACCTGGAGGCGGGGCTGGTGCTGTCGGCTGCCTTCCTGCTGGCGGGAATGTTCTTCTTTCACCGGCTGGTGCGCCTGGACTACGACGAGGCGACGGCGAACCGCGCCGTCTGGTTCCTGGCCATTTTTCCCACGGCGGTTTTCTTCAGCTCCTTCTACACGGAGTCACTGTTCCTGCTCACCAGCGTGGCCTCCTTCTACTACGCCCGCCGGGGCCGCTGGGCCGCCGCCGGCGCCTGGGGCTGCCTGGCGGCGCTGACGCGGGTGACCGGGGTTTTCATCTTCCTGCCGCTTGCCTACGAGTATTTCTCCCGCCGCTCGTTCTCCCTGCGGCGCGTGCGCCCCTCGGTGCTCTGGATATCGCTGGTGCCGGTGGGGCTGGCGGCCTACATGGCCTATCTCTACATGACCTTCGGCCTGCCGCTGGCCTTCGCCGAGACGCAGGTGAGCGGCTGGGGCCACCGGCTGACACCGCTGGCGGGCAGCATCAGCAACGACCTGGGTATTCTCGTCACCGGCTCCGAGCCCTGGGTGATCTACGAGCTGGCGGCAGCGGCGCTCCTGCTGGCGGCGATCGTGGTGGGCACCAGGAAGAAACTGCCCGGCTCGTACATTTTCTACATGATCATCAACCTGCTCTTTCCCCTCGCCGGCGGCACCACCAAGTCCATGAGCCGCTACCTGCTGGTGGTGTTCCCGCTCTTCATCGTCATGGCACTGGTGACCGAGAGGCGGGCGGCCCGGTGGCTGGTGACGGCGGTGTCGATGGCGCTCCTGGGAGTCTCCACTGCCGCCTTCGTTACCGGCAGGTGGGTGGCGTGAAGCCGGCGGCCCCGGAGATCGGCGCCAGCCGGCCGGCGACTGCCGCCCCCGCCGTTCCCCGCCGGCGCCTTTCCGCGGTGCGGGGGATCCTGGCGGATCGCGATCACCGTATCGTCTTCCTGCTGTGGCTGCTGCTGGTGGTGGAGGGAGCCGCCTTCGCCCTGTTGCAGCCGGTATGGAGCCGCGTGGACGAGGCACAGCACTTCCACTACGTCCAGTATTTGGTAGAGAGCCGCGCGCTGCCGGTGGAGGGCGAGACCTTCATTTCCCCGGAGGTGGTGGCGATCTCGCTGGAGCAGGACCAGTGGGGCTGGTACCCGGCGGGAGCGGTGTCGCCGCCGGTGCACCGGGATCCTTCCCAGTGGACGACCGTACCCGCGGGGCTGGACCAGCAGCAGCGGGAGCGGTGGGTGCGCCGCAACCTCTGGTACTTCAACTACGAGGCCATGCAACCGCCCCTCTACTACGCGGTCAACGCGCCCCTGTACGCGGCCGTGCCCGGCGGCTCGCTGGCGAAGCTCTACGCCATGCGGCTGCTGGCGGTGCTGATGGCCTCGTTGATGGTGCCCATCGCCTACATCACCGCCCGCGAGGCGTTTCCCGAAAGCCGCCTGGTGGTGCTGGGCACGCCGGTGGTGGTGCTGCTGGTCCAGGGGTACGCCCTGAACATGTCCCAGGTCACCAACGATGCCCTGGCAAACCCCCTGGCGGCCGCCGCGGTGCTGGCGATGCTGATTACGGCCCGGCGGGGCCCGAGCACCCGCCGCAGCCTGGTGACGGGGGCGCTGGTGGGGGCGGCCATGCTCGCCAAGGCGACGGCGATATTCCTGGTGCCGGCGGTGGCGCTGGCGCTTTGGCTGGCGGCCAGGTACCGGGGCACGACGCCGCGGCAGGCCTGGAAGCAGGCGCTGGTGACGGCGCTGCCGGCGGCGGCGCTGCTGGGGCCGTGGGTGACGAGAAACTGCCTGCTGTACGGCGATGCCTCCGGGGCCGCGGCCGCCACGCCGCTGATGTCCTCCTTCTTTGCCTCGCCGCTGCGCGACGTGAGCACCCTGAGGCTCGACGAGCTGCTGCCCACCTTCTGGTTCGGGGAGCCCATCTTTCCCTTCCCGCTCTGGCGCTATACCTGGGTGGCTGCCTTCGCGGCGATGGCGGTGGCGGTGCTGGGGCTGGGTTACTATTTCTTTTACCGCTTTCGGTACCAGGTGCCGGTGGTGCGCTCGGGAGTGGTGTTCCTCACCCTCGTTTTCTGCGGCGGCCTGGTGGTGGAACTGCTGTTGCCCTTTGCTTCCGGCATCGGCGGCGTGCCCGGCCGCTACCTCTACCCGCTGTTGCCGGCGGGCGCGTTCCTGCTGGTGTTAGGTCTCGACCGGCTGCTGAGGCGCGAGCGTGCCCGCTTCGCCGCCGAGGCGCTGCTGCTCTGGATGGTAGCCTTCGAGACGGTAAACTTCCTGGCCTACGTCAAGGTGAGGTGAGCGGCGGCGATGGCTGAGGCAAGGGCGGTGCTGGGAGTGGACGTCGGCGGCACCTTCACCGACGCGGTGCTCTCGGTGGGGGGGCGTTTCCACCGGGCCAAGGTCCCCACTGCCGCCGACCAGTCGCAATCGGTGATGGCGGCAGCGGAGCAGGTGATCGCCGCCGCCGGCATCGAGGCGGCCGCGGTGACTTACTTCGCCCACGGCATGACCACCGCCACCAATGCCCTGCTGGAGCGCAAGGGGGCGCGCACGGCCTCGCTGGCGACGTCGGGATTCGGGGACCTGCTGGAGATCGGTCGCCAGGACCGGCCGCGCCTCTACGACGCCTGCCCCCGGAAGCCGCCGTCCCTGGTGCCGCGGGAACTGCGCTTCACCGTCCGCGAGCGCGTGGGCGCCGGGGGCGTGATCGAGGAGTTGACCGCCGCGGAAGCCGAGAGGGTGGCGGCGGAGGTAGCGGCGGCGGCGCCGGCGGCGGTGGCCGTGTGCCTGCTGTTCTCCTTCCTGCAGCCGGAACACGAGCGCCGCCTGGGCGAGGAGCTGCGCCGGCGGCTGCCGGGGGTGCACGTCTCGCTCTCCAGCGAGGTGCTGCCCCAGTTCCGCGAGTACGAACGTTTCAGCACCACCGCCGTCGACGCCTACCTGACGCCGGTGGTGGCCCGCTACCTGGAGGCGCTGGCGGAGAAGGCGGAGGCAGCAGGCTTACCGGCGCCGGCGATCATGCAGTCCAGCGGCGGCGTGCTGCCGCTGGAGAAGGCGGCGGCGAGCGCGGCGCTGCTCCTGCTCTCCGGGCCGGCAGCGGGGGTGGTGGGCGCCATTCACGCCGCCTCCGCCAGCGGCGCCGGCGACCTGATCACTTTCGACATGGGCGGCACCAGCACCGACGTCAGCCTGGTGCGCGGGGGCGAGGTTTCCACCACCACCGGTGTCAACATCGGCGGTTGCCCGGTGGCGCTGCCCATGGTGGACATCCATACCATCGGTGCCGGCGGCGGCAGCATCGCCTGGGTCGATGCCGGCGGCGCCCTCAGGGTGGGCCCCACGAGCGCCGGCGCCGAGCCCGGCCCCGCCTGCTACGGCCGCGGCGGCGAGGAGCCCACGGTGACCGACGCCGACATCTGCCTGGGGTACCTGGGCGAGCAGCTGGGCGGCGACGGCGGCATGGCGCTGGACAAGGTGGCGGCGGAGACGGCGATCGACCGCCTGGCGGCGGCGCTGGATCTCTCGCGTGACGATACCGCCCTCGGCATCCGCCGCGTGGCCAACGCCAACATGGTGAAGGCGATCAAGGTGATCAGCGTCGAGCGCGGTCATGACCCCCGCGAGTTCACGCTGGTGGCCTTCGGCGGCGCCGGCCCCATGCATGCGGCGGAGCTGGCGCAGGAGCTGGAGATCCGGCGGGTGCTGGTTCCCGGGAGCTCGGGGGTGCTCTCGGCACTGGGCATGGTGGTGGGCGACCAGCGGCGCGACTGGGTGAGAACGGTGCTGGCGGACTGCGGCTGGGACGAGGGATTGCTGGAAGAGGTTTGCGAGCAGATGGCGGCCCGGGCCCACCGCGAGCTCCCCGGGGCGGAGCTGCGTTTCACGGCCGACGTACGTTACCAGGGCCAGTCGCACGAGCTCGGTGTGGAGCTGGAGCGGCCGGTGAAACGGGAGCAGGTGGAGGCGGCGCTGGCGGCGGCCCACGAGCAGGCCTACGGGTTCCGGATGCAGTCGCCGCCGGAGCTGGTCAACATCAGGCTCGCCGCCGTGCGGCCCGGCGAGGCGCCGGCACCGGCGGCGGAGCCGGCGGCCGGGGAGGAAGCAGCGGAACGGCGGCTGGCCTGCTTCGACGGCGAGTGGCTGGACATCGAGGTTCGGCGCCGGGGGAGCATCGGCGCCGACGGCGTCACCGGGCCGCTGGGGATCGAGGAGGGGGAGGCCACCACCGTGGTGCCCCCGGGCTGGAAGGCGCGCGGGGACGCCGCCGGCAATCTCTGGCTGGAGCGGTCATGAGCGCCTCACGCGCGAAGCGCGGCCGCGGCGCCCCGGACCCGGTGACCATCCAGGTGATCGCCTCCGCCCTGCGCTCCATCTGCGAGGAGATGGGAGCGGCGCTGGTCAGGGCATCCTATTCCGCCAACATCAAGGAGCGCCGCGACTGTTCCACGGCGCTGTTCGACTCCCGCGGACGCCTGGTGGCCCAGGCGGAGCACATCCCGGTGCACCTGGGAGCGATGCCCGACGCGGTGGCGGCGGTGCTGGCAGAGGACCCCGCCCCCGGGGACGTCTTCATCCTCAACGATCCCTTCCGCGGCGGCACCCACCTGCCGGACATCACCCTGGTCTCTGCCATCGAGCGCGAGGGCGAGGTGATCGCCTTCGCCGCCAGCCGGGCGCACCATGCTGACGTGGGCGGGCGCGAGCCGGGGAGCATGCCCGCCGATTCCACCACCCTGGAGGAAGAGGGGGTGGTGATCCCGCCGACGCGGCTGGTGGCGGCCGGCGAGCTCGAGGAGGATTTTCTCCGGGACATTCTCTCCCGCATGCGGCGGCCGCAGGAGCGGCGCGGCGACCTGGAAGCGCAACTGGGGGCGGCCACCATCGCCGCCCGCCGGCTCAACCAGCTGGTGGACCGCAAGGGCATGGAGGCGGTATCGGCGGCGATGGCGGAGGCGCCCGCCTACTCGGAGCGGCGCATGCACGCTGCCATCGCCAGCCTGCCCGACGGTGTCTACCGCGCCGAGGACTACCTGGAGCGTGACGCCCGCGACCTGGTGATCGCCGTGCGGGTGGAGGTGCGCGGCGAGGAGATCTTCATCGACTTCGAGGGCACCTCCCCCCAGGAGGAGGGAAACCTCAACTGCCCCATGTCCGTGACCAGGTCCGCCTGTTACTACGCGGTGCGGGTGGTGACCGACCCCGATATCCCTCCCAACGCCGGCTCCCTGGCGCCGGTACGGGTGAGCGCTCCCGAGGGATCGCTGGTGAACGCGCGGCCGCCGGCGGCGGTGGCGGGCGGCAACGTCGAGGCCTCGCAGCGGATCGCCGACGCGGTGCTCCTGGCCTTCGCGGAGGCCGTCGACCTGCCGGCGCAAGGGCAGGGGACGATGAACAACCTCACCATCGGCAACGATGATTTCAATTACTACGAGACCATCGGCGGCGGCGCCGGCGCCTGCCCCGACCGCGACGGCGCCAGCGGCATCCACCTGGGAACCACCAATACCCTGAACACGCCCATAGAGGCCCTGGAGATGGCCTATCCCCTGCGGGTGGAGCGCTACGAGCTGCGGCGGGGCTCCGGCGGCAGCGGCCGCCACCGCGGCGGCGACGGCATCGTCAGGACGTTGAGGCTGCTGGCGCCCGCCCGCCTCTCGCTGCTCGCCGACCGGCGGCGGCACGGGCCCCGCGGCGCCGGTGGCGGCGAGGCGGGGATGCCCGGCAGGGACTTCGTCAACGACCGCGAGGTACCGCCCAAGCTCACCCGCTCGCTGGAGCAGGGAGACATGGTGCGCATCGAGACTCCCGGCGGCGGCGGCTACGGGGCCGCCACCGCGGACACGGCGCCGGCCGCGCCGGCCGCCGGGAAGGCAGGGAAAGAAAAGGAAGCGGCCGCGGCCGCGAAAACGGCCCCGGCGGCGGGGGCCGGGGGCGGGCTCGGCGTCTCGCCGCTGTTGGTGCTGGCGCTGCTCTTGGCGCTGGACCTCGCCATGGGGGTGCTGTTCCTGCTCACCCGCAACAGCCCCTCGGTGGGCCTGATGCGGGCGTTCCATCTCGACGTGGAGTACAACGTGCCCAGCACCTACTCGACGCTGCAGCTGATCCTGGCGGGTGTTTTCGCCTTCAAGTGTGCCCGCGTCGACCGGGAGCGCCGCCTGGGGGGAGTCAGGGCATCCACCGTCTGGCTGGCCATCAGCGCGGTGCTGATGATCATGGCCGCCGACGAGTTTTTTGCCATCCACGAGCGGTCCGATTACCTGCTCTACGGTCTCTACGGGCGCTATCCTTCGCTTGCCCAGCTGGGAGGTTACGCCTGGCCGTGGACCGTCTTCGGCTTCATCCTGGCGGTGGCGGTGGCGGTGCCCATGGCCCGCTACACCTGGCGCATCTTCGCCGGCCGGCGGCGCTACTTCTTCCTGCTGGCGCTGGCGGGCCTGATCTTCGTCGTCGCCGCCGCCGGCATCGAGGACTTCGACGTCTACATGCTGCACTTCCATGCCGGCTTCAAGGAGGACTACGTCACCCTGGTGGAAGAAGTGCTGGAGATGGTCGCCGTGTCGCTGGCAGCGTTCGTTTTCGTCGCCTACCGCCGGAGCCGCCTGCGGGAGAAAGGCGCGAAAGAGGGCGGTGACGCTGCTCAGTAGCGCTTCTTGTACTCGTCACACTCGGTGACGTAAGGGCGGTCGAGGTTGGAGCAGGCCGAGCGCCAGTCGTAGCGGCAGGTGGGGCAGAGGGGTATGGGCTTGCCGCCGAACAGCCGCCTCAGCTTGTTGGTGAGCTTAATGTTCATTGCCGTCCACCCCGATCTTCTCGGTTGCCCGCCGCGGGCCGCCCGACGGGCGCAGCGCTCCCCCCAGGAGCTGGCCGGCAATGGCACATACTATCAGCAGCGGTACCAGCCGCCAGCCGACGCCGCTCAGGAGCCGCATGACGATCACCAGCGGCACCGGCATGTGCACGGCCAGGAACCATTGCCAGGAGAGCTTGCGCGTGCCGGCACGCCAGTAGCCGAAGGGAAGGTTGACGGCGACCGCCGCCAGGCAGAGAAGAATTGTCGGCCCCAAGTCTCGCTGCTCCTGTTCTAGCGCCCACGCTGCCGGCGGCCCTCATGCCGCCGGCGTCCCTCTCCACCCCGGCGGGACCGCGAAACGCCGTGCACGAAGGCGGGCGTAACCGTCCTTGCTTCGAAGATAACAGCAATGAGCCGCTGCTTCAAGGCATGCCTGCCGCGGGCACTGTCCGGGGACAGCTCCGCCGCCGCCTCCAGTAACGGCCCTGTGCTATAATTTTTCCCGGTTCGGGTAGTTTGAAAAGCGCGGCGGCATTGCTTACAATTTGCCGGCCGCGTGGGCAGTACCCGGTGCCCATGGCCCGCCCGGCGAAGACTCAGTGGGGGAGTGCCCGAGTGGTTAAAGGGGGCGGACTGTAAATCCGTTGGCGTTGCCTACACTGGTTCGAATCCAGTCTCCCCCACCAGGAGCGGATGCTGGATGCTGGATTCTGGACGCTGGATAAAGTCGTTGGTGGTTCGAAGCTTTGGTGAGGATGCGATAGTTTATCCAGTATCCAGTATCCAGCATCCAGAGTCCGTATAAGCCCGGTTAGCTCAGTTGGTAGAGCACCTCCATGGTAAGGAGGGGGTCTGCGGTTCAAGTCCGCAACCGGGCTCCATTCAGCGGACGCTGGACACTGGATTCTGGACGCTGGAAAAAGACCTTCATGGTTCGAAACATTGATGAGGGTGCGATAGATAGTTTGATCCAGAATCCAGCATCCAGGATCCAGAATCCGCACACGGCGGTGTAGCTCAGCTGGTTAGAGCAGCGGAATCATAATCCGCGTGTCGCAGGTTCGAGTCCTGCCACCGCTACCAATGAAGCGGACGCTGGACACTGGATTCTGGACGCTGGATAAAGTCGTTGGTGGTTCGAAGCTTTTGTGAGGATGCGATAGTTTGATCCAGTATCTAGCATCCAAAATCCAGAATCCAGCACCCAGGATCTGCCCTGTGGACCGGGGATGAAGTCGTTAGTGGCTTGAAGCCAGGCAGGAGATGAGAAGTTTTGATCCAGTATCCAGCATCCAGAATCCGCAATTACCCGATTCCAGGCGATGAGCCCGATGCCTGCTGAAAAAGGAAATCCACGCTCCCGTATCCACGCCCTGCCGGCGGTTTGCCTGCTGGCCGCGGTCCTGCTC
The DNA here is from genome assembly GCA_024276735.1 of Actinomycetes bacterium. GTDB lineage: Bacteria > Actinomycetota > Thermoleophilia > BMS3ABIN01 > BMS3ABIN01 > JAJRWQ01. The sequence goes on from JAJRWQ010000007.1 coordinate 33,058, forward strand.
CTCTCGCTTTCGTTCCTGGCCGGTTGCGGCAGCGAGCCGCAGGCGGGAGACGGAGACGAGGACCTGGTAGCCAAGCTGGCCAGTGAGGATCAGGGGGAACGCGAGGCGGCGGCGGACGCCCTGGTGGAGCAGGGCGGAGCCGCCGTACAGCCGCTGGTCGCGGCCTTCAGCGGCGACAACCAGGACGTCGATTTCCTCAAGCGGGTGCAGGCAGTGCTGGTGCGCATCGGCGAGCCGGCGGTGCAGCCGCTGGTGGACTCGCTGGGCTACTCCGGCAACCGCAGCTCCACGTCGCTGGCATGGAAGAAGAATACGCTGGTTCAAATCGGCGCTCCCGCCGTCGAGCCGCTGAAGGCGGCGCTGGCGAACGAGGATCCCCGGGCCAGGAAAGCCGCCGCCGACACCCTGGGGAAGATCGGCGATCCCGCGGCGGTGAGCGCGCTGGCGCCGCTCCTCGACGATGAAGACCGGGAGGTGCGCCTGCAGGTGGCCGAGTCGCTGGGGGCGATCGCCGACCCGGCGGCCATCGAGCCGCTGGTTGAGGCCCTGGCCACCAATGACTACGGGATGCAGCAGGCGATAGAGAGGTCACTGGCGCTCATCAAGGAGGCCAACGGCCCCTCACCGGCACTCGAGAAAGCCTACGATGCCTGCATCGAGATCACCGTGAAGCCGCTCACGGAGCCCATCGGTCTCCAGCTGGACGCCGACGGCAACTTCATCAACCCGGAGGCGATGAACGGCATGGCCGACGATGACAAGCTGCGGATCGTCTACGCCGTCAGCGACTGCGTGGCCATCAAGCGTTAGCCGGGGGCAGCTGGAAACCGCAAACCTTATTTGCTATCTTACTGGTGGTTCTTTCGGGACGGCGCAGCCGTCTTTTATATTGCACTGATACGGAGTCCGGAGATGGCGTCTGACAAGAGGCCGATGGTGACGCTTGCCTGCACCGAGTGCAAGCGGCGCAACTACAATACGACCAAGAACAAGGTGAAGAACCGCGACCGGCTGGAGCTGAAAAAATACTGCCCCTCCTGTCGCACGCACACGGTTCACCGGGAGACGCGCTAGCGCTCGAGGGCGCCGTCCTGCTTTGATAATGGCGGCGCGGCGGGGTTATAATTCGCCTTGGGAAGCCCCCTGCCGGGGGTGACCGCAGGGCTGTAGCTCCAACTGGTAGAGCGCCGGTCTCCAAAACCGGATGTTGGGGGTTCGAGTCCCTCCAGCCCTGCCAGTCGAGGACTCCCGCCTGTCGAATCCGGTCTGGAGAAAGTGGCGGCGAAGCGTCTCCGGAGCCGGCGGTGCACCGGTGAACATGGCCGGCCAGCGAGGTAATGAAATTGGCGAAACCCGCCAGGACAAAAAAGAAAAAGGCTCCTTCGGGCGCTTCCCGCGGGAAGAACAAGAAGGCAGCTGCGGCACCGTCGAAGGGCGGGACCGCCGGCCCCGGGAAGAAGGCGCCGGCGAAGAAGGGTGGCAGGATCCGCGGCGCCCGGCCTGCCAAGCAGGCAAAGGCGGCGAAGGGAAGCAAGGCGCCCGGCAGGGGTGGGAACAAGGTAACCAAGTTCCTGCGCGAGGTGCGGCTGGAGCTCACGAAGGTGACCTGGCCCACGCGGGACGAGCTGGTGCAGTCCACCATCGCCGTGGTGGTCGCGGTGGCGGTTACCGCCGTTTTCATCTTCGTGCTGGACGTGGTCTTTTCGAGACTGATCCAGATGGCTGGTTGAGGGAGACGGCGCAATGGCATTCAACTGGTACGTGATAAATACATACTCGGGACACGAGAACAAGGTCCGCCTCAATCTTCTCCAGCGCATCAAGACCATGCACCAGGAGAAGAACGTGAAGGAGATCGTGGTTCCCACCGAGCAGGTGGTGGAGACCAAGAACGGCAAGAAGGTGCAGACGGAGAAGCGGATCTTCCCCGGCTACGTGATGGTGAAGATGCGCATGACCGACGATGCCTGGACGGTGGTGAAGAACACGCCGGGCGTCACCGGCTTCGTGGGCGCCAGCAACCGCCCGGACAACAAGCCGCTGCCGCTCACCGCCGAGGAAGTGGGCCGCATTCTCGAGAGCGTCACCACCGAGGAGAAGCCCAAGGCGGTCGCCCGCTTCAGCGTGGGTGAGAAGGTGCGCGTGATGTCCGGCCCGCTGGCGGACTTCAGCGGCGAGGTCTCGGAGGTCAACGAGGACCAGAACAAGCTCACGGTGATGGTGAACATCTTCGGGCGGGAGACGCCGGCGCAGCTCAGTTTCGACCAGGTGAAGAAGGTCTGAGATGGTTGCGGCGGCTACGGTCGTTGATGTATTCTTTACCTTCGCGCGTTCACGAAAGGAGCGTTTCTGACAGTGGCTTCCAAGCCGGTAATGACGGTGATCAAGCTGCAGATACCCGCGGGCCAGGCGAACCCGGCGCCGCCGGTAGGCCCTGCCATGGGCCAGCACGGCGTCAACATCATGGATTTCTGCAAGGCCTTCAACGCCCAGACGCAGCAGGAAGGCGACACCATCATCCCGGTGGAGATCACCGTCTACGAGGACCGTTCCTTCACCTTCATCACCAGGACGCCGCCGGCGGCGGTGCTCCTGAAGAAGGCGGCGGGCCTGGAGAAAGGCTCCGGTGAGCCCAACCGCGAGAAGGTGGGAACCGTCTCCCGGGAAGCAGTGAAGGAGATCGCCGAGAAGAAGATGAGAGATTTGAACGCCAACGATATCGAGGCGGCGATGAAGATCATCGCCGGCACCGCCCGCAGCATGGGACTGGTGGTGGAGTAGGATGGCTGCCACCGGGGGAAAGCGATACCGTGAAGCAGCAGCGGCGGTGGACCGGGGCAAGCTGTACGCGCCGCGGGAGGCGGTGGCGGCGCTGAAGGCGTTTCCGCCGGCGAAGTTCGACGAGACCGTGGAAGTGCACTTCCGCCTGGGAGTGGACCCGCGCAAGGCCGACCAGATGATCCGGGGCACGATGATGCTCCCCCACGGCACCGGCAAGGAGATGCGGGTGGCGGTCTTCGCCGAGGGCGAGAAGGAAAAGGAGGCCCGTGACGCGGGCGCCGACGTGGTGGGCGGCGAGGACCTGGCCAAGAAGGTGGAAGGCGGCTGGTTCGAGTTCGACGTGGCCATCGCCACCCCGGACATGATGAAGGTAGTGGGCAAGCTGGGCCGGGTGCTGGGCCCCCGGGGGCTGATGCCCAACCCCAAGGCGGGCACGGTCACCTTCGAGATCGCCAAGGCGGTGGAAGAGGCCAAGGCGGGCAAGGTGGAGTACCGCACCGACCGCACCGGCATCATTCACCTGGCGATCGGCAAGCTTTCCTTCTCCGAGCAGCAGCTGCTGGAGAACTACGCCGCGGTGCTGGACGAGATCATTCGCGCCAAGCCTGCCTCGGCCAAGGGCAGGTACCTGAAGTCGATAGTCATTACCTCGACCATGGGGCCGGGCATACGCATCGACCCGGCGATCACCCGCGATTTCCTGGAGGAGAGCGCCGCCTGAGCATTGCCGGCGCCGCCGGGAACGACAACAGAATAACCGGTAACACCGAAGAAAGCCGGTGCCCGCCGCGGCCGCAGGGCCGAGCGGGCCCAAGGGGCCATGAAGGCCCGCCTGCCGAGGTGGAGAAGAAGGCGGCCTCGCCGCGCCTGTCCATCTCTGCAGGGATGGATTTTTTCATGCCGGGAGGTGAGAGATGAACAGGGAAGAGAAAGCAGCCAGGGTAGAGGAGCTGGCCGAAAAGATCGGGTCCAGCCCGGCGATGTTTCTCGCCGACTACCGCGGCCTCACCGTCGCCGAGGCCAGCGAGCTGCGCAACGAGATGCGCCGGGCGGGAGCCGTGTTCCAGGTGGTGAAGAACTCGCTGATGGAGCGCGCCGCCGACCAGGCCTCGGTACCGGACCTGAAGCAGTTCCTGGAAGGTCCCACCGCGGTGGCCTTTTGCCCCGACGAGGGGGTGGCGGCGGCAAAGGTGCTGACGAAGTTCGCCAAGGAACTGAAGCCGCTCCAGATCAAGGGCGGCATTCTCGACGGAGAGGCGGTGGACCTGGAGCGGATCGAGTTCCTGGCCTCGCTGCCCTCGCTGGAAGAGCTGCAGGCCAAGCTGGTAGGCATGCTCCAGTCGCCCCTGCGCGGCCTGGCCGGGGTCTGCGCCGGTCCCATGCGCGGGCTGGTGACGGTGCTGGGGCGCGTGCGTGAACAAAAGGAGGCGGAGGCCGCCTGAGCCGGGGCCGCCCGCCGCGGCAAGAACCGCGCCGGCGCCCGGAGAGGGGTTTCGCCCGAACGATATCCGAGGAGGAAAAAAAGAATGGCAGTCGATTCGATAATCGAGGAAATCAAGAACCTCAGCGTCTCCGAGCTCGCCGAGCTGGTGAAGGCGCTGGAGGAGGAGTTCGGCGTCAGCGCCGCCGCCCCGGTGGCGGTAGCGGCTCCCGGTGCCGCCCCCGCCGCCGAGGGTGGCGAGGCCGCCGAGGAGAAGACGTCGTTCGACGTGGTGCTCACCGAGGTCGGCGACAAGAAGATCCAGGTGATCAAGGTGGTGCGCGCCGCCACCGGCCTGGGCCTGAAGGAGGCCAAGGGCGTGGTCGACGGCGCTCCCAGCCCGGTGAAGGAAGGTGTCTCCAAGGAAGAGGCGGAGGACATCAAGGCCAAGCTGGAGGAAGTCGGCGCCACCGTGGAAGTGAAGTAGCCCGGCGACTGCCGGGAGCATGGGGGCGCCGCGCCCGTCCGGGCGCGGCGCCCCTCCCGCGTTTCACCGCCGTTACGCGGATCCCTCCGCCTTCCTTGCTTCTCGGCGGAGCGTGTGCTATATTGCATTGTTCGTGCGTAGCACGGCGGTTTTTCCCTGCAATAATCCTGTCCAGGAGGGGTGAGCCTTTTGGCCCGAAGTTCGAGTTTTGCAACCAGTCCCCGCCAGCGTAAGTCCTTCTCGAAACTCGAAAAGCATCTCGAGGTTCCCAACCTCATAGACATCCAGAAGAAGTCCTACGAGTGGTTTCTCACCGACGGCATCCGCGAAACGATAGCGGACATCTCGCCCATCGAGGACTTCACCAACAACCTGGCGGTGGAGTTCGGCGAACACTATTTCGAAGAGCCGGAAAACACCATCGAGGAGTGCCGTGACAAGGACGGCACCTACTCGGCGCCGCTGTTCATGAACATCAACTTCATCAACAAGGAGACCGGCGTCATCCGTTCCCAGAAGGTGTTCATGGGCGACATCCCGATGATGACCGACTGGGGCACCTTCATCTACAACGGCACCGAGCGGGTGGTGGTCACCCAGCTGGTGCGCTCGCCGGGGGCCTACATCATGGAGCCCAAGGACTCGGCGAAGCAGGTCTTCATCGCCAACCTGATGCCGTCGCGGGGGTCCTGGCTGGAGCTGGAGATAGACAAGAAGGGGCTGGTGAACGCGCGCATCGACCGCAAGCGCAAGCTGCCGGTGACCATCCTGCTGCGGGCGATGGGCTACGACGAGGAGCAGCTGCTGGAGCTCTTCGACGGCTCGGTGTACATAAAGAAGACGCTGGAGCGTGACGGGGCCGCCAGCGAGGAAGAGGCCCTGATCGAGCTCTTCAAGAAGCAGCGGCAGGGAGACCGGCCCACGCTGGACGGCGCCCGCCAGCTGCTCAATGCTCTTTTCTTCGATCCCAAGCGGTACGACCTCACCAAGGTGGGCCGTTACAAGCTCAACACCCGCCTGGGACTGGACGTGGATCCCTCGCAGCGGACGCTCACGCACGAGGACATCATCCCCCTCATCCGCGAGCTGGTGCAGCTTCCCGGCAAGCTGGGCGTGCCGGAGGACGCCGCCGATTACGCCGCCGAGGCGCGCCAGCTGATGAAGGACGCGCGCGACCGGGTCGCCCACGACCTGGACGAGTTCGAGCACTTCGGCAACCGCCGCCTGCGCACCGTGGGCGAGCTGGTGCAGGACGCCTTCCGCATCGGCCTCTACCGCATGGAGCGGGCGGTGAAGGAGCGGATGACCACCGAGGACGTGGACACCATCACCCCGCAGACGATCATCAACATCCGTCCCGTGGTGGCGGCGATCAAGGAATTCTTCGGCTCCTCGCAGCTTTCGCAGTTCATGGACCAGACCAATACCCTGGCGGGGCTGACGCACCGGCGGCGTCTCAGCGCCCTCGGTGCCGGCGGGCTCACCCGCGAGCGGGCGCCGATCGAGGTGCGCGACGTGCACCCGACTCACTACGGCCGCATGTGTCCCATCGAGACGCCGGAAGGGCCCAACATCGGCCTCATCGGCTCGCTGAGCTCCTACGCCACCGTCAACGAGTTCGGCTTCATCCAGACGCCTTACCGCAAGGTGGTCAAGGGCAAGGTCACCGACGAGATCGTCTACCTCGACGCCAGCGAGGAGGACAAGTACATCATCGCCCAGGCCAACGCCGAGGTGGACCCCAAGACCGGCAAGTTCAAGAACGACACGGTGCTGGCGCGTTCACGCGAGGGCGAGGCGGTCAACGTTCATCCCAAGGACGTGGACTTCATGGACGTGACGCCGCAGCAGATCGTCTCGGTGGCCACGGCGCTGATTCCCTTCCTGGAACACAACGACGCCAACCGGGCGCTGATGGGATCCAACATGCAGCGCCAGGCGGTGCCGCTGCTCACGTCCGAGGCGCCGCTGGTGGGCACCGGCATGGAGGCGCGGGCCGCCATCGACGCCGGCGACGTGGTGATAGCCAGGAACCCGGGCAAGGTGAAGGAAGTGGACGCCGACCACATCGTCATCGAGACGCGGAACGGCGAGGACACTTACCGGCTGCAGAAGTTCACCCGCTCCAACCAGGGGACGCTGATCCACCAGCGGCCGCTGGTGACCGAGGGTGAGCGGGTGAAAAAGAACGCGGTGCTGGCCGACGGCGCCTCCACCGACATGGGCGAGCTGGCCCTGGGCAAGAACCTGCTGGTGGCCTTCATGAGCTGGGAAGGATACAACTTCGAGGACGCCATCGTCATCAGCGAGCGCCTGGTGAAGGACGACGTGCTCACCTCGGTGCACATCGAGGAGTACGAGGTGGAGGCGCGCACCACCAAGCTGGGCGACGAGGAGATCACCCGCGACATTCCCAACCGCAGCGAGGAGTCCCTGGCCGACCTGGACGAGGACGGCATCGTGCGCATCGGCGCCGAGGTGGACTCCGGCGACCTGCTGGTGGGCAAGGTGACGCCCAAGGGCGAGACCGAGCTCACCGCGGAGGAAAAGCTGATCCGGGCGATCTTCAAGGAGAAGGCGCGCGAGGTGCGCGATACCTCGCTGAAGGTGCCCCACGGCGAGGGCGGTCGCGTCATCGACGTGAAGATCTTCTCGCGCGAGCAGGGGGACGACCTTCCCCCCGGCGTGAACAAGATGGTGCGCGTCTACGTGGCCACCAAGCGCAAGATCGCCGAGGGAGACAAGCTGGCCGGCCGCCACGGCAACAAG
>JAJRWQ010000082.1 GCA_024276735.1 Actinomycetes bacterium
CAACGTCGTGCAGAAGGGGCTGGAGCTGATATCGTTCATCGACAAGGCGGCGGAGCGCGGGGTGATTCACGCCAACAACGCCGCCCGCAAGAAGGCGCGGGTGGCGGCGATAGTCGACCTGCCCGAGGGACAGGGCCTGCCCAAGGGAGCGGCCAAGCACGAGCCCAGGGACGGCAAGTCGAAGGCCGAGCGCCGCGCCGAGCGCCGCCGGAAGAAGATCGAGGCCCGCAAGCAGGCCCGCGCCCGCGCGGCGGCAAGGGCCGAGGCGGAGGCGGCTGCGGCAGCCAGCGAAGCGGCCCCGGAAGATGAAGGAGAAGGCGAGGCTGCCGAAGCAGCGGAGGCGGAAGAGGCCGCCGGTGAGGAGCCGGCTGCCGAAGCCACTGCCGAGGAGGAAGCCGCCGAGGAGGAAGGGGCAGCAGTAGAATCCTCCCCTGCCGATACCGGGGACGAAGAGCAGAAGGAAGAAGAGGCCGAGACCGACTCTCCGGAAGAGGCAGAGGCCGAGACCAAAGACGAAGCCGGACAGGAAGACGAAGGCGAAAGCGAAGAGGAATCAGACTAAATACAGGTTCGTCGTAGATTGCATCCTCGAGGCCGCGCTCACGCGGCCTTTTTTCATGCCCATGCTTCGTAAGGAAAAAAGCGGGTATATATAGCTCAGGAAAGTCCAGCCTCGATCCAGCCGGAGAGAACCATGCCCGAGAAGATCCAGGAACTGCTGAGAGAACACCGGTTCGGAGCCATCTCGGAGCTCCTCTACCAGGACCCCTCCCAGGTGGAGAAACTGGCGCGGGCGCTGGAGACCGCCGACGTGGAGACCCGCCGCGGCATCCTCACGGTGCTGGGCCGCTTCGGCTTCGACCAGCCCGAGGCCGTCTACCCCTACATCGCCAACATCCTCAAGACCCTGGAGGACAACCCCGAGCTCAAGTCGGAAGGGGCCTGTGCCCTGGGCAACCTGGTCTTCAACTTCCGCGACAAGTCCCAGGAGCTGCTGCCGATCCTCCGGGAGATGCTCGACGACGAGGACACCTTCCTGCGCCAGGACGCCGCCTGCGCCATCGGCAACATCGGCTTCAACTTTCCCGACCTGGTGGAAGAGGACCTGGACAAGCTGAAAGCCATGCTCGACGCGGACGACGACGACGAGCGCGAGGCCGGCGCCCAGGCGCTGGGCAAGATCGGCATCAACTCACCGGAGCTGGTGAAGGATGTCTTTCCCCGGCTGGTCCAGGTACTGGAGCACGCCAAGGAAGCGAGCTGCGGCGGCATCATCTCCGCCTTCGGCGCCATCGGCTTCAATTACCCGGAGATGGTGAGGGAACAGGTACCCCGCTTGGTGCGCTACCTGGAGAGCAACAACCCCCTGGCGGTGAAGAACGCGGTGATGGCGCTGGGTATCATCGGCATGTCCAACCGCGAGCTGATCGAGGAAGCGGTGCCGCACCTGCAGGCGCTCACCGAGAGCCCCGACCAAGAGATCAGCCTCAACGCCCGCGTTGCCGTGGAAGGGATCTAGGCCGGTCCCCGGGCAGGGCGCCGCCGGCGCTCATTCGCCGCCGAGCAGCTGGTCCAGCTCGCCGCGGCGGTCCAGTTCCACCAGGTCGTCGTAACCGCCCACGTGCCGATCACCGATGAAGATCTGCGGCACCGTGCGCCGGCCGGTCCTGGCGATCATTTCCTTGCGCAGCTCCTGCACCGGGTCCACGTAGATCTTCTCGATCTCCTCCACGCCCTTGTTGCGCAGCAGCTGTTCCGCCATCCGGCAGAAACGGCAGAACTCGGTACAGTACATCAATACCCGCGCCATGCAATCACCCTTTCTGCCTGCGTTTCGCCCTCATCCAGGCGTTGATGCCACCCCTGAGGTTGTACACTTCCTCGAAACCGTGCTTCTTGAGCACGATGCAGGCGCGTGCCGAACGGGCGCCACTGCGGCAGCTCAAGACCAGCGGCCGGCCCCGGTAACGGTCCAGGGCCTCGGGGTGGCGCCGCAGCTTGCCCAGCGACAGGTGCCGGGAGCCGGGGATGTGCGCGGACGCGTACTCGCGCCGCTCGCGCACGTCGACGATCACCGCGTCTTCCTCCGCCACCATCCGCTCCGCCGTCGGCGCGTCCACCTGCCGGATGCCCCGCAGGTAGAGACCGTAGCGTTTCCAGAGGTAGAAGGCGAACAGCAGCAGTATCGCCGCCAGGGCCCACGCGTTGTCGTGCAGAAAAGCCGCCATCGTTACCATGTTCGACGCGCGCCGTCGCAAATGGTTTCATTGACAGGGCGATGCCCGGGCCTCAGGCCTCGAGCACGTCGAAAATCTCCGCCATGGCCATCTCCAGCGCCAGGTCCGGGCGCCGGTCGGAGCGCCCCTTGAGATCGGCATCCAGCTCCGCCAGCCGTGCCAGCGCCTGCAACAGGCCGCCGCTGTCGAAGGCAGCGCTCTGGGAGGCGATCTTTCGCGCCGGGTACGGCTTGATGCCCAGGGCCGAGGCAGCCGCCACCGGGTCCTCCCCCCGCTCCCGCGCCTCGGTGACCACGTAGAGGCGCTTCAGGTGCGACATCACCGCGTAGAAGGCGGACGCCGCGCCCCGGCGGTCGCCGGCCAGGTCCTCCAGGCGGCGGAAGGCCAGCCGGCGGTCCCGGGCGCCGATGGCGTCGGTGAGGTCCCAGATCTTCGTCTCCGCCGACACCCAGCAGACGGACTCGATGTCCTCCGCCTTCACCGCGCCGCCGCCGGTGTAGGCGGCCAGCTTGTCCAGCTCGCTGGCGATGGCACGCTGGTCGCCGCCGCAGGCCGCCACCAGCCGGCGCGCCTCGGGGGCGCCCATCTTCATACCCCGGCGCCGCGCCTGCCTGGCCACCCAGGCCGGCATGTCGGCGGGGCGGGGCGTGTCGAACACCAGCACCTCGCCCGCCGCGGCCACCGCCTTGTAGAGGGCCTCGTTACGGCGCAGCCCCGAGCCCACCAGCGCCAGGCAGCACTGGGGGGAGGGCTCCTCCAGGTGCTGCGCCACCAGGTCCTTGTCGTCCTTGCGCCACTGGCCCACGTCGTACACCATCACCAGGCGCACGCCGCCGCCGAAGGGCATGGTATTGGCGGCGGCGACCACCTCGGCGCCGCCGGCCTCGCCGGCATCGAAGATGTCGATGTCGATATCGGTGCCGGCGTCCGTGGCCACCCGCCGTCGCAGGCGCCGCGCCGCCTCCATCACCTTGTCACCGTCGCTGCCGGTGATCAGGTAAGCGCGGGCCAGCTCCTTCTTGCCGCTTGCTGAAGTCAATGCTCGGTCTCCACCTCGATTGCGCCGCCGGCCCACTTCACCCTCACGGTGCCGTCGCGGTCGGTGCGGAAAACCTCCACCCCGGCCGCGCGCAGCGCCTCCAGGATCGAGGCAGCGGGATGGCCGTAGCGGTTGCCGGCGCCCACGGATATCACCGCCGTCCGGGGGGCGATTCGTTCCAGCAGGCGCGGGAGGCCATCGTCCCGGCTCCCGTGGTGCGATACCTTGAGCACCGCCACCGGCGGCAGGTCCAGCGGCGCCAGGGAATCACTCTCGGCGTCACCGGCCAAGAGTATATCAAGCCCGCGGTAGGAAGCCACGATCACCAGCGAGTCGGCATTGGCGTCGTCGGGATGCCTCTCCTCCCCCGGTCCCAGCACGCGCAGGCGCAACTCGCCGAATTCCAGGCTCTCGCCGCGGCGTAGGGCCGAGTAGGGCACCTGCCGCTGCTGCAGGGCACGCAGGAGCTCGGCGTAGGCGGGGCTGGCCGTCTCCGGGGCGGCGTCGTAGAAGCGACCTACCGGGAACGTCTCCACCACCGCCTCGAGCCCTCCCAGGTGATCGAAGTGCGGGTGCGAGCGGATCACCGCGTCCAGCCGCTCCACCCCGCTCCGCCTGAGCAGCCCCACGGTGTCACTCCCCGGCCCCCCGTCCACCAGCACCGTTGCGCCCCCGGGCACCTGCAGGAGGACGGCGTCGCCCTGGCCCACGTCCAGGAACGACGCGGTGAAGTCGGTGGGTGCCCGGGCGCCTTCCAGGGACCGGCAGGCAAAACCGCCTGCCAGCAGCGACAGTATCGCCAGCGGCAGCAGCAACCGGCGCGCAAGCACGATTGTCAGCCAGCGGTGCAAGATCCTCCTTCCCCGCGGAGCAGCCACCAGGGCAACGGCCAGGTAATAAGCAGCCATGGCGCCGATTCCCGGTGTCCCACGGTGCCAGACCGCCCGCGGCCGGGACGCGAACAGGTGGGCCGTTTCGACCAGGTAGCCGGTACAGGCGGCGGCGAGGTAATCCACCGCCTTCACCGCCGTCTCTCCCAGGGGAGCGACGACAACCGCCGCTACTCCCAGGAGCATCACCGGCGCCGCCGCCGGCGCCGCGGCCACGTTCGCCGGGATGCTCACCAGCGGCACCTGGCGGAAATGATACAGGAGGATGGGCGCGGTGATAACCCCGGTCGCCGCCGACACCGCCACCGCCTCGCCCACCGCCGCCGGCAGGAAGCGCAAGCCGCGGCGCAGCGGCGGTACCAGCAGGTAGATGGCGAGCACGGCGGCGTAGGAAAGCTGGAACCCGGGGTCGAGGAGGGCGTACGGGTTGATGGTGAGCACCAGGGCCGCCGACAGTGCCAGGAAATAGTAACGGTCCACGGGACGGGACACCAAGTATGCAGCCAGCCCCAGCAGCCCCACG